>VBHJ01000264.1 GCA_005887685.1 Chloroflexota bacterium | reverse complement strand
GGCATTTTCCTCCCCATTCATGGGGAGGTGTCGGCGCAGCCGACGGAGGGGCTGGTGGGCTGGTCAGGTCTCCAGGAGAATGCTGATCAGCGCATCGCCCAGCCACTCCTCGTAGCGGGAAGGTGTCCAGCCTCTTTCGAAGACCATCTGGGTGTACTGGTCGGGGCCGTTCAGCGCCCAGATTACCGCCACCGCCTCCGATGGCGAGATGCCTGGGCGCAGCCGGCCGCTTCTTTCCAGCCTTTCGCCGACTCCATACCGGACCATGCCGCGCAGGCGTTCCTCCTCTCTGTCGCGGTAGCGGGCGAGCAGGCCCGGATCGCCGGACTCCCGCATGAAGCGGACGAGATCTGCGCACAGTTCGTAGATGAGGCGAGAGACGCGGGCGCTCGTACGCAGGGCAACCGCGGGGTCACCCGATGGGTCGAGCCGATCGAACAGCTCGAGGGCGTCTGCGACATGGGGGAACCCGGTGTCGATGAGGCCCTGCGCCAGACGCAGCTTGGAACCGAAGATCCCGTAGACCGTCTGGTAGGCCACGCCCGCTTCGGTGGCGATGTCTTCCATCGTGACGCTGCTGTAGGTCCCCCTGGTCAGGAGGCGCCGAGCTGCGTCGAGGGTCATCCGCGCCTGCTGGGTGCGCAGAGTTCCGTTGTAGGTGCGACGGGACTTGACAGCCATCGCCATTGCGAATAGGGTACCACTATCAATCAGAGGCTGCCTCTAATTAATTTAGGAGCCTCTCAAAGGTGGTTGGGATGAGCAAGTTGGGCCGGATGTGGGATTGGCTTCTGCCTGGGCTGATCTCTCTGAGTCAGATGGGGGCCTTCGCCTACTACATCGCAGGCGATGAGATCGACATGCCGCGGTATGAAACGAGGAGAGTCGAGCGGCGCGCCCTGGTGGTCGTGGTTTGAGCAGCACTTCTCAAATGGACGTGGTCATCATCGGTGGAGGCATCCAGGGCCTGGTCGCGCTGGACGCCCTGGTCGAGAAGGGCTACTCGTGCGCGTTAGTGAGCGACGGCGATCTGGGATCCGGCCAGACTCTCCACTCCCACGGCTACCTCAACACGGGTTTTGGCATGTACGGCCCCGAGCTGCCGCGCGCCTCGAGCGAAGTCGTGCAGCCGTACCTTGAGGGACGCGGGCTCGAGCTGAGCCAGGACTGGGTGGTGATCCCGCCGCCGGGCATGCCGCTCTTCGACGGCTTGCCCACAGCGAGCCTGCCCGGCGGATTCGCGATGCCGCCTGGCCTGAAGGCGCTGCGGTTGCCTGACCGGAGTGTTCCCAAACGCCGCCTCGTCGAGGTGCTGAGCGAGAGCCATCGCGACCGCATGCTGCGCGGCCACGCCACGTTGCATCGGACTGGCGCGCGGGTGGATGCGGTCTCCGTGAGAATCGCCGGTGACGATGTCGTTCTCTCGACCAGGGCGGTGGTCGTTGCCGCAGGGTGCGGCAGCAAACGATTGCTGCAAGGTCTGGTTGGCCAGACGCCGCAGACCGAGCAGATCAAGCACCGAAGGGTTCACATGATCTGCGTGCGCGCGCCGCGCGGATCGCTTCCGACCACGAGCATGATGCTTGCGGCGCATGACCAGCCGGACAACGTGACGTGGTACGTCACACCGATGGAGATGGGCGGGCCGTGGTCCGACGACGTTCCCGATGACGCCGCCGCGGAGGTCGATCACGAGCGGGTCGCGCGTGGCTTCGCAACCCTGCTGGCGCTCTACCCGCGACTGCCGGAAGTGGACGGCCTCGAAATCGGCTGCTACGCGGGGTACCGGCAGGACGTCGGCGACATGCCCGCCAACAGGATGTGCGAGCTCGTTGCGGGAACGGACAACGTGATCGTGGCTCTGCCGTCGGGTCTCGTCGGACCGTGGCTCAACGCAGTCACGCTCGGTGAGATCGTCGGCGGGCTTATCGAGCCAAGCGGCAGCCAGCCTGCGCTGCCCGGAGCGGGCCTAGGTGTACAGGCCGGCGACGTCGTGGAAGACCGACCCGAGTTCTCGTGGATGGGGTGGGATCAGTGGTCGAAGAAATACCTCCAGCTGTCGGCTCAGAGGTTGCCGACCAGCCCCGCCTCGTAGGCCAGGATCACCGCCTGCACCCGGTCGCGCAGGTCGAGCTTGTCGAGCAGGTGAGCGACGTGGGTCTTCACCGTCGTCTCGCTGACGTGGAGGCGCTGAGCGATCTCGGCGTTGGTCAGCCCCTTTGCGACTTCTTTCAGCACTTCTTGCTCGCGCT
>VBHJ01000193.1 GCA_005887685.1 Chloroflexota bacterium | reverse complement strand
GTTCAGCGCCGCTCAATCGATCTTTCTGAACAAGGCCGGCCCGCACGCCTACCCGCTGTTCTTCATCGTGCTCGCGCTGACGGTGTGGCCCATGGCCGCCCTGCAGGGCGTGCTGACGAGGAGGTTCGGCGTCGGCTCGGCATTCCGCATCGTCCTGATCGCGAATGCGGCCGCGGCGATAGCCGTCTTCGCTGCCTATACGATTCGCGAGGACGCGACCGTGGCCTTCGGGGCCTACGTCGTCTACTCGGTCGCATTCGAGCTGGTGATGCTCAACTTCTGGAGCTTCGTCAGCCAGCACTTCAACGTGCTCGAGGGCAAGCGCATCTTTCCGGTGATCGCCGCCGGCTCGAGTGTCGGCTACATCCTCTCCGGCTTCACGACGACGATCGTTGCCGTCTTCGCGACCGAACCACTCATCTTCATCTGGGCCTTTGGCGCCCTGGCCGCTGCCGTGATGTCGGTCGGACTGGAGCGAACACTCTTCCGCCCGGCGTTCGTCGACGAGGTAGACCAGCTCCTCGTCGAGCATGAGCTCGAGCGCAAACGGCATGGAGTCATCGCCGTCCTACGGCGCGCGGTCGAGTACCTGACCGGCAGCAGGTTGGTGCTCGCCCTTGTCTTGCTGGCGCTCGTGCTCCAGGTTGTCAGCCGCATCGGGGACTACGTCGTCGCCGTGCTCTTCGTCGCGGCCACCCACAACAACCTGCAGGCGCTGACCATCCTGATCGGCAACGCGTGGCTCGCCTGCTACGTGGTGCAGCTGGCGGTCAGCCTCTTCATCGCACCGTGGGTGCTGGACCGGCTGGGGGTGAAGAACGCCATCCTGATCCTTCCCGCCTTCACCCTGATCGGGTTCGCGGCGGTGGCCGTCAACCCCGCGCTCGCCACCGCGCTCGTGCTGTTCATCGTCCGCAACAGCCTGCAGACGGGCCTTGACGACCCGACGCAGAACGTCCTCGGAGGTGCGCTGCCGGCGCAGGTCGTCCCCAAGCTGCAGCTGCTCCTCGACAACCTCGTGCTTCCGGGCGCGGCGGTCCTGAGCGGCGTCGTGCTGCTGTTGCTCCAGGGGCCCATTGCATCAACTGTCAAGGCGCTCGCTCTGATCGGGATCGCGGCCGGCGTGCTGTTCATCGCTGCCGCCTGGCGCGTCCGGAGCCTGTACGTGGACGCGATCTACGCTCGACTGCGGGCGCACGCCCTCAGCCTGGCCGACTTTCAGCAGGCAGTCGGCCGGCCTACGCCGGACCAGATCGGCGAGCTCCAGGGCTTCATCCGCGGCGCCGACGCCAAGACCAGGGAGTTCGCCGCGGCAGCGCTCGCGAAGACCTCGCCCGAGACGTTTGCCGCGATGCTGCCCGAGCTGCTGGAATCGAGGGATTCCGTGGTGAAGCGGCTGGCCTTGCAGATGGCGCCGCCAGATCGAATCCCTGTGGAGCAGCTCGAGGCCGCCACGGAAGACGAGGACGGCTGGGTGAGGGCGGCCGCGGCCATCGCGGGCATCACCCGGGCTGAGCCGTGGGAGTCCTCGATGGACGTCCTCCGCGCGCTGGGCGATTCCGAGGCCGCTCGCGACCGGGCGGCGGCGGCGTGGGCCGCGGCCTTCATCGCGGATGACGCCGTTGTCCTTCGCTCGCTGGCTGACGGCGATCCGGTCGTTCGGCTGGAGGCGATCCGCAGCTTTGCGCGGCTGAAGGGGCAGGTCGCCGAGGCGGCCGAGCCGCTGATCGCCTGCATGCGCGACGCCAATCTCGAGGTCCGTCGTGAAGCCCTCAAGCAAGCGGTGCGGTGGGCTCCGCCACCCGGCTGGCAGCAATCCTTCGCCGAAGCCCTCGCTGACGGCCTGGCGAGCGGCGATCGCGACGTGCGGAGGCTGGCCGCGGAGGCGATGGCATCCCAGGCGCCGGAAGCCCTCACCCTCGTGCTCCCTCTGCTCCTGGTGCAGGGCGAGACGTCGTCCGCGGCGGTGGAGGCTCTGGTCCGCAGCGGCCGGCCAGACCTGTACCGGCGCGCGCGCGAGCATCTCGAATCCCACCTTGCCAGCGGAGTGCAGCTGGCCCGGCTGTCAGCTCGGGTGAGTGGCGCCATCCGGCATACCGACGGCGATGCCGCCGCGGCGTACGCGCTGCTCCGGATCGGGCTCGACGACTACGTGAACAACGCCGCGACGTCTGGGCTGGCCGCCATGCGCGCCCTGCACGGCAAGCGCGGCTTTGCCACCGTCGAACAAGGCCTGGCTTCGGTGCACTCGCAAACCAGGGTTGAGGCAATCGAAACGTTGTTAAACTTCGGCCCCGGCTGGCTCGCCGGCCCGCTCGCGCGGCTGCTCGAACCGGAGTCTTTCGATCCGGTCGTGGCGCGGCCGCCGTCGCATGCGGAGCTGGAGGCGCTCGCGAACCATTCCGACAGGTGGGTCCGCGAAACAGCCGCGGCGGCCACCAACGGACTCAATGAACAGATGAAAGAGCTCATCGCCCTCAAGCAGGTGCCGCTGTTCAGCACGCTAACGCTGGAGCAGCTGGCCAGCGTCGACCGCCTGATGGTCACGCGGCATTACGTCAAGGGCGAGACCGTCTTCCGAAAAGGCGACGCCGGCGCCGAGCTCTACCTGCTCGTCGACGGCGAGATTCGCATCCACGTCGACCACTCGGGTCAGGAGGTGACGCTGGCCCGGCACTCGAGCGGCAGCGTCGTGGGGGAGATGTCGGTGTTCGACGACCAGCCGCGATCGGCGGGTGCTCAGGCGACGATGGACACCACGGTTCGCGTGTTGCGCCGGGACCGCCTGCAGGCGATCGTCCACGAGCATCCGGAGGTGCTGCTGGAGTTCATCAAGAATTTGAGCCAGCGGCTCCGGGCGATGGACGAGAAGCTTGGATCGGCCCCTCCGGCGGCAACGGCCGCCACCTCCCCATGAATCGATCTTCTTTCTCGCCTCATCGAGGCGCTCGGTGCAGATCTTCAGGTAGACGCGCGCCTCGTCGACCGCCTTCAACGCGCCCTCGAGGGAGAGGTTGCCGTCTTCGAGAAGCTTGAGCTGCTCGTCGAGCCGCTCAAGGGCCTGCTCGTAGGTCAGGTCCTGGCTCACCGCTCCACCTCCTCCACGGTCGCCCCGAGCCGCCCCGATCCCAGACGGATCCGCACGCGGTTGCCTTTCGCGGTCGCGGCGGCGGAACGGAGCACCGCGCCGGACTCGGCGTCCTGCGTGATGCTGTAGCCGCGCGCGAGCACGCCTTCAGGGCTGAGGGCGACAAGTCGCTGCTCCCGGTGGGCTACCGCTTTCGTGGCTCCCGCGAACCGCTCCGCGAGGGCGCGTTCCAATCGGATCGACGCCCGGCGCGCGCCGAGGTCGTTGAGGCTCTTCGCCAGGCGAGCAGTCGCTGAGCTGTCCAGGCGCCGGCGGCGATCCCGCAGCGCCTCCTCGCGCCGCGCCACCTGGGCGATGGGACTCAGACGGCTGAGCTCGCTTGCGGCCCTGGTCAAACGATCGATGCGCTGCCGGACGAGGGCGGGCAGGAGCTGGAGCACGCGTTGCTTCTTCTGGCCGAGGCGCTCCACCTCACGATTCAAGCGCTGGCCGATCTCCCGGTCGAGCCGGCGCTGTCTCTCGCGCAGCTGGGCCTGCAGGTCTGATTTCTTCGGTACGACCCGCGCGCCTGCTTCGGTCGGAGTCCGGCATTCGGCGTCGCCCACGAGGTCCGCAACGGTGCGGTCCGACGTGTGGCCCAGCGCCGTGACCACCGGGAGCGTCGATTCGAGAATCGCACGCGCGACTATCTCAGTGTTGAACGCATACATCTCTTCGAAGCCGCCGCCGCCACGCGCCAGCACGATCACGTCGGCGAGACGTTCCTGATTGCATCGGCGCAGCGCGCGGGCGACGCTCATGGGGGCGCCTGCTCCCTGGACCAGGACCGGGTAGACGACGATGCCCATGTTCGGGTAGCGCTCCAGGATCGTCTCCTGGAGGTCGTGGATGACGGCGCCGGTGGGTGATGTGAGCAGCGCCACCGAGAGCGGCAGGAACGGAAGCCGCCGCTTGCGTTCGGGCGCGAACGCGCCCTCCGCGTCGAGCCGTCGCTTCAGCTCTTCGAGGCGCGCCCGCAGCTTGCCTACATCGTCGAACTCGACCTGGTCGACGATGAAACGCAGCCGTCCGTACTGCGGCCAGAAGTCGACCTTCCCGCGGAAGATGAAGACCTGCCCGTCCTCGGGCAGGATCGTCACGCGCCGCGCGTCGTCCGCGAAGATGAAAGCCTCCAGCACGCTCTGGCCGTCGCGAATGGAAAAGCTGTAGTGGCCTTTGGCTCCCTGCTTCATGCCGCTGACCTCGCCCTTCAGCATCACGGCAACGAGGGGGCGCAGCTCGCGCCGGATCTCGTTCGCCAGCTCGGTCACGGTATAGGGCCGCTGCGACTCTTCGGGCTTCAGCACCCGATCAACCACTCAGCCCCCGATCTGGGACATCGACTTCGCCGGCTTGATGAAGCCGGGCTTGTTGATCAGGTGACCCTCTTCCTTGCGCCAGATCGCCGTCTCGATGACGGAACCGAGATGGTCGTCCGAAACGCCGGACCGCATGAGATCGCGCAACGGCGTCTCGTGCAGCGAGAACAGGCATGTGCGCAATCCGCCCTCCGCGGTGAGCCGGACGCGGTTGCATGACGTGCAGAAGGCCTGGCTGACCGACGAGATGAAGCCGACTCCACCAGCGGCTCCGTCGGCGAACGTGTATCGCGTCGCCGGGCCGGGCCTGGCGTCGTTGAAGGGCACGAGCGGAAACTGGTCTTCGATCTGCTCCTGGATGCGGCGGCTCGGCATGACCTGCTCGTTGGTCCAGATGTTGTCGCCGTCGAGAGGCATGAACTCGATGAAGCGGACCTCGTAGCCCTCGGCGTGCGCCAGCCGCGCGAAGTCGACGACCTCGTCGTCGTTGCGGCCCTTCATGACGACCATGTTCAGCTTGATCGGCCACAGTCCGGCTTCGCGGGCCGCTGTGATGCCGTCCATCACGCGCTGGAACTGGTCGCTCCGCGCCATCTCGTGGAAGCGGTCCATGTGCAGCGTGTCGAGCGAGATGTTGATGCGCTTCAGGCCCGCTTCCTTCAATGCCATCGCCTTCTGGCGCAACAGGACGCCGTTGGTCGTCATGGTGATGTCGAGCGTCGGGTCGATCGCGTTGATCATGCCGATCAGCTCCTCGAGCTTGATCCTCACGAGCGGCTCGCCGCCGGTGATGCGGATCGTCCGGACGCCGTATCGGTCGACGAAGATGCGCGCCAGGCGCACGATCTCCTCGTAGCGGAGGATGTCCTCGCGCTTCAGCCACTTCAGGCCTTCCGCGGGCATGCAGTAGATGCAGCGGAAGTTGCACCTGTCGGTGACAGAGATCCGTAAGTCGTCGGCGATCCGCCCATAGGAGTCGAAAAGTCTGCGTTCGGGCATTTAGCCGATGATAGCCGCGATGGGGTACGAGCACATCCTGCTCGAGCTCGAGCCGCCGATCGCGACCCTGACGCTCAACCGGCCGAAGGTCTTGAATGCGCTGAGCCCGGACCTGATCCGCGAGCTGACGACTGCGCTGGCCGAGCTCGACGCCGACGAGAACGTTCGCGCCGTGGTGCTGACCGGCGGCCCGAAGGTGTTCGCGGCCGGCGCCGACATCGGCGACATGGCCGACCGGGGCGCCGTCGACCAGCTGCGCCGCGACCAGACCGGCCGGTGGGCGCCGCTTGCCGGCTTCAGCAAGCCGCTGATCGCCGCGGTGAACGGCTACGCGCTGGGCGGCGGGTGCGAGGTCGCCCTCATGTGCGACCTGATCCTCGCCGGCGAGACGGCTCGGTTCGGCCAACCCGAGATCAACCTCGGCATCATCCCCGGCGCAGGGGGCACGCAGAGGTGGCCGCGCAGCATCGGAAAGTACGTGGCTATGGAGGTCATGCTGACCGGCGCTCCGGTGACCGCGCAGCGCGCCTACGAGCTTGGCGTGGTCAACAAGGTGGTGCCTGCCGAGATGACCGTCCAGCTTGCCAAGCGGATGGCCCGGCAGATCGCCGACAAACCTCCGCTCGCGGCGCGCATGGCGAAGGAGGCGGTGCTCAAGGCTTTTGACTCACCGCTCGCGGAAGGCCTCGCGTCCGAGCGCAAGAGCTTCTACTTCTTGTTTGCGACCGAAGACCAGAAGGAAGGCATGCACGCGTTCCTCGAGAAGCGGAAGGGCGTATTCAAAGGAAGATGAGAGAGATGGCAACCGAAGTCGAACCGCAAACGCATATCGAATTCCACACGCACGACGGCGTTGGATTGATTCGATTCAACCGGCCGGAGAAGATGAACGCGATCGGCGCGCTCACCCGGCAGCAGCTTGGCGAAGCGATCAAGCAGGCCGAGCGCGACGATGCGGTCCGGGTCGTGGTGCTCACCGGTTCCGGCCGCGCTTTTTCGTCAGGGGCCGACGTGACCGAGATGGTGCAGGGCGCCGGAATGCGGACCCCGGAGGACGTGGGCAACGTCCTGCGCAACGAGTACATGCCGATGCTGGCCCGGCTGCGCACGATGCCCAAGCCCGTGATCGCGGCGATGAACGGGCCCGCGGTCGGCATCGGCGCGAGCTTTGCGCTCGCATGCGACATACGCATCGCGACGCCCGAGGCGTACCTCCTCGAAGCCTTCGTCAACATCGGGCTCGCACCCGACGGCGGCGTGAGCTGGCTGCTGCCGCGACTCGCGGGCACCGGCGTCGCCTACGAGATGTTTTTCACCGGCAAGCCCCTGCAGGCAGCCGACGCCCACCGGCTAGGCGTGATCAACCGCATCGTTCCAGCCGAGCGCCTCGAGGAGGAGGTCCGCGAGCTTGCCGATCACCTCGCCGCACAGCCGCGCCAGGCGATGGCGGGCGCCAAGCGTGCCGTCAACCACGCGCTCGAGTCGACCTTCGAGCAGGCCCTGGAGTTCGAGTCGTACCTCCAGGAGGCGCAGGCCGCAAGCGATGAGTTTGCCGAAGGGGTGCAGGCCTTTCTGGCCCGCAGATCCAAGAAGTGACAGCCCCTCCGGCGCTTCGCGCCACCTCCCCATAAATGGGGAGGACCGAGGCGGTCATCGTTGCCACGGCCCGCACGCCGATGGGGCGGTACGGTGGGCAGCTGAAGGACTTGCGGCCGGATGACCTCGCCGCGATCGTCCTCCAGGAGGCCTGCGACCGGGCGCATGTGAAACCTGGCGAGGTGGAGGACGTCATCCTCGGCTGCGCCAACCAGGCGGGTGAGGACAACCGCAACGTGGCGCGAATGGCGCTGCTGCTCGCGGGATTTCCGGTCGAGGTCCCGGGCCAGACCGTCAACCGGCTGTGCGGTTCCGGCATGCAGGCGACGATCGCCGCGGCGCGCGAGATCCAGGCCGGCGCCGCGGACATCATCGTGGCCGGCGGCGTCGAGAGCATGACCCGCGCGCCCTGGGTGATGCCGAAGCCAGACTCGGGATTTCCCCGCGGTCCGCAGACCGTTTACGACACCGCGCTTGGCTGGCGGCTGGTGA
>VBHJ01000192.1 GCA_005887685.1 Chloroflexota bacterium | reverse complement strand
CACACCGAGACGCAGCGGGCGGAGGTCGAAGCGCAAATCAAGGACGCGATCGACCGCGGGGCAAAGGTGATCTTCGGCGGGGGCAGGCCGAAGGGCTCCGAGTACGAGAAGGGTTGGTTCATCGAGCCGACGATCATCGAGAACGTCCCCGACGGCGCGCGCATGTGGACCGAGGAAGTGTTCGGTCCAGCGCTCCCGATCCGGCGCATCAAGGACCTAGACGAAGGCCTGCGGCTCGCCAACGCGTCGCAGTACGGCCTCGGGTCGTCGATCTGGACGACCAACATGGCTTCGGCGCATCGGGGGGTGCAGGAGCTGGAGGCCGGCTACACGTGGGTGAACGCGCTGCAGATCGCGCACGACGAGCTCCCGTTCGGCGGCACCAAGCAGTCAGGCTTCGGCAAGGAGCACGGCGTGCAGGCTTTCCTCCAATACACGGAGGAGAAGTCGGTCGTCTACGGAGGAATTTGAGGTAACCGCGGCCGGTAAAGACCTGTCGTGAGAGTCGCCCTGGTCGTGGTCGCCGTGCTCGTTGTGCTGATCGGCGCGGTCTTCGCCGGCCAGGGTCTTGGCTACATTCCGGGCAGCGTCATGACCGGCGACATGAAGTGGTTCTGGATCGGCGGAGCGATGGTATTGGTCGGCCTGGCCCTGGGCGTGGGTGCACTCCGGCGGACCGCTAAGCGGACCTAAACCGGCCCCTCCGGCGCTTCGCGCCACCTCCCCATGAATGGGGAGGAGCACTAGAACAACAAGTCCTAGGCGGTTCTGCCGTTGAGCCTGTCCCAGTGGGACTGGCACTCGACGCAGCGCGTGGCGGCCGGCTGGTATTTCAGCCGAGCGTCCGGGATTCGACGGCCGCAGCCTTCGCAGACCCCGTACGAACCGTCGCGCAGGCGCTCGAGCGCCCGCTCGACCTGCTCCCGGTTCTGGTCCAGCAGGTGGACGAGAAGGTCGCTCGTCTCCCGGTCGGACAGCGCCTGGGCCAGGTCGGTCTCCTCCGGGATCCCGGTGATGACGCCGCCGACGACGTCGTTCAGCGGCCGGTGGAGGCCCGCCTCCTCGCCGCACTGGGCGGCCAGGAGCTCGAGCCGCTTCCGATCAGCTTCGAGCCTCTCCTGTGGAGCGTCGTCTACCTTTTTCCGAATCGCCATTGCTGATCCCCCCTTCCAAACTCATTACCGGCCTCGGCGTGGTTTGGATTCCGAGAGCAAAACGCGTGCACCGGCAGGCGTACCCGCTCCCGCACAATTAGTCGCCGAATGCCGACCCCGCCGCCAATTCCCCCCAAGATCGTACTTGCGCTAGCGCTGGCGCTTGCGTTGGCCGGTTGCCAGCCCGGTTCCAACCCCCGCGCGGTGCCGAGCGTACCTCAGATCGGCGGCGATCTCAAGTGCTCACAGGGCGACCACGGGTACGAGGACCCGCAGGCGGGCTGGGGGTTCTGCTACCCGGCCGGCTGGAGGTACGTCGAACGCTCCCAGGCCAGCCAGAGCCCGCCAGGTCTCGACCTGACGTTTGACATCACCGACGCGACGTGCGCGTCACCCGCCGCCGGCGGTGCGCCCCAGTGCTCGGCGGATGCCGGGCTTTTCGGCTTCATGATCATCTCGACCTACGAGCGGGGGAGCTCCGCCGACCTCACGTCGTGGATCGACTCCAACCTGCCGCACCCTCCGTCCAGCGACACGATCTCGTGGGGAAATTCGGTCCAGGCCTTCAGGCTGGCGGACGGGCGGCGGATCGCGCTGACGCCGCACCACGTGGTGATCCTGGAGCTGCACGCGAGCCCCCTGGACCTGGAGACGCAGATGTCCTCCCGGCTCGCCACGTGGAAATTTAGCTACTAACACCCTCTCCCCTCAGGGGAGAGGGACCGTAGGGGAGAGGGGCGCGGATCCGTTTCCCTGCGGTTTAGTTGGGTCTCCGGAACAGCGTTTGCATCTTGATCGCCAGGCCCATGTCGCCTTTGATCTTCAGCTTGCCCTGCATGAACGCCGCCGTCCCGTCCAGCTGGCCGGTCATGATCTTCACCCAGTCATGAGCGTCGGCGAGCAGGGTCAGGTTCGCCGGTTCGCCGGGGTCGCCTTTGCCCGACTCGGCCTTGCCGTCGTGGATCTTGACCCACCACTTGCCGCCTCCATCGCCACTGAGGTCGAACTGGATGGTGGCTTTGGTGGTCGCCGCCTTCTCGGGGATCAGGTACTCGGGCATCGCGTCCACGATCTGGTCGGGGGTCATCTGGACTTCGGACATCGGCTCCTCCCGTAAACAATTCGAGTGTTTTTAGTACGTTCAAGTACGGTCTAGTACTCATCTTAGACGGCTCAGCGAGAATGCCGGGATGGCCATCGAGATCGCGCTGAGCGAGGTCGCAGACGGAATTTTCGAGCTCCGCCTGCCGATCCCGTTCGAGGATGGGCTCGTCAACGTCTTTGTCTTCACCGACGGCGACGAAGCGGACCTGCTCGACTGCGGCATGAACTCCGACGAGTCGGTCGACGCCATCCACCAGGCGCTCGAACAGGTGGGATCGCCGCGGTTGCGGCGCCTGGTCGTCACGCACATCCACCCCGACCACTACGGCGCCGCCGGCACGCTCGCGGGCGACGGTCTCGCGGACCTCTACATGCATCGGCTCGAGGTTCCACTCGTCCATCCGCGATACGTGGAGCTGGAGCACCTTGTCGAGCAGGTCAAGCACTACCTGCTCATCAACGGGGTGCCCGACGATGAGGCGGAGGTCATCAGTAACTCGCAGCGCGCGCTGAGCCAGGTCGTCAAGCCCGCGGAGCCGGCCGTGCAGCTGGACGGAGCCGAGGACATCGACATGGGCCGGCATTCGCTGCACGTCGAGTGGACGCCCGGCCACTCACCTGGCCACATCTGCCTCTTCGAGGAAGGCACCGGATTGCTGTTCGCCGGCGACCACATCCTGCCCGAGCTGTCGCCCAACATTGGGTTGCACCCGCAGAGCACGCCCGACCCTCTGCACGACTATCTCCAGGGCCTGAAGCGCATGGTGGACCGCAAGCCGGCGCTCGTCCTTCCCGCGCACGGGCGGCCGTTTGCCGACGTCACCGCTCGCGTGGATGCGCTGGTCTCGCACCACCATCGGCGGCTCGACCAGATCCTGGAGATCGTCGGCCGGGAGAAGAAGACGGCGTGGCAGGTGGCGCTCGAGCTCTGGGGTCCGCGCGACAACCTCTACGAAAAGAGGCTTGCGCTCCAGGAGGGCCTTGCGCACCTGCAGGCCCTGGCGGTCGATGGGCGCCTCCGCAAGTCCGTCACGCCCGAGCTCGTGCGCTGGCGGCAGTCTTGATACCCAACGGCAGCAGGTCCGCCGGATAGCAACCGACGCCGACGACGCCCGGCCCTGCGTGCGCCCCGACGACCGGACCAAGCGGCTGGATCATGAGGGTCTCGGCCACCGGCTCGAGCTCACGCGCGACGCGCTCAGCGTCTTCCTCCGCATCGGCGTGTCCGACCACGACGCACAAGCCCTTGCCGCGATCGACCTCGCGCGCCAGATCGATGACACGATTCAGTGCGCGATCGAAGGTGCGCACGCGCTCGAGCGGAGTGACCAGTCCGTCGCGAATGCAGAGCACCGGCTTCACCTGCAGCACCGAGCCGAGCAGCGCGCTTGCACGGCCGATGCGGCCTCCGCGGCGCAAGAACTCGAGCGTGGCCACCGAGAAGTACGTCTGCACCTGGTCGCGCATGGCGCTGATCCGCTCCACGACCGCATCGGCGCTCGCGCCTTTGGCCGCCAGCTCGGAAGCGGCGAGCGTCAGCAACCCAAGCGACATCGATACCAGCTGCGAGTCGACGACGTGGACTCGTTTCGCATCTGTCATCTCAGCGCCTTGCACCGCCGACGCGTAAGTCCCGCTGAGCTTCTCCGAGATGTGCACGGAGACGACCTCGTCGTGATTTGCGAGCAGCTCGCTGTACTTTTCGGCGAACTGACCCGGCGCGGGCTGCGAAGTGGTCGGATGCGTGGTGGCGTTGGGCAGCTTGCGATAGAACTCGGACGGCCTGATGTCAACGCCGTCGAGCAGCGAAAGGCCCTCGAAATGAAGAGTAAGCGGCACGATGGTGATGGAACGCGTGCGCGCCAGCTGGGAGGGCAGGTCGGACGTGGAGTCGGTGACGATTGCGACGGAGCGGTTGTTCACTGAGGAAGTTCGTCGGGCAGTGGGTCGGTCTCGCGGCGATGCCCCCTGCGACGGAAGAAACGCTCCTCCAGCGGTTTGAGGCCCAGCAGCACGATGACCACGATCACGGTTACGTAGACCGCCACGCCGTAGTAGCCAAAACCGACCGCCATGCCTAGCGACGCCGCGACCCAGATGGACGCAGCAGTGGTCAATCCTCGTACGAGCTCTCCCTGGCGCAGGATGCTGCCGGCGCCCAGGAACCCGACGCCGGTGACGATCTGGGCCGCGATCCGAGTTGGGTCGACGGTCTTGGTGAAGTCCGGAATGAGGCCAAGGCCCGTGAACATGCATGACCCGGCGCTGATCAAAGCCATGGTGCGCAGGCCGGCCGGATGGCCGCGAAACTCACGCTCGGCGCCGATGAGCAGACCTAGACCGAGGGCGATGGTCACGCGGATGGCGAGGTCGACCTCGCCGGATATGGGCGTTGCGCTAACCCCGGCCGGGGCGACCTCCGGGCCTGTCCTGCGCGCCGGGTTCGTCCTTGGCACCCGGCTCGTCAGGAAGCTCGGGGAGGTCCAGGCTGTTCACGAAGTCCCGAAACACGGCGAGGCGCTCCTCGTCTACGACCGTGTTCTCGGTCTTGTCCTTGTCGCCGTCCATCTCGTCCGCCTCGGGAATGATGCCGGCGGTATCCATCACCTC
>VBHJ01000191.1 GCA_005887685.1 Chloroflexota bacterium | reverse complement strand
GGCGGCGGCTCGTAGAGGCGGCGGCTCAACGTTTCGATCCAGCTCTTGGAAGAGAAAGGACGCCGGCCCGTGGTCGCCTCGAAGATGACCGCGGCGAGCGAATAGACGTCGGCCCGTCCGTCGACCTCGCGCCCGACGAGCCTTTCCGGTGCGACGTAATCGGGGGCGACCGCTCCGCTTGCGCCCGGGCCCGTGTTGAACGACGCGACCGTGCCCAGGCCAAAACCCGTGAGCATGGTCCGGCCGTCGTCAGCGAGCAGGATGTTGGCCGGCTTCACGTCGCGGTGGACGGTGGCGCGCGAGTGCGCGTAATCGAGGGCGCTGGAAATGGGTCGCAGCAGCGTGATGATCCCGAGCGGCTCGTAGCGCTGGCCGTCCCCGAACCAACCCTCGAGGGAGCTGCCGGCGACGAGCTCGGTGACCATGTACGGAGATTCGCCCTCGTAAGCGAGCTCGTAGAGGCGCGGGATGGCTTCGTGCTCGAGCGCCGTGTACGACCGCAGCTCGAGCAGGAATCGCCGCGAAAAGCTCACGTCGCGTGCGACGCCGGTGCCTATCGTGCGCAGGGCAACCCGGCGGTGCAAGCGGGGATGCTCCGCCTCATAAACCGAGCCCAGGCTGTCGGTGTCGATCTCGCGCAGCAGGCGGTAGCCGCCGACGCTGTGGTGCCCGTTGGACTCGGTTTTGGGTCGTGAGCCGTTCTCGGTCGGAGCCTCTTGTCCCACGAAACTTGAACTTTATGCCAGAAAGCCCGGCTTCCGCTCCGCCAAGCCGGAGTTGGGACCCGAAACACGGTTCCGGGCCCCGCTGCGATTGCCGGCTAGCGGCAGGCCATGAACATGTTGATCTGGCCGCTCGCGCTCATGCTCAGGTGATCGACGATGTTCAGGGAGATCGTCGAGCCGTCGCTCCCCGTGGCATGAATGTTGAACACGTCATGTAGGACGCTGTTGTTCCTGTTGAGGCTGACGCCGAACCAGATCGCGAAGTGGCCGGTGTAGGTCACCGTCCCGGTGTCAGGAACCAGCGTGAACCAGGCTTCCTGGGTCTGCGTGATCCAGGTGTCCCCAGCGGCATTGACCGTGATGTGAAACACGGCGTTGCCCGTTGCGTAAACGGTCCCGCCAGGCGCGGCGCCACCGCACAGCGGGGTCACCTGCATCGGAGGAAACGTGCCGTGGAAATTCTGCGTCTGCGAGGTCGCGCCGTCCGCCGACACCGGTATGGAGAAAGAGATGGTTGCCGCGAGCACGGCAAATACAACAAGTAGGCGTTTGATCATGGATCCTCCTGCAGGCCTTGAGGAGCTGACGGGGCGAGCCTGAATATGGACCTGCTGTCGCGGTCCGTCAATCCGCGATTGTCTTTACCCTGGTGTCGGCGAGAGGATTTGAACCTCCACGCCCTTTCGGGCACCAGCTCCTAAGGCTGGCGCGTCTGCCATTCCGCCACGCCGACGTAAGCAAACTTTAGGGGTAGAAGTTCTCGATCTGGACCGGCTCGATCTCGTCCGCCGTCTCGAAGCCGAAGATCCGGGAGAGGAAGTACAGCTCCCCTTCGAATGTCCGCCGGATGTTCTTGGCCTGCCGAAACCCGTGCTGCTCGCCCTCGTACGCGACGTATGCGTAGGGCAGCTTCTTCTCCTTGCAGACCTCGACGAAAGTCTCGGCCTGGCTGGGCGGGACGACCTTGTCTTCGAGTCCCTGGAAGAGGATCACCGGAACCGAGAGCTGGTCCGCGAAGTAGATCGCCGAGCGGTCGCGGTAGAGGTCGGAACGTTCAGGGTATGGCCCGACCAGCGTGTCGCAGTAGTGCGCCTCGAACTTGTGAGTCTCCTTGATAAAAAGCTCGAGGTCCCCTATCCCGAAATGGCTCGACCCGGCGTTGTAGAAGTCGCGTTTGGTGAGGGACAGCAATACCGTGTAGCCGCCCGCCGATCCACCCGTGATCGCCACGCGGTTTGGATCGACGAGACCCTGCTCGACGAGGTACCGCGCGGCGTTGATGCAGTCGTCGACGTCGACCACGCCCCACTGGCCATTCAGACGCAGGCGATACGCGCGTCCATAACCGGATGAGCCGCCGTAGTTGACGTCGGCGATGGCGATGCCGCGGCTGGTCCAGTACTGGTACTCGAAGGGATAGGTCGGGGCTCCCGAAGACGTCGGGCCACCGTGACACATGACGAGCAGCGGAGGCTTCTCGCCCGCCGGTGCTTCGAAGTCGTGGTTGCGAGGCGCGTAGTAGAAGGCGTGCGCGGTCAAGCGGTTCTCGGTCGGAAACTCGACCGGCCTGGGCATGCTGAAGTAGCCCGGGTCGATGTGGGCCGGGTTCGCGACCTTCACCACTTCCTGGGCGGCCGTGTCGAGGTCGACCACCAGCACGCGCTCGGCGAGTGTCGTCGAGCTCGCGTACATGGCGGCCTTGCGCCCCGAGACCTGCAGGTTGAAGAGTGTCGTGTACAGCAGCTCGATCGGATGCAGGCGACCGGTGTCGAGGTCGATCCGGCCGAGCTTCGCTCCGCTCTTTTCCGAATAGATGCACACGAGCTCGTCCGGTCCGCTGAAGTCGTAGAAGCGCATGCCGAAGATCCACTGCGGCGAGCCGAACTCGGCGTCGCGGTGACACACCGGCTCCTCGCCCTCGCCGCGCGACCGGTACAGGTTCCACCAGTCGCTCCGGTCGGAGATGAAGTAGAGCTCGCCCCCGGGCGACCATTCCGGCTGGAGCACCGACTCTGTCTTGCCGCCCGCGATCTTGCGCGACGCCCTCACGTTGCCGTCGCCGTCGAGCTCCCCGATCCACATCTCGCTGCCGTCCCACGGCATGTTGGGGTGGTTCCAGGTCTGCCACGCGATGCGGTCCCCGTCCGGGCTGAGCTTCGGTGAGGAATAGAAGTCGTTGCCGGCCGCGACGGTGATGGGCTCCCGCTTGCCGTGCACGTCGATCGCCACGATCGTGTTGACTGCCTCAGCCGCGCCGGTGCTGTGGTCCTCCCGCACGGCGAACACCCGCCCCCGGCCCACATCGACGAGCATGTCCGAGTGCCGGACGTCCTTCGCCGGCGTGATGGGTTGCGGCGCGCCGTCCCGGTCCTGGCGGTACAGACGCTGGTCGGTGTAATTGGTGAAGAAGACCGTTCCGTCCTTGACCGCGAAGTGGCCGCCGCCGTACTCGTGGACCCGGGTGCGGGCGTTGAACCCGGGCGGGGTGACGTCGCTGGTGGCTCCATCGGCGGTGCGCCGGCAGACCACGATGCGTCCCTTCTCGGAGGGACGCAGCTCCGACCAGTAGAGGTCGGCGCCGTCCCAGCGCAGCATCTGGTTGCGCATCTGGACGGTGCCCTTGAGGAGCACGTCGGGCGAGATGGGCGAGGCCCAGGAACCGTAAGGAGACGTTTTGCGTTCAGCCACCGGACTACTATCGGTTAACTTAGGCCGCGAAAAAGCATGAGAAACGCGTTGCTGGTGGTCGACGTCCAGGTCGACTTCGTCGAGGGGGGCAGCCTTGGCGTGCAGGGCGGGCTGGCGGTCGCCGCGATGATCGCCCGGCATGTCCGCCACTTCAAGTCGGAGTACCAGTTCGTGGTCGCCTCCCGCGACTATCACGAGACGGCTCCGGACCACATCTCAGACCATCCGGACTACATCAACACCTGGCCGCCGCACTGCATGGTCGGCACGCCGGGCGCGGCATTCGTGCCCACCATCCAGAACCTGGTTCGCGAGAAGTACATCCAGACCGTCGTCACCAAGGGCCGCAACGC
>VBHJ01000190.1 GCA_005887685.1 Chloroflexota bacterium | reverse complement strand
GCCGCGACCGCCCCGTAAGCATCCCCTCCCCCCACAGGGGGGAGGGCCAGGGAGAGGGGCGTGAAAGCAGCTAGCGGCGCTTAGCGGTCTTCCGAGCGGAGCTTCCTTCCGGCACGTACTTGAACGACACGTTGAGCTTCACCCGGTAGCTCGTGACCTTGCCGTTCTCGATCGTCATGTCCTGCTCCACGACCTCGGCGACCCGGAGATCTCGCAGCGTCCTGGAGGCCGTCTCCACGGCGACCTTCGCCGCCGCCTCCCAGGACTGGCTGCTGGTTCCAATGAGCTCCGTCACCCGATAGACGCTGTCCGGCATCACAAACTCCT
>VBHJ01000030.1 GCA_005887685.1 Chloroflexota bacterium | reverse complement strand
AACGGCGCGTCGGAAACCTGCAGGCTCGTGCGTTCCGCGTCTCGGTGCGCGACCTCGCGGTGCTGGACAGCGAAGGACGGCGATGGATGCTGGGGCCGGAGGACGGAATCTGGTACCGGCGCGAGAACGAGAGGTGGCTGCAGGCGGATCCGCCGCGGCGGCTCGTGTGTCCCTCGTGTGGGCATCACAATTTGGGTCGGCACAGTTTCTGCGTCGAGTGTGGGCACAGACTGAATCGCTGATTCGCCACGTTCGCCCCTCTCCCTCACCCTCTCCCCTATGGGGAGAGGGGAAAGCAGGCTAGTGATGTACTTGTGCTTGGGCGATTCCGTAGGCCAGGCCTGCGGCGACTGGCAAAAGCGCCGCCAGGAACCATAGCCGCCACCACAGCGACCGCTTTTCTCCCTGCACCATCTCGTGACCGCAGAATCCGCAGTAGCGGTCGAATGGCCCCGCGATGCCGCGGCAGTTTGCGCACTGATGTAGCTGCAGGCCGCAGTGCGCGCATCGCGCCTCCTCCGAATGGTTGAGCACCATCGCGGGCTGGTCGCAGCGCGGACAGAGACTGGGCGCAATGAGCGCCAGTGGCGGAAGCTTCATATCTCCGTGATCACCGGGATCACCATAGGGCGGCGGCGGGTCTGCCTGTAGACGGTCTTCGACACCGCGTCGTGGATCGCCTCCTGAAGCAGGCTCAGGTCGGAACGGGAGTTGGCGAAGCGCCGGATGCTCTCCAGAACCTCTTTGCGCGCATCCGCCATCAGGCGCACCGACAGCTCAGGTTCGATCACGCCGCGCGAGATGAGCTCAGGTCCCGCGCGCACCGTGCCAGTGTCGCGGTCGAGCGTGAGCGTGACCACGAGAATGCCGTCCTCGGCGAGATGCCGCCGATCGCGAAGCACGACCTGCTCCACGTCACCAACGCCCAGACCATCGACGTAGACCAGGCCGGTGCCCACCTTCTCGCCGCGTGTCATCGCATCCGCGGTGAGCTCGACCGTTTCGCCATCCTCGACCACGGCGACGTGATCGGCGCCGAGGCCTACGTCACGCGCCAGCTCCGAGTGCAAGAGCAGCTGGCGATACTCACCATGCACGGGGATGAAGTAGCGCGGCCGCACAGCGTTGAGCATCTCGCGCAGCTCCTCGCGCTGGGCGTGCCCTGTGACGTGCACGTTGCCAACCTCTGAATAAAAGACCCTTGCCCCGTGTCGGTACAGGTTGTTCACCGTCTGATGCACCATCCTCTCGTTGCCGGGTACCGGCCGCGCCGAGATCACGACCCAGTCGTCCTTGAGGACGTTGATGAACGGATGGCGCTGCGCGGCAAAACGCGTCAGGGCCGACATTGGTTCGCCCTGGCTCCCCGCGGTGAGCAGCAGGAGCTTCGACGCCGGCACGCTCTCGTAGTCGGCGAGCGGGATGGTCAGGCCCTCAGGCACGCTGAGGAAGCCCAGCTCGCGAGCCGTCTTGAAGTTCTGCTGCAAGCTGCGTCCCACGACCGCCACCCGCCGGCCGAACTCGGCCGCCATGCGCACCAGGTGCTGCACCCTCTGGATGTTCGAGGCGAAGTTGGCGACCACGATCCTGCTCGGCGCCTCGCTGAAGATTCGCTCGAATGGTCCGTGCAGGTCGCGTTCCGAGCCCGACCGCCCCTCGCGCTCGGCGTTCGTCGAGTCGCTCAGCAGGAGCAGCACACCGGCGTCGCCCAGCCGGCGGAAACGGTCCATGTCGGTCGGATAACCGTCGGGGGGAGCCGGGTCGAGCTTGAAATCGCTCGTGTAGACCACCCGCCCGACCGGAGTTTCGATGCTGAGCGCGACCGCGTCGGGGATCGAGTGGCAGACCGCGATCGACTCGACCCGAAATGGCCCGAGCTGCACCGAGTCCCCCACGCGCACCTCGCGCAGGTCCGACTCACGCAGGATGCGGTGCTCCTTGAGCTTCGGCTTGACCAGGCCCAATGTGAGCCGCGTGCCGTAAACCGGCACGTTGATCTTCTTCAGCGCATAGGGCAGCCCGCCGATGTGGTCCTCGTGGCCGTGGGTGAGAAAAATGCCGAGCACTTCCTTGTCGCCCTGGAGGAGGTATGAGATGTCAGGCAGGACAAGGTCGATGCCGAGCATGTCCTCCTGAGGAAACATGAGTCCCGCGTCGACGACGAGGATCTTGTTCTCCCACTCCAGCGCCCACATGTTGATGCCGACCTCGCCGAGGCCGCCCAGGGGGAGGTACCGAAGACGCCCGGTCGTTACAACAGGCGTAGCTGTTCTGACTCCTGCTTCGGAGCGGCGACCGGCACCGGAGGGGGCGGCGGCGCGAGCAGCTGGTCGAGGTACCGCTTCACCTGGTCAAAGTCGCGCTCGAGGTCCGCGACCAGCGATCCGTTGTGCAGCGCCGCGGCCGGATGGTACAGCGGCACGTAGGCCACCTCCCCGCGCCTGATCAAGCTGCCGTGGATTCGAGAAATGGAGCCCTGTCCCGGCATCAGCCGCTCCAGTGCGTGCCGTCCGAGGATCAGAACCACCTTGGGCTTGACGAGCTCGAGCTGCTGTTGGAGGTACGGCGAGCATGCTTCCGCCTCGTTGGGCATCGGGTCGCGGTTCATAGGTGGGCGGCACTTGAGGACGTTGGTGATGTACACGTCCGACCTGCTGAAGGAGATGCGGCCGAGCAGCGTGTCGAGAAGCTTGCCCGCCGCGCCCACGAAGGGCTCGCCTTGTCGTTCCTCGTTGAATCCCGGCGCCTCGCCGACGATCATCACGTTCGCCGGACACGGCCCGACACCCGGCACCGCCTGCGTGCGCGTCGCATGCAGCCCGCAGTTCTTGCACGACCGGATGGTGTCATGGAGCCTGAGCAGCTCCGGGGGAGCGCTAAGCGACTTTCACTCCTGGCTTCGCGAAGGAGATGAATTCGCCCGCGTCGTGGATCGTCTTCAGGACCGACTTAAGCTGCTCATCGGTCAGCGGGACCAGGGGGAGGCGGAATGGGCCGGCGTTGAAGCCCATCGCGTTGATCGCAGACTTGAGCGGAACCGGGTTG
This sequence comes from Chloroflexota bacterium, assembly GCA_005887685.1. Classification (GTDB taxonomy): domain Bacteria; phylum Chloroflexota; class Dormibacteria; order Dormibacterales; family Dormibacteraceae; genus 40CM-4-65-16. The sequence goes on along the minus strand of VBHJ01000030.1, from coordinate 17,843 downwards.
GCGGCGGTGGTCATCAGGGCCTTGATCACGGGCAGCAGGCCCTGGTGTATGTCGCGCGCGACGTCGGTGTCCGCCCTCACGTAGGCATCGATCATCTTCTTCATCGACCTGCCGGCGATGTGCGAGACCACGCAGATGACGCCGTACCCGCCGACAGCGAGGATGGGAAGGGTCCAGCTGTCGTCGCCGCTCCAGACCTTGAACTTCTCCGGCTTGCCCGCGCAGACGAGCCCGACCTGGTCCAGGTCGCCGCTGGCTTCCTTCACGCCGATGATGCCGGGGAGGTGAGCGCAGCGCAGGGTAGTCGCCGCTGTCATGTTCACCGCCGTGCGGCCCTGGATGTTGTACATGATGGTCGGTCCGATTTCTGAGATCGCCTTGAAGTGCTGGTACATGCCCTCCTGGGGCGGCTTGTTGTAGTACGGGACCACCGCCAGCAGGGCGTCTGCCCCGGCTTTCATGGCGAGCCTGGAGAGCTCGACCGAATGGTGGGTGTCGTTGCTGCCCGTGCCCGCGACGACGCTGTGACCCGGGATGGCCTCCTTGACCGAACGTAGGAGCTCGATCTTCTCCGCGTCGGCGAGGCTGGGCGACTCACCCGTGGTGCCGGAGACGACGACTCCATCCGATCCGTCGTTGACGAGCATCACCGCGAGCTTGGCGGCGGCCTCGTAGTCGACGGACCCGTCGTCCTTGAAGGGCGTCAGCATCGCGGTCAAAAGGCGTCCGATCTCTTTGGTCATCTGGCTATCACTCCCATCTCCATCGCCTGTTCGGCGATCTGGACCGCGTTGAGCGCGGCGCCCTTGCGCAGGTTGTCCGACACGATCCACAGCACGATCCCTTTCTCCGAGGACAGGTCCTTGCGGATGCGGCCCACAAAAACCTCGTCGCGGCCTGCGACGTCCAGCGGGGTCGGGTAGCTTCGAGCGGCCGGGTCATCCTCGACCACGATGCCCGGCGCCCTCTCCAGGATCGAACGGACGTCTTCCGGCTCGATCGCATCGGTCGTCTCGATGGTCACCGACTCGCTGTGGCCCACCTGGACCGGGACGCGCACGCAGGTCGCGGCGATCTTCAGCTCCGGCGCGTGAAGGATCTTGCGCGTCTCCTGGACGAGCTTCATCTCCTCCTCGTTGTAGCCGTACTGCTGCGGCTTCCATCCGCCGGGAATGACGTTGTAGGCGAGCTGGTGCGTGGTCGCGCCCACCTCGGGCTTGCGCCGGGCGGCGATCGCCTCCGTCTGGTCCTCCAACTCGTCGGCGAGAGCACGGCCCGCACCCGAGGCCGCCTGGTAGGTGGAGACGATGACCCGCTCGACGCCCACACGTTGACGAAGCGGCTCGAGCACCATGGTCAGCGGAATCGTCGTGCAGTTGGGACTTGCGATGATGCCCTCGTTGTCGCGGATGTCATTCGGATTGACCTCCGGCACGACGAGCGGGACGTTTGCCTTCATCCGCCAGGCGGAGCTTTTGTCGATGACGAGGGCACCGGCTTCCGCGGCGATCGGCCCGTACATCAAGGAGACGTCCGCGCCGGCCGCGAACATCACGACCTGGACGTCTTTGAACACCGACTCGTCGAGATGTTCCAGCTTGAGGCTCTGCCCGTTGAACGGGACCTGCTTGCCGACGGAGCGCTCAGACGCGAAAACGCGGACGCTGTTCGCCGGAAACTTTCGCTCGACGAGAATCTTGAGCATCTCGCTTCCGACGAGCCCTGTCGCACCGATGACAGCAACGTTTAATTGCTTGGAGGTGGGCACGGCGTCAGTTTACTTCCAATTCCGCTGTCACGGAACCTGCGCCCGGTTGACGTTGGCCTTGAATTGCGACGCCCAGACGACGACGCTGTCGCCTTGGCGCGTCACTGCTGCAGCAAGTTGGGTCGGGTCGCCTGTGCGAACTGGGCCGCTCGAGCTTGCTGTGACTGCCGGACCGCCATCACGAAAGCGGCGTTCACGTTTCGAAGTTCGACGATGCGGTCGTTCTGACCGGGCGCGGCTTCCTTCACTTTTGCACGCGGACAGATCAATGGCTTGACCACCAGCCGGCCAATGAGACCGGCAATGATGAACAGCAACCCAAGGAAGAATGACCAGCCCGCCACCGCTGAGGCGGTGGAGTCGCTTGTCGACAGGGCGATCACCAGCGCCAACAGCCAGAGGCCGAAGCCGCCGATCAGGAGACCGCTTGGAATCCACGTGCAGAGGGTTACCGTGGTGCTGCTGGCTTTCGTCAACGGCAAGAAACCGGTCGCTCGCTGAGCGACGAGGGCCATCACCACCGCGAACGCGATCACGCCCAGGCCTCCAAGGCAAACGAGGGCCAGGAGCGCATAGGCCCAGTCAGGCGGCGTCGAGAACTTGAACTTTCTCCAGGTTTCCGCCGGTCTTCCCGTCATCGCGCAAACGGGCGGAAAGTCATTCGCCCAGAGCTGGGATGCCCATATCTGGACGCGGTCGGAGCGGTTGATCACGGCAAGCCCAGGAGCTCGTCGAGCCCGCGGTAGAAGCGCAGTTCCGCTGTGACTCGCCGGATCGCCAGCAGCACGCCGGGCACATAAGCCTCGCGGCTGGTCGTGCGGTGGGCGATGGTCAGGGTCTGACCGGCCAGTCCGAAGATGACCTCCTGGTCGGCGACGAATCCGGGCAGCCGGACGCTGTGCACCGCGACGCCCTCCTCCTCCCCACCTCGCGTGCCGGCGAGGGTTTCCTTCTCCGCCTTCTTGTGTGCGAAGGGCCGGTCCTTGCGGCGGGCGGCGAGTCGCCTCGCGGTCGAGAGCGCCGTGCCCGACGGCGCGTCCAGCTTGCCGGCGTGGTGGAGCTCGATGATCTCCACCGCGTCGAAATGCGGAGCCGCGATATCGGCCAGGTGCATCATCACCACCGCGCCGATGGCAAAGTTCGGCGCGACGATCCCGCCCACGCCCTTGGCCCTGCACGCCGTCTCGAGCTTGTCGACGTCGGACGTCGACAGGCCCGTTGTGCCGACCACGGGCGAAGCGCCTGCCGCAACTGCGGCCAGCGCGTTGTGCATGGCTTCGGACGGACGTGTGAAATCGACCATCGCGCGCGGTCTTTTGGCGTGCAAGAACGCCGCGAGGTCGTCACCGCGTCCGATTCCGCCCACGTATTCGATGCCCGATTCGTTCTCGAGCGCCGAAGCGAGAACCGAGCCGACTTTGCCGCGGTGTCCCGCCACAGCGACTTTCACCGGCTCGGTCATTGGTGCGTCTAGGTTAGTCGCGCCGTGGGCGTCTGTCGCGGCCCCCGCCGTTGCGGCCGCCGCGGTCCCGCCCGCCGCCAAAGCCGCCTTCTCGCACCGGGGCAGGCGAGGCAAGGGCGGTAGCCATCACTTCCGGGTTGATGCTCTCCTCGATCGGCAGACCCTTGGCCGTCAGCTCCTCGAGCGCGGCCTGGCGGCTCAAATTGAGCCGGCCCTGGCTGTCGACCTCGACCGCCTTGACGACTATCTCGTCGCCGATGTTGCACACCTCTTCCACCCGCTCGACGCGGTGGTCGGTGAGCTTGGAGATGTGGACCAGGCCGTCCTGTCCCGGCAGCACTTCGACGAACGCACCGAACGGCATGATCCGCACGACCTTGCCTTTGTAGATCTTGCCGACCTCGACCTCGTCGGTGAGCCCCTTGATCCAGTCGATGGCCTTCTGGCCGCCCTCCTGGTCGACAGCCGCGATGAAGACACGGCCGTCGTCTTCCACGTCGATCTGCGCCCCGGTCTCTTCGGTGATCTTGCGGATCATCTTGCCTCCGGGGCCGATGATGTCGCGGATCTTGTCGGGGTTGATGAGGATGGTCGTGATGCGCGGCGCGTAGGTGCTCATCTCGGTGCGCGGCCGCGGCAGCACAGCGAGCATCTTGTCGAGCACGAACAGACGCGCTTCGCGGGCCTGCTCCAGCGCTTGGGCCATGATCTCGTGGGTCAGGCCCTTGATCTTGATGTCCATCTGGAGCGCGGTGATTCCGTCCCGCGTTCCCGCGACCTTGAAGTCCATGTCGCCCAGCGCGTCCTCGACGCCCTGGATGTCCGTCAGCACCGCGAACTTGCCCTCGCGCGTCACCAGGCCCATCGCGATGCCAGCGACCGGGGACTTGATCGGCACGCCGGCGTCCATCAGCGCGAGGGTCGATCCGCACACCGAGGCCATCGACGTCGAACCGTTGGAGCTGAGAATCTCGGACACCAATCGGATCGTGTAGGGCCACTCCTCGACCGACGGGATCACAGCCAGCAGCGCGCGCTCGGCCAGCGCTCCGTGACCGATTTCGCGGCGGCCCGGTCCACGCAGCGGCCGCGTCTCGCCCACCGAGTACGGCGGAAAGTTGTAGTGGTGCATGTAGCGCTTGAACTCTTCGGCGGTGAGGCCGTCGAGCTTCTGCTTGTCGGACATCGAGCCGAGGGTGGCTATGGTCAGCGCCTGGGTCTGTCCCCGTGTGAACAGGCCAGAGCCGTGGGTACGCGGCAGCACGCCGACTTCGACCGTGATCTGGCGCACGTCTTTGAGGCCCCGCCCGTCCACTCGAACGCCGTCCTCGACGACGCGCTGCCGGACGCGATCCTTGACGGCGCGATCGAAGAGCTTGCCCAGGATGTCGCTGTGCTCGGGGAAACGCTCGCCGAGCTCGACGATGGTTTTGGCTCGTAGGTCCTCGATCGCGTTCTCTCGAGTCGCCTTGTCAGCGCTGTAGAGAACCTGGTCGAGACGCAGCGCCAGGTACTCGCCGACGATCTCCTGCATCTGCTCGGGGTAGGGGTTCGGGATCCACTCGCGCTTCTCGAGGCCGATCTGGTCGCGCAGCTCCAGCTGGGCGGCGGAGATCCGCTTGATCTCCTCATGAGCGGCCGCAAGTGCGTCGAGCACGACCTGCTCGCTCACACCTTTCGCGCCGGCCTCGACCATGAGGATCGCGTCGGCGGTGCCGGCCACCACCAGGTCGAGCTCGGAATCCCCCATCTGCGACATCGGCGGGTTGACGACGACCTGACCGTCGATGTAGCCCATCCGGACCGCGCCCACCGGGCCCTGGAACGGGATGTCCGAGATGACGAGCGCCGTCGAGGCGCCGTTGATGCTCAGGATCGTCGGGTCGTTCTCCTGGTCCACCGACAGCACGGTCGAGACGACCTGCACGTCGAGCCGGAAGCCGTCTGGGAACAGCGGTCGCAGCGGACGGTCCGTCAGTCGCGATGCCAGGATCGCCGTCTCGCTCGGGCGGCCTTCCCGGCGCATGAACGCGCCCGGTATCTTGCCGGCCGCGTAGAGCTTCTCCTCGTAGTCGCAGGTGAGCGGGAAGAAGTCGATGCCTTCCCTCGGCTCCTTTGACATCACCGCGGTGCTGAGCACCACCGTGTCGCCCTGGCGGATGATCACCGCCCCGTTGGCCTGCTCGGCCACCCGGCCGGTCTCCAGTGAAATTCGCCTCCCGGCGACCTCTACGTTTTTCGTGACTACTGCCACGCCAAATACCTCCATGAATGTGGGAGGAACCCGGCGGTGCGTCTGTGGGTCAGGACCTAGCAGCTATCTCTTAGGTACGAGCCTGAGCGAGAGCTTCTAAGAGCTGACCCGCGCTACCGGCGTGGGTCCTCCCGATTGACGAGACTTCTTTATCTCCTGATCCCGAGCTTGGCGACCAGGGCGCGATAGCGCTCCACGTCGGTGTCCCTCAGGTAGTTCAGCAGACGCCTTTGCTTGCCCACCAGGAGCAGCAGGCCGCGGCGCGAGTGATGGTCCTTGGCGTGCGTCTTCAGGTGCTCGGTGAGCTCCCGGATGCGTGCGGTGGACAGAGCGATCTGGACTTCGGGGGAACCCGTGTCCCTGTCTGCTCGCCTGTGTTCCGCGATCAGCGTGCCTTTGACTGCGTTCTCGACTGCCAAACTCGTCGGAAGTATACGAGCCGGGCGGTGCCGGCTGTTTTGCGCCCCCCAATCCCCGGATAGTCCGGACTATCCGGCGAATTCGATGCTGCCGTCCGAGCGTGGATCGGCCCCTGCCCGCCATGCGGCGGGGCCGTCGACCACGATCGCGTGCGCGTGGCCGAATGAATGGTGCCGCGCCGGCATCAGCAGAACATGGTCGCTCGAGCGCGCCATCTGACCCGCGCCGGGGTAGTCCGCCTCGACCGCGGTCGTCACCCCGTCCGCCAGGATCGCCTTCCGCGGCCGCGCGACGGCGTCCGCCGGCTCCAGTCGGTGGTCGACCAGGTTCATCAGCACCTGCGCCTGCAGCTGGGGCTGGAGGTCGCCGCCCATCGACCCGAAGGCAGCCCAGGGCTTACCGCCGCGCGAGGCCATGGCCGGAATGAGCGTGTGCATGGTCCGCTTTTTGGGCTCGAGCCGGTTGGCGTGACCCTCGTCGAGGCTGAAATACACGCCGCGGTTCTGCAGCAGCATGCCCGTGCCTTCGGCGACGATCCCCGACCCGAAGTCGTAGGCCAGGCTCTGGATCAACGAGATCACGTTGCCGTGCTCGTCGGCGGCGCATAGATAGACGGTGTCCCCCAACTCATGCGCTTTGCCACGCCCGACCGAGGCGTGCCCCGCATCCAGGAAGGGCTCTACAGGCGTGGGCGCGAAATCAGGGTCGGTGATGTAGCGGTCGCGCAGCGCGTAAGCCACGTGCCGCGCCTCCTCGAACGGCATGCCCGCCTCCAGTCGCACGAGCATCGCCGCCGCGGCGAGACCCTGCGTCGGCGGAGGAAGCTCGTAGACGACGACGTCGCGGTACGGAAACGCGACTGGGTCGACCCACTGCGAGCGGTGCGTCGCGAGGTCCTGCCTGGTCACGAAACCGTCGCGCCGTTTGATCGCCGCTGCGATGGCGGCCGCGATCTCGCCGCGATAGAAGCCATTGATCCCGCTGCGCCCCAGGTCGCGCAGCGTCGACGCGAGGTCTGCATTGCGCAGAAGCATGCCCGCGTCCATCGGCGGATAGAGCGCGTGGGTGGCCCGCTCGCGTCCCAACCAGCCCGCCGCCTGCTTCAGAGACTCCGACAGCTGCGCGGTGATCAGGTACCCGTCCTGCGCCAGCCCCGCGGCCGGCTCCACGACTGCACCCATGCCCACGCTGCCAAAGCGCTCGAGCAGCCTTCCCCATGCCTCGACCGTCCCCGGCACGGTGACCGGAAGCGCGCCGCGCGCGGGCATCGCGTCGTGGCCTCGCTCACGAACCGTCGCGATGTTCGCAAGCTCGCCCGACCTCCCCGCGCCGATCAAACCGACCGGCGAGGTCTCGCCGGCGGCCCACACGATCGCCATCAGGTCTCCGCCGATCGATGTCATGTGCGGGTAGACGACGCACAGCGCCGCGTTGGCCGCTACCGCGGCATCGATCGCGTTGCCCCCGTCCCGCAGGATCTGCGCCCCGACTTCGCTCGCGACGTGATGCGGGGTTGCCACAACCCCACGCGTCATCGAGGCGTGACGAACTCGATGGCGCCCGGCTGGATCTCGAACAGCGCGGGCAGGTATCCCACCGCCTCGCCGTCGACGTCGATCCGGACTTTCTCAGGCGAGGTGACCGACACTCGCTTGCCGTACATGAGCTCCATTTTGGGATTCGACTGGTCCAGATGCTTGCCGCTCAGGATGTCGTTCATGCCGCGCAGCGTCTCGATCTTGCCCGCATTCTTGATCAGGATCACGTCGAACACACCGTCGGTGGGCGACGCCGAGGGGGCCATCTTCATCCCGCCGCCGAAGAACTGACAGTTCGCGACCACGACCTGCTGCGCCTTGGGGAGCTCATGCGTGGCGCCGTCGATGTCCACCGTCATCGGCTTGTTCTTGAAACTCATCAGCGCGCGCAGACCCCCGATCCGATACGCGGCGCTGCCGAACCGTTTGGTTCCGTTGCCCACAGTGAACACAACATCTCCGCCAAGCCCGGCGTCCGCGATGTTGATGAAATGCCGGACGGCGGTCGTGCCCTCCCCGGTCTGATAAGTGACGCACCCCGCGTCGAGACGCCTGACCATGCCGCCGCGCAGGACGTCGATGGCCTGCCTGGGGTCGACGGGAATCCGCAGCGTGCGGCGAAAGTCTCCGCCTGTTCCCAGCGGCACCATCGCGAGCTTGCTCGTCGTCGGAATGGGCGCGCCGTTGCGGAAGAAGCCGTTGAGGACCTCGTTCAGCGTGCCGTCGCCGCCGACCGCCACCACCAGCGGGCGTGACGCGAGCACCTCACGCTGCGCGATCTCGGTCGCTTCGAGAGGACGCGTGGTGAAAGCGACCTCGTAGGGCAGCCCGCTCGACGGCAGCCAGGTCTCGACGGCCGCCCATTCGCGTCCCGCTTTGCCCGCGCCGGACGACGGGTTGACGACGAAGAGGATCGGCGCGCCTGACCGGGAGCCTATGACCGGCCTCCAAGCGCGCGAGGATTCATGATCCCCTGAGGGTCGATCCCGCCTTTCACCGCCTGCCACACGCGCATCCAACCTCCCAACTCATCGGCGACCCATCTGGCCCTTGCCTGGCCCACCCCGTGGTGGTGGCTGATCGTCGCACCTAGCTCGAGGGCCGCGCTCATCGCGCCTTCCCACGCGCGCCCATACGCCGCACGCGCTTCCGATTCCGTCTCAGCGGAGCCGCCAAACGTGAAATACGCGCAGCAGCCCTGCTCATAGGCATGGCTGAAATGGCATAACGCCAGCCCACCGACGCCTATTGCGGCTTTGACTCGCGTGTGAAGATCGGGAAGGACGGTCCAGAGCGAGGCAAGCTCGATCGTGTCGAGGTAGGCGCCGGCCGGCTCGAGGAACGTTTGGAGGCGCTCCGCGGACAGGTCGAACCGATGCTTCTGCCAGCGATGCCACGGCTCCTCACCCAACCCCCTGGCGCCTTTGGCGAACGATTTCACCGCTTCGGCCTCGGCCGCCGCCACGCCTGTGATCCCTGTCGTTGCGACCACGAGCGCACACTCCTCCGCGCTGAGGTCATAGCCGTTGAACGCCGCGTCTTCGGCGTCGTACAGGCGCATGACGAGCGGCCTTATCCCTGCTTGCATCACGCTCCGCATGCAATCGAGCCCGGCGTGGACGTCCTTGAACGCGTAACCCTGGCCTTTCGTGGACTCCGGCAGCCGGTGGATGCGCAGGACCGCCCCGATCACCACGCCAAGGCCGCCTTCCGCGCCGATGAAAAGCTGATGCAGCGCCGGGCCGACGGCCGATCGCGGGCCGGGACGAGGCGCGGCGAAAGATCCGTCCGGCAGCACGACCGCAAGCGAAACCACGATGTCCTCGATGCTTCCGTACCGGCTCGACTCCTGGCCCGAGGAGCGGGTGGCGATCAATCCACCCACGGTCGTGCCCGGCAGCGAGCTGGGGTAGTGGCCGAGCGTCAGCCCGCGCGCGTTGAGCTGCCGCTCCAAGGCGTACCCGTTGACGCCGGCCTCGCAACGGCACGTCAGGTTGGTCTCGTCGATCTCGAGCACGCGGTCCAGGGCGCCCATGTCGAGGACGATCTCTCCGGCCGCCGGCCCGATCGCTCCGCAAACGCCGGATCCCCCGCCCATCGGTGTCACCGCCACCTGGTTGGCTGCGGCCCACCGCAGGACTTCCGCGACCTGTTCCCTGCCGGCGGGGCGAACCACCAGCACCTTCGGCGACGGGTTGCCGGCGCGCTCCTCCATGATCCCCAGCGGCCACATGTCACGCACCGGTCGTTCGTCCACGGCCGCGACGCCGACGATCTTTTCGAGTGAGCTCCGCACTCAGCTTTGCCTCGCGGCGAAGCGGCCGGCGAGCCAACCCGTGAGGATGGGAACCCCAAACCCGCACGCGCCGCTGTAGTCATAACCGCCGAGCACCGCCCCCGCCGCGTAGAGGTTGTCGTAGGGCGCCGAACCGTCCTCGTTCAGTGGATGCAGCCGCTTGTCGGTCATGACGCCGAGGCGCATCTCGATCGCGGGATCCAGGTACTTGAGGTGGTGCAGCCTGGCCCCGGCCGTCGCTGCGGGCGCGCCATCGTGAAACACCCCCAGCCCGAGCAGCGGCTCCGTCGTCGTGCGTCCCCCGTGCAGGCCGCCGCCGATGTGCCTGCCGGTGGCGATCACGAACGCATCGGCGCGAAATGCGCGGTTCGCGGTCCGCGCCGCCACCACCCTGCCGGGCCCCGTCTCAAAAGACGTTATCTCCCCATTGACCGATCCCAGGCCGATCGCCTGCTGCAGGCGCCACCCATGCGGCGACGGTGCCGCCGCGAGCAGCTCAAAACCGTCCGCCGGGAGGTTCGTAAAGCCGGGCGGATAGGCAATGGCGGCGCCGCGGGCGCGAGGGGCCGGCGCGCGGCGTCCGTACAGGTCGGTGAGCGCCGCCGCCTGCGGCAGGTCCGGGATCGAGATCTCCTCCGCAAACGCCTCGATGGAGTGCAGCTCCTTCAGTGCCTGAGCGGTCGAGGCAGCGTCGTAGTCGCCGACCTGCGGAATCCCGATCACGGCAACCCTCTTTCCGGTCAAGGCGCCCAGCTCGCCCCGCGCCACGGTCTGGGGGACGACGTTGGCCGGCCTGGCCAGCCCGTGGATGTCCGCGTAAAGCCCACGAGTGCGCCAGCCGCCCTCGAACGTGAGCCCCTCTTTGCCCAGGGCGAGCTGCAGCGTCGAGATCGCGGCGTCGAGCTCGGTGGCAAGTCCCACCGTGTCCATACCGAGACGGGCAAGCGGGTGGTGCTGTGAGCTGAGGATCGCCTCCAGGTCGTCGACGATCTCCATCCCACCCGCGTAGAGCGCGGTCGCGCCCGGCGCCCTTGCGATGACCGTCACGTCTGCTCTCTCGCGCCGGGCGGCGAGCGCGGCGCAGTAACCCGCGATGCCTCCGCCGACGACAAGGACTTTCGTCAACGCGTGACTATGCGCCGGGTGTCCGCCACGTCACGCTTCAGCTGCTCGACCAGCTCGTCAGGCGACGCGAATTTGATGTCGGGGTGCAGGTATCTGACGAAGCGAAGCCAGAGCCTCTGTTGATACAGATCGCCCTCGAAGTCAAGGAGGAAGGCCTCGATCTTCAGCTCGGTGCCGCCGAACGTCGGGCGGTAGCCGACGGATAGCGCGGCGACGAAGTCGCCCTCGGGAGCGACGACCCGACCCGCGTACGCTCCGAGCGCCGGCACCAGCTTGTTCGGTTCCGGGCTGATGTTCGCGGTCGGAAAGCCGAGCTGTCTGCCGACCTGCGCGCCTGCCTCGACGGGTCCAGTTATCTCGAACTCGCGCCCGAGCAGCCGGTTCGCCGCCTCCACCTCGCCGATGGTCACGAGTCGCCGGATCTCCGAGCTGTGGAGCTCCCGGCCGTCGATCTTGAACGACGGCACCACATCGACATGGTGTCCATTCGTGCGGAGCCAGTCGGCGTTGCCGGTGCGGCCGCGCCCGAACGCGAAGTCGAAACCGATGACCCAGGCCTTGATGTCCATCACCGCGGCCAACCGGTCGACGAACTCCTGAGGCGACAGCGACGCCAACTCGCGGTCGAAACGAAGCACGATTGCGTGCTCAACCCCCGCCGCCTCGATGAGGGCGAGCTTCTCGCTCAGTGTGGTGATCGATGACGGGCAGTTGGCTGGGTCGAGGACGCATCGCGGGTGTGGCTCGAATGTGATGAGGGCGGACGCAGCGTGCTCGGCGGCGGCCGTGTCCTGCAGGTGTCTGATGACGTCGAAGTGGCCGAGGTGAATGCCATCGTAGCTGCCGATCGTGAGCGCGACCGGCCCTATCGGAGTGGTAGGGAGGCCCAGGTGGACCTTCAGCTCAACACCTTTTCCGGAACAAAGGTCCGGCGCAGCGGGTCGGTATGGCCGAGTGCAACGAGGCGACCGTCAGCGTCATGGGCGCGGAGCGGTCCGGGCTCCGGCTCCGGAAGAACGCGTACAGGACGGCCCTGGCGCACCTGGGACTCCTGCTCCACATTCAGGCGGACCCGCTCCATGTCCGGCAGTATGACCTCCGCCGGAAGGAGCCTCTCCCTCACCGCATCCGGCTCCGTGAGGTGCTCCAGGCGCACGGCATATTCGATCGTCAACGGCCCGTAAGCGGAGCGCACGAGACGGCCAAGATAGCCCCCGACCCCCAACCTCTGGCCGAGGTCGCGGGCGATCGACCGCAGGTAGGTGCCACTCCCGCAGCGGACCTCCACCCGCGCCACCGCGTGGGATCCAGGCTGAAAATCGAGCAGGCTCGCTTCGTACACCTCGACCTCGCGAGGAGCCGGGCGCGTGGGAGCGCCGCCGCGCGCAAGCCTGTACGCGCGCTTGCCGTCGACCTTGACGGCCGAATACGCGGGCGGCTGTTGCTGGATCCGCCCGGTGAACTCGACGAGCGCCGATTCGACGTCGGCGGCGGAGAGGCCGCCCGGGTCTGCCACCGGCTCGAGCTGTCCCTCGGCGTCATCTGTCGCCGTGACAAAGCCGAGATGGATGTCGGCGACGTACGTCTTCGGCAGCTTCAGCGCGAACTCAGCGAGCCTGGTCGCCGACTCGAACAGCACCGGCAGCACCCCGGTCGCGAGGGGATCGAGGGTGCCGGCGTGGCCGACTCGGTGGGCGCCGGTCAGCCTCCGCAACCGGTTGACCACTGCGAAAGAGGTCTCGCCGGCGGCCTTGTCGACGTTCAGTACGCCGGTCGAAAATCGCGTTGCGTCAGAGCTGCGTGGCGGCGGCAAGGATGGCCTCCTTGGCGGCCCCCAGCACGAATCGCACCGCCTCGTCCATCGGCTTTTCGATCTCGGCTCCAGCGGCGCGAATGTGCCCGCCTCCACCAAACGAGGCGCACAGGGCCGCTGCGTCGACGGCGCCTCGGCTGCGCACGCTGATCTTGGTCAGGTCGCTCGAGACTTCCTTGAAGAGGATCGCCAGCTCGAGGCCCGCGATGCTGTTCAGGGTGTCGATGATGCCCTCCGACTCGGCCATCGCGGCGTTTGCCTCTTTCAGCATCGGCCGCGTCACCTTTGCCCACGCGAGCCGGCCGTCCATCTCGACTCTCATCGTCGCGAGGGCAAGGCCGCTCAGCTTGAGGGTCGTCTCCGGCCGCATCTTGTAGACCTGCGTGGCTATGCGGCCGGGGTCGGCGCCCAGGCGCGCGAGGCGGGCCGCATCCTCGAGCGCCCGTGGAGTGGTGTTCTCGTGCCGAAATCCACCGGTGTCGGTCAGCAGCGCGACATACAGGTTGGTGGCGATGGTTGGCGTGATCGGGTAACCGAAGTGATCGAGCATCTCCATGACCATCTGGCCGACGGCGGCGGCGTTCGGGTCGATGACGTTGATGTCACCGAACCGTGTGTTCGAGGGATGGTGGTCGACGTTGATGATCGTCGCGTGGGTGGCGATGCTGCGCACTGCATTGCCCGAGCGCTCGAGGTTGCCGGAGTCGAAGAAGAAGACGAGCTGGGGGTCGACACCATGCGGAGGCTCGGCCTGTATGTCCCCGATGCCCGGCAGGAAGCCGTACATCGACGGCAGCGGCGGCGGCACGAGAACCCAGACCTCCTTGCCCTCGGCGCGCATCGCTTCGGCGAACGCGAGGCTGCAGCCGAGCGTGTCTCCGTCGGCGTCCTTGTGACCGAAGATCAGGATCTCCTGGTTCGCGTCGATGAGCTCCTTGATCTCGTCGTAGGTGTGCGGCTTATCGCGTTTGGCGGTGGCTATAGCGCGCTCTCCTGCTCGCCATTTTCGTGCGGAAGCACTTCTTTCAGTAGCTCCGAGATGTGCACGCTGTACTCGATCGACGAATCAAGCTCGAATCGGAGCTCCGGTGAGAATTTCAGGTTCCGCAAGCGCCGGCCGAGCTCGTGCCGAATAAGTCCCTTGGCTGACACCAGACCCTTGATCGACGCCTTCTGCTCGTCGGGTTTGCCGAGCACGCTGACGCGGACGCGTGCCTGGCGCAGATCCGGCGACATGCGCACGCCGGTGATGCTCACGAATCCGATGCGTGGGTCCTTGAGGTCGCGCCGGATGATGGACATGATCTCCTCACGCACCTGCTCCCCCACCTGGTCCGCGCGGTAGCTGGTCATTTCGACCTCCGCATTCAGCAGAGCCACGGCTTGCTTAAATTTCTTCCCGCTCGAGTCGATACGTCTCCATCGTGTCACCGGGCTGGAAGTCCTCCCAGCCTTCGAGACCGATGCCGCACTCCTGGCCGGCCGGCATCTCACGCACGTCCTCCTTGAAGTGCTTGAGCGAGTTGATCCGGCCTTCGTGGACCATTTCTCGGGCCCGGAAAAGCTTGACCCAGCCTCCACGGCTGACCTTGCCCCGGCGATCAGACCGGTGCGCGGGATCTTGATCGGGGTGATGACCTCGACCCTGCCCTCGCGAATCTGACGATACGTCGGCTCGCGCAAACCCTTGGCCGCGCGCTCCACGTCTTCGGTGAGCTTGTAGATGACGTCGTAGTACCGGACCTCGACCTTCGCGCGCTCGGCGGCGGCCGTGCTGGCCGGAGTCGGCTTGAGGTTGAAGCACACGATGATCGCGCTCGACACGCCGGCGAGCAGGAGGTCCGAGTCGCTGACCGCGCCCACTCCCTGTCCCACGATCTTGATCGCGACCACCGGGTCTTCGATCTTTTGCAAGGAGGCCAGAACCGCTTCGAGCGTGCCCTGCGCATCGGTCTTGACGACCAGGCTGAGCTCCTTGACCTCGCCCTCCTTGGCGCGGCGGGCCAGGTCTTCCAGCGTGATGCGAGGCGTGACGTCGCGTGCCGCCTCCTGCGCGCGCCTCTCGGTGAGCTTGGTCAGCGCGATCTGCCGAGCCACCCGCTCCGAGGCGACGACCTGGAAGATGTCACCAGCCTGGGGGACCTCGCCCATGCCGGATACGACGACTGGCGTCGCGGGCGTGGCCTCGGTCACGCTGCGGCCGCGGTCGTCCGCCAGCGCGCGGACCCGTCCATAAATGTGTCCACACACGAAGTCGTCGCCGACCTTCAGCGTGCCTGCCTGCACGAGGACCGTAGCGACTGGTCCGCGGCCGCGCTCGAGGTGGGCGTCCACGATCGTTCCGATCGCGTTGCGGTCGGGGTTCGCCTTGAGCTCGAGGATGTCGGACGCCAGCACGATGGTGGTGAGCAGGTCGTCGATGCCCTTGCCCGTCCTGGCGCTCAGGTGCACGCATTCGTGCTCCCCGCCGTAGTGGCGGGTCACGATGCCCTGCTCGGCCAGCTGCTGATGGACGCGGTCGACGTTGGCGTTGTCTTTGTCGATCTTGTTGATCGCGACGATGATCGGCACCCTGGCCGCTCGGGCATGGTGGATCGCCTCCACGGTCTGGGGCATCACCCCGTCGTCGGCCGCGACCACGAGCACCACGAGGTCGGTGACCTGTGCGCCGCGGGCGCGCATGGCGGTGAAGGCCTCATGGCCGGGCGTGTCGATGAACACCACCGGATGTCCGTCCGCGGTCTCGATCTTGTAGGCGCCGATCCGCTGGGTGATACCGCCGGCCTCGCCCGCGGCGACGCGCGTCTGGCGGATCGAATCCAGGATCGACGTCTTGCCGTGGTCGACGTGGCCGAGGACGGTCACGATCGGCGGCCGCGGCTTGAGCTTGGTCGGGTCTTCTTTGGCGAGCGAGAACAGCTCCTCGCGCGACGTGGTCACCAGGTTGCCCTCGCCCGCAGCCGACTCGACCGCGACCACGTCCTCGCTGGCCACCGGCTCGACCGTGTAGCCGAACTCGTCGGCGACGATCTCGGCCGTGGCGAAGTCGATGACCTGGTTGATGGTGACCAGGATCTTCGAGGCCATCAGCTTCTTGATGACCTCGACGGGGCTCACGCTCAACTTCTCGGCCAGGTCTTTGACCGACAGTGTGGGTGGAAGCGCGGCGCGTCGGTCGCCGTTGGTTTCGATCTTGGTCGCCGCGGTCGCCGGCTTGAAAGCGGAGCGGGCAGCCTCGATCGCCCCGGGCGCCAGGGGCGCCGCGGTATTGCGGGTCAACCTGCGCTGCTGCAGGAAGTTGACCAGCTCCTTCTGGCTGATGCCAAGTTCGCGCGCGAGTTCGTGTGCCTTCATCTGGAACTACTGATTATGCCGCCCAGGGCGAATTCGAAACCTGAGGGGCCCGAACCGTCGAGGGCGTTTGGGTCAGCCCCTCCGGCCCTGCCCCTCCGGCGTCATTGACGCCACCTCCCCATGAATGGGGAGGAAAAGGCCACCTGCCCATGAATGGGGAGGAGACTTATTTACTCAATTTCGGACCAGATTTCGGGTGGGACGGGGGTCCCCAATGCGCGGTCAAGGGCGCGTCTTTTGCGGGCCGTTTCAAGGCACGCCGGGTCGGCGTGGAGGTAGGCTCCTCGGCCGCTTGCACGACCCGTCCTGTCCACCGCCACGCCGCCCTCCGGGCGGCGCACGACCCGGACCAGGTCTGCCTTACCCGCCTCCTGCCGGCAGGCGACGCAGGTCCTACTCGGCTGGTGTCGAGGCTTCGCCAACCGGCTCCGACTCGCTCGGCTTGATGTCGATTCGGTAGCCGGTCAGCTTCGCGGCGAGGCGCGCGTTCTGCCCATCGCGGCCGATCGCCAGCGAAAGCTGTCCTCGCGGCACCAGCACTGTCGCGGTCCGGGTCACGCGGTCGATCGACACCTTTTCAGCTTTGGCCGGACCGAGGGCCGCGGCCACGAAAGCCTCCGGGTCCTCCGACCACGGCACGATGTCGACGTGCTCGCTGGCGAGCTCGCTGAGAATCGCGCGATGCCTGACTCCCTTAGGTCCGACGCACGCGCCGACGGGATCGAGATTCTGCTGGCTCGAGGAAACGGCGATCTTCGTCCGGAGCCCGGGCTCCCGAGCGATCGCGCGCACCTGGACCGTGCCCGCCTTTATCTCCGGCACCTCCGCCTCGAGCAGGCGGTGGACGAACGCGCGGCCCGCGCGAGAAACCCGGACCTGCGCCTGCCGGCGGTTGTGCTGCGGCTCGAGGATGACAACCAGCACCGGACGGCCCGGGTGGAGCACCTCGCCCGGAATCTGCTCCTCGGGCGGCATAACGCCTTCGGCCCGTCCGAGGTCGATGTACACGATGCCTGCCTCGATGCGGTCGACGATTCCAGTCGCGAGCTCGCCCCGGTGCTCGGCCACGTCGCGCAGGACCTTGTCCCGCTCCAGGTCGTGGATGTGACGCAGGACCGCGTGCTTTGCGGTCTGCGCCGCCATGCGCTTGAAATCCTCCGACGGCAGCTCCTGCTCGACGCTCGTTCCATCCGGACTCACGACGCGGCTGCGCACATCGAGGGCGCCAGTCTTGGTGTCGAGCCTCACCGTCACCTGGCCGGGCGGGTTGAACGCGCGCGCGTACGCCACCGCAAGCGCGACCTCGATGGTGTGCAGCATCTCCTCAAAAGGAATGCCTACCTCGGCGCAAAGCGCGCTCAGCGCTTCGGCCAGGCTCTCGGTTGACGGCTCAGATTGCGACCGCGAGCCTGCCCGCGACAACGTCTTCCCACGCGATGTGAATGATCACCGGCGCTCTTCCCCGCGCGCCGGGTGACTGGACTGCGATGCCGGCGCCGTCGACCGCCACCAGCTGACCCTCGACCACGGATTCCGATTCGCCGCTCCGATAGCGGACGTTGACCCGCTTCCCGTTGAACCGCTCGTATTCGTGGTGCGTGCGCAGCGGTCGCTCCGCGCCGGGCGAAGAGACCTCGAGGTCGTACGGACCCTGGATCAGGTTTGCATGGTCGAGCAGGGGACCGGCGACCCTGCTGACGCGCTCGCAGTCTTGGATCGTGATCGGCTCATTGTGGTCGATGGAGATGCGGAGTGTGCGTCCCGACTGGCCTGACTGGTCGAGCGAGTACAGCTCATAGCCCATGTGCTTGAG
>VBHJ01000189.1 GCA_005887685.1 Chloroflexota bacterium | reverse complement strand
CTCGGCCCGACACCCGATCCTTTGTACGGCCCGGCGATCCGCGGCGGCGTGTAGCTGCCGGCGCTGGTCAGCGTCCCGAAGCGCGTCTCGGCAAGCACGGCGGCCTCCTCGAAGGTGACGTCCTCGTACTTGCGACCGCCGGCTTCCACCGCTTCCACCAGCAGAGCGCGCATCTTCCGCGCCGCCTCGAGCGCGGCATTGCCCGCCATGAAAGTGACGCGCGATGAGTACGAGCCCAGGTCGATGGGAGTCGTATCGGTGTCGGCTGTCACAAGGCGCACGTCAGATGGCTGCAGGCCCAGCTCCTCGGCGACGATCGTGGCCAGCACCGAGTCCGATCCCTGGCCGATGTCCATCGCGCCGCAGAACGCCGTGACGCCCCCGCGATCGACCTTGAGCTGGACCTCGGAGTGGGGCATGTCGTTCCAGTAGATCGCGGTGCCCGCGCCTGAAAGGTAGGTCGAGACCGCAAAGCCCATGCCGTGTCCGGGTCGTCGCTTGCGCTCGTGAAAGCGCGATGCCTCGATGACCTTCCTGGTGCACTCGTCGAGGCCGCATGAGGTGATGCGCAGCCAGTTGACGGTGCGCGTGTTCGGCCGGACGAAGTTCCGCCGCTTCAACCCCACCGGGTCGATGCCGATGTCCTGCGCGATCTTCTCCAGGTGCAGCTCCAGCGCAAACCTCGGTTGCGGTGTGCCGTGGCCGCGCTTGGGACCGCACGGCGGCTTGTTGGTGAAGACCCGGCATCCCTCGAAGCGATAGGCGGGGATGTCGTAGGTCACGGTCTGCAGGGCGCCGGTATAAAAGGTCGAGGCGACGCCGTACGAGCCGTACGCGCCGCCGTCGAGCGCGCTGCGGAAATGCATCGCGGTGATGCGACCTTCGCCGTCGACTCCGGTGCGAACCCACATCAGGACGGGATGGCGCCCGCGGTGCGCGTAAAAGACCTCCTCGCGCGTCAGGGTGCATTTGACAGGCCGCCCGGTCAGCATCGCGAGCTTGCTGACGATGATCTCGTGCGCGAACGGGTCGGTCTTGCCGCCAAAGCCGCCGCCGTGCGCGGCCCCGATCACACGAATGCGGTTCATCGGCAGCTCGAGCACCTTGGCCAGCGCGCGATGCACGTAGTGGACGACCTGGGTCGAGGACCAGAGCGTCACCTTGCCGTCCACGTATGTCGCGACCGCGCTGTGCTGCTCCATGGGCAGGTGCGTGTTGCCCTGGAAGAAGAAGACGTCTTCGCGGGTGGTTTTCGCACGCCTGAATCCCGCGTCGACGTCGCCGAACTCGAGTGCCACGAGCTTGTGAATGTTGTTCGGCCCGCCGTAATCCTGGATCCGTTCGTCTTTGGCCGGCTGCAGCGCAGCGTCGATCGACATGACCGGCTCGAGCACGTCGTACTCGACCGAGATCGCATCGCAGGCCGCCGCCGCGATCTCCTCCTCGGTCGCCGCCACCGCGGCGATCGGGTCGCCGACGTAGCGCACCTTCTCGTGCTCCAGGGCGCGCTCGTCCTGCGTCACGGGAAGGATGCCGAACTTGATCGGCAGGTCCGCCCCCGTGATCACGGCAAGGACGCCGGGTATGCGGCGGGCGGCGGAGGTGTCGATGGACACGATGCGCGCGTGGGGATGCGGGCTGCGCAGGATCCTGCAGTGCAAGGTGCGCGGCGGGAGCATGTCGTCCGCGTAGACGGCGCGGCCGGTGACTTTGCTCACGGCGTCGACCTTCGGAAGCGGCTTGCCTACTACTTTCATCTCATCCGATCCGCGGCGAGCTCGATCGCGTCCAGGATCTTTGCGTAGCCCGTGCAGCGGCACAGGTTTCCTGCGAGCGCCTCCCGAATCTCGTCGCGCGAAGGTTTCGGGTTGTCGTCGAGCAGCGACCTCGCGGCGAGCAGGATGCCGGGCGTGCAGTAGCCGCACTGCGCGGCGCCGAGCTCGGCGAACGCGGTCTGCAGCGGGTGGAGCACAGACCCGTCGGCCATGCCCTCCACCGTCGTGATGACCCGGCCCTGCAGCTGCACGGGCAACAGCAGGCAGCTCAGGTGAGGCTTGCCGTCGACCAGCACCGTGCAGGTGCCGCACTCACCGAGCTCGCAGCCGTGCTTGGTGCCGGTGAGCTGCATGTCCTCGCGAAGTACCTCGAGCAGCGTCTTGTGCACCGGCACGAGGAGTTGGACCTTTTCACCGTTGACATCGAGCGTCAGCACGATCCGCTCGACGTCGCGCGTGACCTCGTTCCTCATTCGTCGTCGAGCATATCCCGCAGGGCTTTGGCACATGCCCACAGGTCGGGAACGACGGCATGTGCCCGGCTTGTGGCCGGCTTGGGATCGTCGGGATAGACCAGGATCGTTCGCATGCCCAGGGCGAGCGCGGGCTCGATGTCGTTCTCCTCGCGGTTCCCGATCACGACGCAAAGTTCGGCGGTCACGCCGGCCCAGCGCCTGGCCATCTCGAAGACGGCCGGGTGCGGCTTCAGGTGGCCGGCGTCGACCGAGGTCACGATGGCATCGATCTGCTCTGCCACACCGAGGACCCGAAAGTCGTCCCAGTAGCTATCGGCATCGCGCCAGTAGGTGTTGCTGGCGATGACGGTGCGCATGCCGAGGGTATGGATCTCGGTGAGCAGCTCTGCTGCACCCGGCAGCAGCTTCATCTGGTCGGAAACGGGGATCGACATCGCGCGGCGGATGCGCCGCACGGTATCCGCGTCAGCCGGAAGTCCGCATCGGACCAGGCACTGGGCGACGAGGACCTCGGCCCCGGTGGAGACTGCGCTCTCCGTCGATATGCTTCGCGCCTCATCGCCCGGCCGGCTGCTTTCAATGAGGGCATCCGCCAGCGCCTCGACCGTCGCGGGCTCGATCCCGGGCATCGCTGCTTGAATCCGCACGCGACGGCCGAAAGCGTCTGTTTTGCGGATTGGCCAGGAATTCGGCCACAGCGTGCCACCCACGTCGATGAGCGCCACTTCAAGGGCTCTAGGCACTGGTAGCTATCATCGCCTCCATGCTCCGGTTCCTGACGTCCGGCGAATCGCACGGGCCGCAGCTGACCGTCGTGATCGAAGGTTTGCCCTCCGGCCTCGAGATCAGCGAGGAGGATCTTCGCCGCGATCTCGCGCGGCGGCAGGGCGGTCATGGGCGGGGCGGCCGGCAGAAGATCGAGACCGACGTCGCCCGAATCGTCAGCGGGGTGCGCGGCGGGTTCACCATCGGCAGCCCCGTCACGCTGGTGCTGGAGAACAAGGACCACGTGAACTGGACCGCGCAGATGACCGCCTCCAAAGAGGGCTTCGAGCCCAAGGTGGTGACCCGTCTTCGGCCCGGTCACGCCGACCTCGCCGGCGCGCTCAAGTACGGCCACACCGACATCCGCAACGTCCTCGAGCGGTCATCCGCGCGTGAGACCGCCACGCGCGTCGCGGCCGGCGGGGTCGCGCGCAAGCTCCTGGCTCGATTTGGCGTCGAGGTGCTGAGCTTCACGCAGTCGATCGGCACGATCGACATCGGGTTCGAGGGCATCGATCCGGAAGTCGTTACCGAGGAGGACATCGAGCAATCGCCCGTGCGTTGCCCAGACCCCGAGGCATCGAAGCGGATGGTCGCGGCGATCGACGAGGTGGCCGAGCAGGGCGACACGCTGGGGGGGACGTTCCGCGTCATCGCGCGCGGTCTTCCGCCCGGTCTTGGCAGCTATGTCCACTGGGACCGCAAGCTGGAC
>VBHJ01000188.1 GCA_005887685.1 Chloroflexota bacterium | reverse complement strand
AGGACGAACGCGCTCACGCCCGGCCCCTCTTGCCTGTAGGTCGGCCAGTCCGTCCCGACGCTCGCCGTGAGCTTGGCGATGAAGGGATTCTGCTCGCCGCCCTCTGGCAGCCGAAGGTCCACTGCCTGAAAGTTGTACTCGACCGCCGCGGACTCCCACTCCTCCTTGGTGACCGACGCCTGGAAGTCGTAGTTGAAGTCGCTTTCGAACGAAGAGGCCCATGGGAAGCTCCAGCCCATCCTCTCCTTGTACGCGCGCAGTTTCGCGAGCGGAGCTCGCGACACCGCGCAGAGCGTGACGTCGTGATTCGCGAGGTGGACGACCGAGCCGTCGAAGCCGTCCGCGATCGCCGAGCAGGAAGGACACCCCGCCGTGTAGTCGGGCCCGAACATGAAGTGATAGACGAGGAGCTGCGAGCGTCCTCTGAAGAGATCGCCGAGGGATGCCGGGCCCTCCTCGGTCTGGAAGTGGTAGTCCTTTTCGACTCGAACCCAGGGCAGCTCCTGCCGCCGGTGCGCCAGTTCGTCGCCGCGCCGCGTCAGCGCCTTCTCGGCCTCGAGTAGCTCCAGCCGCGCTGCGAGCCACTCTTTACGTGTTCCGGTCTTGTGAGCGGTCATTGGTTCTCTCCTTTTGGTCCAGCGCTCGTCCGCGATGGCAACCCTGTGGTCAGAAGCGCGGTCCCCTCCCTCTATTTCTCAACGAACTGCTTCAGACGGTCGAGCGCTTCGTCCCATCGCTTCGAGACGTGCTCGAGATAGGCTCGTGCCGCTTCGATCTGTTCCGGCTCGAGCTCCCAGATGCGCTCGCGACCACGCCGCAGATCCGAAACGAGCCCAGCCGTGGCGAGCACGGTCAAGTGCTTGGTGATCGCCTGTCGCGTGACAGCAGATCCGGCGGTCAGTTGCGTGATCGAAAGAGGACCCTCGGAGCCCAGTCGGGCCACGAGCCCCAGCCGGGTTGCGTCACCGAGCGCGGCAAACATCGGCGCAGTGCGGGAGACCTCGCGCGAGCCGGCGCTATGAACCGACATGTCGCGCGATGTTCTGGAGTTGCTCGGCCCAGCCCGCGTCGTTCATCCGAAGGGCTTCAGCACGCCGCGCTGCCGGGATGCGGTCGAAGCCCGACTCGACCACCCTGAGCCGGGTGCCTCCCGCGACTTCGTCAAGTTGGAACTCGACCAGGGTGGTGGGCTCGCTCGAGTAGTCCACGCCGGGCTGGACCGCGTACGGATGCCAGCGGTACGACATCCTGCTCTCGGGGTCCATCCGCTCGATGGCGATCTCGATGGTCACGTGCCCATGGCCGGGCAGCGTGATCTGGCCGCGGACACGGCCACCTGGTGCGAAGTCACCTTCCAGCTTCATGCCGAACCAGGCTCCGAACTCTTCGGCGTTGGCAAGCGCGCCCCAGACCCTCGATTGGGGTGCGCGCAGGACGATCTCTTTCTCGATGCGGTCCGTGGTGTTATGCAACGTCATGGTTGCATCTTACGACCGCCGCTCCGTGAAATGCAACCGGCAGTTTGCATATAAAAGGCAACCTCGCCCTGGGTCGTCGGCGGATTGTCGCCAACTGCTTACGAGAACTAACGAGACTTGATCGGCCGGCTTCCCAGGTATTCGCGGTGTGCCCCGTTATCTCGAACGGAGAAGTGCGCCCGACCGTCAACGGCCAAACGCGCCCGATCGTCGAGTTCAGGGCGGTGACCAGGGTTTATGGATCTCGGCACGCCCTGGATGACGTGCATCTGGCCCTCGAGCCGGGTGAGCTCGCTTTCCTGGTCGGCCCAAGCGGCGCCGGCAAGACCACGCTGCTGAAGCTGATCAACCGCGAGATTCGCCCCACGAGCGGCGAGGTCCTCGTGGCCGGCATCGCGGCCCATCACCTGAAGGCATCCCGCGTTGCCGAATTGCGTCGCCGGGTGGGCGTCGTGTTCCAGGACTACAAGCTGCTGCCACGGTTGACGGCAATTGAAAATGTCGCTTTTGGGCTCCAGGTCGGCGACCTGCGCATCTCGGACGAGGAAGCCAGGGATCGCTCGCTGGATGCGCTGGAGGCGGTGGGTCTTGGCGACCGCGGCGATGCGTTTCCACACCAGCTGTCGGGTGGCCAGCAGCAGCGCGTCGCGGTGGCCCGGGCGGTGGTTGCTCAGCCGCCGCTGCTGATCGCCGATGAACCGACCGGCAACCTGGACCTGGAGACAGCGTGGGAGATCATGGACCTGTTCGAGGACATCGCGGCGTGGGGCACGGCGGTCCTCGTGGCCACTCACAACGTCGAGATCGTGACCCGCCTGCAGCGTCGGGTCCTGACCCTGGTCCACGGAAGGCTGGTGCGCGACCAGCCGGCTGGGCAGACAGGGAGGATGGCGTGGCTGGCATCGTCGTGAAGGGACGGTTCCCGCGTCGCCGACTCGTGCAGACGGTGGCCACGAACCTGTTGCGCCATCTGTTCCAGGGTGCGGCCCGCAGCTGGGCTCGAAACGCCGGCGGCACCGCGCCGGCCCTCGGCTCCATGACGCTGCTGCTCGTGATGTCCGGGCTGGTCGGCTTGACGGGCTTTGCGCTCCACAACCTCGAGCAGGTCGAGGCAAGCCAGGCTTCCTTGCTCCATGTCTACCTGCGCGACAGCGCGGCGGACGCGGACATCGGCTCGCTCCAGAACAGGTTGACGAGCGATCCCCGCGTCGCAGGAGTCACGTACGTCACCAAAGCCGAAGCGCTCCAGAGAGCGCAACGCATACCTGGCTTGCCGCAGCTCGCGGATGCCACCGAAAGCAATCCATTTCCGGCGAGCCTCGATGTGCAGGTCAAGAACATCCAGGACGTCGCGGCGATCGATGCTTCGGTCCGCGACGACCTTGCCGTCGATCAGCTGTACCCGACGTCGTACGACAGGGGCGCCTATCAGCGGATCCAGGCAGTCCTGTTGGGCGCAGCCGTCG
Source organism: Chloroflexota bacterium (assembly GCA_005887685.1). GTDB lineage: Bacteria > Chloroflexota > Dormibacteria > Dormibacterales > Dormibacteraceae > 40CM-4-65-16. The sequence continues at coordinate 734 of VBHJ01000188.1, read as the reverse complement.
CGGGTATCGCGTTTTTGGGCCTGCTCGGTTTCGTGGCCGTCATGGTGACCATGAACAGCATCAAGATCGCGATCCACGCACGGCGTGACGAGATCACGATCATGCAACTGGTCGGGGCGCCGCGTTGGATGGTCCGCGGGCCGTTCGTAGTCGAGGGCGCAATCACCGGCGCATTGGCGGGGGTGGTCGCTGGCGTCATCACGTTCGCGTTGACGGCGGCGGGCATCTCAGCGGCGTCGGGAGCGTTTTCGCAATTTGCCCCCGGCGTCACGGTCACTGTCGCGGGCGTCACCGCGGCGGTCGTCGTCCTGGTGGGCCTGGGTCTCGGCTCGGGATCATCGCTGATCAGCCTTCGGAGACACATGGAGACGTGAGAGCGTCGCTCGTGGCCCTCGTACTGGCGTGCCTTTTGTTCGCGGCGGACCGGTCCGCCGCCACCGCGGATTCGACTCCTAACGATCCGCAGCAGCAGATGGCGGTCATCGATCAGATCCGAGCGCAGCTCGGCAGCAACCTGGCTGACGCGATGGCCGCCCAGCAGCAGCTCCGGCAGTCGCTGCAGGACAACGCGGCTCAGCAGCAGGTCCTCCAGGGCAAGATCAACGACGTGGCGGCGAAGATCGCGGACCTCGATGTGCAGATCGCGGACGCGAAGCGGCGCGAGGCGATTCTCGCGGAGCGCATCGAAGCCGAGCGGGCGCAGCTTCGGCAGCTCAGCCGCGCCATTTACGTTG
>VBHJ01000029.1 GCA_005887685.1 Chloroflexota bacterium | reverse complement strand
TACTTCTTGCTTCCGCTGCTGAACGGGCTGGCGCCCAGTTTCATGAGGACCGATGTCTTCGGTCACGTCAACATCGCGTACCTGTTTGCGCTTTCGCAGTTCGTCATGGCGTGGCTACTGGCCTGGTTCTACATCCGTAGAGCGACCAGGGTCTTCGACCCCCTCGCACAGAAGGTGCGGGAGCGCGCCGCGCGCGGCCGGGGAGCGGAGTCATGAACCTCACCCTGGCTCTGTTCCTGATCGTCATCGCCATCACCCTCGGCATCACCGCCTGGGCCTCGCGGCGATCCGGCACGACCGTCCAGTTCTGGGCCGCCGGGCGCGGCATCAAGGGCTGGCAGAACGGGCTCGCCATCTCGGGCGACTACATGAGCGCGGCCTCCTTCCTGGGCATCGCCGGGCTCATCGCCTTCAACGGTTACGACGGATTCATGTATTCGGTGGGCTGGCTCGTGGCCTACCTCACCGTGCTCTTCCTCATCGCGGAACCGATGCGGAACACCGGCAAGTACACGCTGGCGGACGTCCTCTCCTACCGCATGTCGCCGATACCGGTTCGTTCGGCGGCGGCCTTCTCGACAGTGGCCGTCAGCGCGAGTTACATGATGGCCCAGATGATCGGCGCCGGCAGCCTCATCAAGATCCTCATTCCGTCGCTGGACTCGACGTTGAAGCCCTGGTTCAACTGGACGATCCTCGGCACCAAGCTCGACCCGTCGATCACCGTCGTCGGCGCGCTGATGATGATCTACGTCATCGCCGGCGGCATGGTGGCGACGACATGGGTGCAGATCGTCAAAGCCGTGATGCTGATGGGCGGCGCCATACTCCTCAGCTTTCTCGTCCTTCTCCACTTCGGCTTCAACTTCGGCAGCTTCTTCGACGCGATCGCAAAGGTGAAGGCGGCCAACGGACTGAACTTCACGCAACCCGGCATCCTCTACCCCTACGGCAAGACCCAGGTTTGGGGCATCGACAAGGCGCTGCTGGAGAACGTCTCGCTTGGGATGGCCCTCATTCTCGGAACCGCGGGCCTGCCCCACATCCTCATGCGCTTCTTCACCGTGCCCAACGCCAAAGCGGCCCGCCAATCCGTGGTGTGGGCGATGGGTTTGATCGGGTCGTTCTACATCATGACCACGTTTCTTGGGTTCGGCGCCGCGACGCTTGTCGGCAAGGCCAACATCTGCGCCGCCGTCGCCCCCAAGTGCACGCCCAACAGCAACCTCGCCGCGCCGCGGCTCGCGGAGTACCTCGGCACGAACTTCTTCGGGACCGGGGGCGGCGAGTTCCTGCTCGCATTCATCGCCGCGGTTGCATTCGCGACGATCCTCGCGGTCGTGGCCGGCCTGACGCTCGCGGCGTCGGGCGCCTTCAGCCACGACTTTTACGTCAACGTCATCCGGACGCACATCCTTCACGGTCACGTGAGCGAGCGGGAGCAGGTGACGGTCGCCCGCATCACGGCAGGCCTCGTCGGACTCCTCTCGATCTGGCTCGCGGCGCGCGTCGGCGCGACCGCCAACGCGGCAGCACTCGTCGCGGGCGTGGCGTTCGTCATCGCCGCGGCGGCCAACCTTCCCGCGATTCTCTTCACGCTGTTCTGGAAGCGATTCAACACATGGGGCGCGGTGGCCTCACTCGTCGGCGGGTCCGTGATGACGATATGGCTCGTCTCCATCGGACCCGGCTGGACGCTCCCGGCGGTCGCTCATCCAGCATTCCCCCTCCAGAACGTGGGCATCGTCAGCATCCCCATCGGGTTTGCCCTTGCGATCCTCGGTACCTATCTCGGCGAGCTGGCCAAGGCCGACCGGCTGGCGGAGCGGAGATTCCACGAGATCGACGTGCGGGCCCAGACAGGCATCGGCGCCGAACCCGCCGCCGCAGCCGGTTGATCAGCATTCACGGGAAGGGGAGCGGGCGCCGCTCCCCTTCGGCGGCCCACGCATGAACGACCTCTTCGGCGTGCTCACTCTCGATCTCGCCTGCTTGCTGGCGGCGGCGGCGATGCTGCGCGCCTGGCGCAGGCGGCGGACACGTCCCCCGGTGGTCGCCGCGGGATTCATCGTGGTCCTGGCGGCCATCGCCTCGGCGCTGGTGCTCGGCCTCGGCGTCAACTACCGGCTGATCGTCGGCCCCACTCTCATCATCGCCCTGCTCGTCTTGCTCCAGACGGCACGGTACGAGCGCCGGCTGGAGGCTAGCGGCCCCCCGCCACCGCGGGCACGATAGAGATCTCGTCCTTCTCCCCCACCCTGGCCCCGAGCCCAGAGCCAAGGCGCACGTCCTCGTCGTTCAGGTAGACGTTGACGAACTGGCGGAGATCGCCGTTCTCATCCAGCAGCCTCTCCTTGAAGCCGGGGTACTGAGCATCGAGCGCGACGATCGCCCCGATCAGGTTGGTCGCCTCCACGTCAACTGTCACGTGGCCTTCTGACAGCCGACGCAGCGGTCCGGGAATTCGGAACTGCGCCACGACCTAGATACTCACCTTTTCCCGAAACGACTTCATCGTCGGTTCTATTTCGACACGTCGAGACGAGTGCCCGTTCGCCGAGGCCAGCACGTCGGCCGTCTTCAAGCCATGCCCCGTGACGTACGCCACCACCGTCTCCTCGCCCTTCCACCGACCCGCGCGCGCCAGCTTGGCCAGCACGCCGATCGTCACGCCGCCCGCGGTCTCGGTGAAGATGCCCTCGGTCCGCGCCAGCAGGCGGATGGCATCGACGATCTCCTCCTCGGAAACAGCCTCCACAACGCCACCCGTCTCGCGCGCGATCCGATTCACGTAGACGCCGTCCGACGGGTTGCCGATCGCGATCGACTTGGCGATGGTGTCCGGCTTCACCGGCAGAACGCGGTCCGGGTTGTCGGAATGAAACGCGTTGTACACCGGCGCGCATCCCAGCGCCTGGGCTCCAGTGAAAGAAGGCACGCGATCCCCGCGCACCAGCCCGTACTCCATCAGCTCGCGCACCGCCTGGCGGTGCCGCACGAACTGGCACCCGCTCGCGATCGGGATGATGATCTCGTCCGGCAGCTTCCACCCCAGCTGCTCCGCCGTCTCGAACGTCAGCGTCTTTGAACCTTCGGCGTAGAAGGGTCGGATGTTGATGTTGCAGAAGGCCCAGGGCGTCGATTCGATCAGCTGGCTGCAAAGCCGGTTGACGTCGTCGTAGTTGCCTCGCACCGCTACCAGGTTCGGGTCGAACACGCTGATCGCCGCCACCTTCGCGGGCTCGAGGTCAATGGGGATGAACACGAAACACTCCAGTCCGGCCCGCGCCGCGTAGGCGGCAACCGCGTTGGCCAGGTTGCCGGTCGACGCGCACGCGATGGTCTCGAAACCGTGAGCCCTCGCCCAGCTGATCGCAACCGACACGACCCGGTCCTTGAACGAGTTGGTCGGGTTCATGCTGTCGTTCTTCAGGTAGAGGTTGCGCAGGCCAAGCTCGGCGCCGAGACGATCCGCCTTCACCAGCGGCGTGTATCCCTCGCCAAGCGTCACCACGTTGACCGTGTCCTCGACCGGCAGGAGGTCGCGATACCGCCACATCGACTTCGGTCCCTGCTCGATCCGCTGCCGGCTCACGATCTTCTTCATCGCCGTGGTGTCGTAGACGGCGTCCAGCGGGCCAAAGCACATCTCGCACACGTGCGTCGCCTGCAGCTCGTATTCAGCGCCGCATTCGCGACATCGCAGGCCGAGGAGCTTGGGCACGGGGCTCAGTTTAGACAGGGGAAATCCGCAGCCACCAGGACAGGGCCGAACCCGGCGCCAGCATCGGCGACGCCGTCGCCGGCTCGATGGCGACCTGGCGGTAGCCGCCGAGGTCTCCGTTGCACATCCAGATCGCCACTTCAGGGGTCAGGACAACGTCCCAGCTCATGTCCAGGCGCTTGCCGGACCTCCAGCCCAGCGTGACGTGGTCGACCGCGCCCCGAGGCACAAACACCTTGGTGCTCGCGCCTTCATCTAGGTCGTCAGGCACTGGCGCCCCTATCTCCATTCCCGGCTCGTACTTGAACAGCGGATGCGCGCACCAGTAGGCCGGATGAGGGGCCGTCCCGGCGTTGCGATAGACGTAGGAGATGCGAACGTCTTCGCCAATCTCGATCGTCCGGGTGAGCTCCCACGGCACGATTCGCCCCGACGCCCGCATGACGGCGGACGTTTGACTCGAGCGGAGCACCTCCCAGGGGAGGCGCCACGCCTCCCCGTGGTCCGGCAAGGTGTCGGTCGGCTCCACGTTCGGCACCATCTCGTCCCAGCCCCACGCCCCGCCCTCGACAAACCCTTCCGCTGTAGGCTGGTCGACTCCGATGCCCTGGTCCAGGATCTCCTCGCCCTCGAAGCGGAGCGACGTGATGCGCCCTCCCCTCTCGGGCCGGATCTCCATCTCCCAGCGCCTGGCTGTCAGTCTCATCGCGCTCGTGCTGATGGCCGCCTGCACCCCCCGGGCGGCCCAGGTGCACGCCAGCCCAACGCCGCAGCCCACCGCCATCCTGACCACACCGTCAACGAGCGCCTCACCCGAGGCGAGCCCCGTATCCAGCCCTTCGCATGTCTTCGTCATCGTCCTCGAGAACCGCAGCTACGCCCAGGTGATCGGGACGAGCTACATCGCGGCGCTGGCGCAGCAGTACGGGGTGGCCTCGAACTACCATGGCGTCTCTCATCCCAGCCTCCCGAACTACCTCGCGATGACCTCGGGCAGCACCTACGGCATCGCTGACGACGGCTGGCACAACTTGCCGGCCGGAGGCCTTGGGAGCCAGCTCAGCGCCGCCGGCATCGGGTGGCGGGCCTACATGGAGGGCATGACCGGCGGCTGCTACCGCAGCCCCTACCCGTACGCGCTGAAGCACAACCCGTTCGCCTACTACGGCGGGAGCTGCCCGTCGGAGGTGGTTTCGTTCAACCAGTTCGCCGGCGACATGTCGGGCGCCGTGCCCCGGCTGGTGTGGATCACGCCCGGTCTCTGCCACGACGGACACGACTGCTCCAACTCCGTCGTCGACGCCTGGCTGCAGCAAACCGTCCCGATGATCCTCAACACGAGCGCCTGGCAGGACAACGGAGTTCTCTTCATCACCTGGGACGAGGGCGAGGACAGCGCCAACTCGGTGCTCACCCTGGTCATCCACCCCGACCCCGTCACGCACCAGAGCCAGAAGAGCTACGACCACTACTCGCTGCTCGCGACGATCGAGGACCAGCTGGGTGTCCCGCGGCTGGGCGCCGCGGCTCAATCGACCGCGATGACGGACCTGATGGCCGTCAAGCCTGCGGCGAAGCTACGAAACGGGACGTAGTCCAGCCGGCGCGAGTGTCTGCTTCCACTGCGTGATCGCCTCCAGGAACTCGTGGTCGACGGTCACACCCAGCCCGGGTCCGGTCGGCACCTTCAAACGGCCGTCGCGGAGCACGAACGGCTCGGTGATGTCGCGGTGGTAGTAGCGGTCTGACGCCGACGTGTCGCCGGGCAAGGTGAAGTTGGGCATCGCGGCCATCGCCACGTTGCCGGCGCGTCCGATACCCGTCTCGAGCATCCCGCCCATCCACACCGGGATCCCGCGCGCCTGGCACAGGTCGTGGATCCGGCGTCCCTCGAGGTATCCACCGACCCGCCCTGGCTTGATGTTGATGACGCGGCACGCGCCAAGCTCGATCGCGTCCTCTGCGACCTGCGCCGAGGTTATCGACTCGTCCAGGCAGATCGGGGTCCGCACGCGCTTGGCCAGCTTCGCGTGCGCCAGCACCTGTTCCTCGGGCAGCGGCTGCTCGATCAACAGCAGGTCAAACGGATCCAGCTTGGCGAGCTGCTCGGCGTCCGCCAACGTATAGGCGGTGTTGGCGTCCACCTGGAGCGGGACGTTGCCGAACCGCTCCCGCACGGCGCGGACCGGCTCGACGTCCCATCCGGGCTTGATCTTGAGCTTGATGCGCCGGTAGCCCTGCTCGATGTATGCCCCTACGGTCTCCAGCAGCTCGGCGATCGAGGGATGAATGCCGACCGAGACGCCGCAATCCACCTCGTCGCGCACCGCGCCGAAGAACTTTCCAAAGGACTCGCCCCGGGCGCGCAGCTCGACGTCCAGCACGGCCATCTCGATCGCCGCCTTTGCCATGTGGTGTCCGTGCACCGGGCGAAGGATGGCCTCCACGTCCGCCGCCGAGAGGTCGCGCTCGAACAGCGCCGGCAGCAGGTGCTGGATCAGGACCTGCTGCGCTCCGTCGACGTATTCGGGTGAATAGAGCGGGTCCTCGCCCGCGACACACTCGCCCCAGCCTTCGCCGTCGTCGGCGATGACTTTGACGAGGAGCACATCGCGTTCGGTCTGCACCCCGAACGACGTCTCGAACGGCGCGACCAGGGACAGGCTGATGCGGCGCAGCTCAACCGCCTGTAGTCTCACGCGCTCAGGCTATCGAGTCTCTGCACGTCGTCGTCGGAAAGGCTCAGGTCCGCCGCCGCGGCGTTCTCCTCCAGCTGCTCGACGCTCGACGCCCCCGGTATGGCGACTACGTTCGGTTTGTTGACGAGCCAGGCGAGCGCAACCTGGCCCGGTTTCGCCCGGTGCCGGCCCGCGATATCGCGCAGGGCGGCCACGAGTGGCGCACGCCTGGCACGCGCCTCGGCGCTGAAATCGCTTCGGAACCGGCGAAAGTTGCTCGGCGGGCTGACCTCATATCTGCCCGACAGCAGGCCCTGGCCAAGCGGGCTGTACGCGATCACGATGCGGCCGTTGTGCTGCGCCCAGGGCACCAGCTCGCGGTCGGGCTCGCGTGAGACCAGGCTGAAGCGAACCTGGTTGGACAGCACCGGGCCGCCGAGGGCGTCCTCGCAGTCCTGCCATTGCCGAAGGCTGTGGTTGCTCACGCCCGCGTGGCTAACGAAGCCATCGTCAATCAAGCCGCGAAACCTAGGCATCGTCGCCCGAGGCGGAAACAGCGGGCTCGCCCAGTGCTGCTGGTACAGCTCGATGTGGTCGACGCGGAGCCTTCGCGCGCTCGCCCTCGCCCGCCATCGGACCATGAACGGAAGGCCGACCGGAAAGAGCTTGGTGGCGACAAACACGTCGCTGCGCCGGCCCCCGATCGCTTCGCCCACGATCCTCTCCGAACGGCCCAGGCCGTAGATCTCCGCCGTGTCGATGAGGTTGATGCCGAGATCGAGCGCGCGACGCACGATGTCACCCGCGACACCGGTGGCGTAGGTGCTGCCGTAGCCCCACTCGGTGGAGCCGAACTGCCAGGTCCCCAGTCCGATCACGGAGACCCGCACACCGCCCGCCTCGACGTACCTCACGACCCGGTCCGAAGCCTTTCGTACACGAGCTGGGACCACGATTCCATCTCGAGGAAATGGATGCGCATCTCGTCGAGCGTCAGCAGGTCGCCCGCCAGCTTGTTCGTCTCGCGTATCTGGATGTTCGGCGAGTCGCCCTCGACGAGGAACACGACACCGAGGTGCACCTTCGACACTGGGGACGACTCCTCGTTCAGGAGGCCCAGGAGCCTAGCCTCGAAGCGGCCGTCGTAGATGACCTCCTCCGCCCACTCGCGCTTCAGTCCGTCGAGGATGGGGTCGCCCCCCTCGAGGTCACCTGGATTGATGTGGCCCCCCACACCGAGCGAGTACTGCTTGCGCAGCCGCTTCTCCGATGAAGCACGCAACCGATGAGTCAGGAGGTACCGATCGGCGTGCCGGAAAACGACATACGGGATGACCTGCTGGAAATTCGAGTCGTTCTCCACCTCGGCCCGGGGCTTGAAGAAGTGGCTATCGCGGATCACGCGCTGGTGGCGCTCCAGGTCGTCGGTGACGAAACCGTGCCACGCGCCGTCGGGAAAGATGTCCTCCCGCTTCACCACCAGGACCTGTTCGGTGGCGACCGTCATGGCACCATCCGCACGAGCCCGCGGCCGAACACCGCGATCAGCTCGGCGGTGCGATCGATGTCGTCGTCGCGCATCGGCAGAAAGTAGATCCACGCCGCCGCCTCGGTGTCCGTGGTGATCATGGTGCGCCGCGAGTCCGCGCTCGGGTTGCCGCACGGGCCGTCGGCGTCGGCGACGCAGATCCGGCCCGCGACGTTGATGCGCTCCTTGCCGATCCCTTCGTAGCTCTCGCCGTCGCCGCCCAGCCGGATGACGAGCTCCTCACCCCTCACCTTGCCGAGGTCATACAGCCCGACGGGAACCTGGAGCTGGACGGACATCGCGTTGGCGACGTCCACCAGCGAGTTGATCCGCGGCAGCGGCTCGCCCTTCTTCATGCGTCTCAGCAGCGCCTCGGAGGACGGACGGACCCTTGTCGGATCGACGCCGAACCGGCGGTACAGCTCACGCGCGCGGTCGATGGATTCGACCTCTCCGGACCGGACCGCCTGTGACGCGCGTTTCACCTCGAGCTCGAAATCGTCGCGCGGTGGTGTGACCTCCAGCTCGTACAGCTCCAGCGCTACGACATCGACCTCGATGTCGCACCGAATCTTCAAGAAAGTGATTCCAGGTCGTCGAAGAAGCCGGGATACGAGATGTCGACGCACTCTGCGCCTTCGATCTCCGTCGTGCCGTCCGCAATCATTCCTGCCACCGCAAGCGCCATCGCGACGCGATGGTCGCCGGCTGAGTCGACGCGCGCACCCTCGAGGTAACGGGGTCCGTTGATCACCCATCCATCCTCGCTCGCGGTGATGTCAGCGCCCATGGCCCGCAGCCCTTCCTCCATCGCGTACAGCCGGTCCGATTCCTTGACCCTCAGCTCCGCTGCACCGGAGATGACGCTCGTACCCAGGGCCTGCGTCGCCGCGACCGCGAGCACGGGCAGCTCGTCGATCATTTGCGCCGCCTGATCGTGCTCCACGTGCACGCGGCGAATCTCTGAGGTCGGACGAATCCGCAGGTCGGCGACCGGCTCGCGCGCCTCGAACCGGGCATTGGCTCGGTCAATGCGGACACCGATCGAGGCCAGCAGGTCGGCGAACGCGGTGCGCGTGGGATTCACCCCGACGCCGAGCAGCCGGAGGTCCGAGCGGGGCACCAATCCGCCGGCCATCATCCAGAACGCGGCGGCGCTGAAGTCACCGGGGACGTGGAGGTGCAGAGGTTGCAGACGCTCGGTGCATTCAACCGCCACGCGCATCCCGTCGACAGCAACGTGGGCGCCCATCGCGCCCAGCATCACCTCGGTGTGGTCCCGTGTGCGCACTGATTCGACTACGGCCGTGCCGCCTTCGGCATAGAGACCGGCCAGGAGAACGGCCGACTTCACCTGTGCGCTCGGAACCGGCGGGGCGTACTCGATGCCGTGTAGGTGCTTGTCGCCACCCACGCGCAAAGGCGGCCATTCGGCTCGCGCGCCCATCTCGCGCAGCGGCTGGACGACACGGTCCATCGGGCGCCTGGAGAGCGACTCGTCGCCTATCAGCTCGCTTTCAAAGTCCTGTGCCGACAGCAGCCCGGCGAGCAGCCGCATGGTGGTGCCGGAGTTGCCGCAGTCGAGCGGCCTCCCCGCCGCGCGCAGACCGCGCATGCCGTGTCCCTGAACATTGCCTTCCTCGATCTCTACTCCAAGCGCCCGCAGGCAGGAGGCAGTCGACAGCACGTCAGCGCCGGCTGAAATACCTCGCACGGTGCTCTCGCCCGACGCGATGGCGCCGAGGATCAAGGCGCGATGGGAGATCGACTTGTCGCCTGGCACCTTGACTGTGCCCTGCAATCCATGGGCCTTCCGAACGGACGCGATCACTGCTTCGACCACCGCTCGCGCACGTTGCGTGCTTCCTCGAACAGCTCCACGAGCCGAGGGTCGTCGGCTTCAAGGTGCCGGTACAGCCGGCCCAGCTCCTTGCTGATCGCGTCCAGCAGCTCGAGCAGGTTCTCCCGGTTCGTGCGCGCCACACCCGCGTACAGGTCGGGGTCGCCCGCCGCGAGCCGGCTCATGTCGCGAAAACCGCCGGCCGCCAGCTTCGACGCCTCCGGCCAGTCATTGCGTCGCGACAGGGCCAGCACATAGCCGACCGAGATCAAGAACGCGGCGTGGCTCACGCCGGCGACCAGCTTGTCGTGCGTCGTCGCGTCCATCACCACCGGTTTCGCGCCGACGGCCTCGACCAGCGCGGTGATGCCCGGGTCATCCCGCGTCAGCACCCACGGCGCTCCTTCGAAGATCGATGGATCGGCCGCCTCGATGCCGGCGACCTCCTTGCCACACATCGGATGCCCACCCACCAGGTCGATGCCTTCTGCCGCGGCCCACTCCATCACCGCGGCCTTGGTGCTGGCCATGTCGGTGACGGGCTTGCCCTCGCCTACCACGCCGAGCCTCGCGAAGATCGCGCGCAGGGCGCTGATCGGCGCCGCGACCACGATCACGTCCGCCATCGTCACCACGCTGAGGTCGGTGTTGGCGGTGGAGACGATCTCGCGCTCCAGCGCTTTGCGCACGACGAGCGGGTTGGCGTCGCTGCCCACGATCACCGTGTCCGGTCGCGCCTTTTTCAGCGCGAGCGCGAACGACGAGCCCATGAGTCCGAGTCCGACCACCGCGACGGTGGCCACCTATGCCAGCTGTTTTTGCATCGAGCCGAGCAGGCGCCGCACGTCTGCCATCAGGCGGTCGAAGGCCGCGAAGTCGAGTGACTGCGCGCCGTCGGACAGCGCCTGGTTCGGTGTGGGGTGCACCTCGATGATCAGGCCGTTCGCGCCGGCCGCCACGGCCGCCAGCGACATCGGTCCCACGAGCGACCACTTGCCGGTCGCCTGCGAGGGGTCGACGATCACCGGCAGGTGCGAGAGCTCGCGCACCAGCGGAACTGCGTTAAGGTCGAGCGTGAAGCGGGTCGCCGTCTCAAAGGTCCGTATGCCACGCTCGCACAGGATCACGTCCCGGTTTCCCTGCGACAGGACGTACTCGGCGGCGAGCAGCCACTCCTCGATGGTCGACGACATGCCGCGCTTGAGCAACACCGGCTTGCCAGAACGCCCGGCCTCCTGGAGAAGCGCGTAGTTCTGCATGTTGCGCGTGCCGAGCTGGAGGATGTCGGCGTACTTCGCGACGAGCGCGACGTCACCCGGCGACACGACCTCGGTGACCACCTTCAGCCCCGTCTCGTCGCGTGCCGCGGCCATCATCTTCAATGCGGACTCGCCGAGACCCTGGAACGAGTACGGCGACGTGCGCGGCTTGAACGCGCCTCCGCGAAGCACCCTCGCGCCCTGGGCCGCGACGTGCCGCGCGGTCTCGAGCAGCATCTCCTCACCCTCGACCGAGCATGGTCCGGCCATGACCACCACCTCGTCGGTCCCGATCTTGACCCCGCCAAGGTCGACCACCGTGTCCTTGTTTCGAAACTCACGGCTCGCGAGCTTGAACGGCTTGGTGATGGGGACGATCTCCTGGATGCCGCCGAGGTGCGAGAAGGCGTCGCGGTACGCATATGCGTTGCCGCCGATCACGCCGATGACCGTGCGCTCCTCGCCGCGGGAAAGCTCGGTCTTGAGGCCGATCTCCTCGACGCGGTCGACGACCGCCTCGATCTCGGCCTGCGTCGCCTGGTGCGACATCACGATGATCACGGTTTCAACGATCCCCTCATGTGGTCCAGATCACTTTTGATTGCGTCCGCGCCGCGGAGGTACGCGAATCGCATCGCCTGCTGCGGTCGAGGCGTGTTGTACAGCAAAAGAATGCGGATGCACATCGGCACGCCGCGCGGGTTGGGCTGCTGGACGTTCATGTCATGCCCGCACATCAGCGGGACGTCGAGCCATCCCAGCCGGCGCGCGGCCAGGGCGGGATACTCGGCCGTGAGGTCTGATGTGGTCGTGAAATAGGCGAACGCGATCTCCGCGGAGTCGAGGTCGTTGAGCCGCACGAGCTCGCGCAGCAGCTCCTCCGTGGCGTCCGTGATCGCCTCCGCCGTGTTGGCGCTCGTCGTGGTGGCGCCTCGGATTCCCCTTACCGGCAAGCTTTGAGCAGCTCCCTGACCAGGGCGACGCCGTCGCCGCCGCGTTCGATCTCGTCCACGATCGCGCTGCCCACTACGGCCGCGTCGAGCTTTCCGCGCAGCGCCTTCATGTGCTCCTGCCGAGAAATGCCGAACCCGGCCGCCAGGGGAAGCTGCGTGTGCTTCCTCACCTCGGAGAACAGCTCATCCATTCCTTCGGGCAGCTCCTTCCTCGCGCCGGTGATACCGGTCACGGTGACGCAGTAGACGAAGCCCGTCGAGTGAGAACAGATCGTGGCGATGCGGTCGGGAGGCGTGGTAGGGGCGACCATGAAGATCGTGTCCAGGGAGGCCGCGCGCAGCCAGCCGGCGACCGGCTCGGCCTCTTCGATCGGAAGGTCGGGCACGATCACGCCAGCAACCCCGGCCTGCGCGGACTCGGCGGCGAACTTGCGCGGGTCGTGCTGCAGCACCGGGTTGATGTAGGTCATCAGCACCACCGGCACGCCTTCCGCGGCGACGGCCTTCGCCACCTCCAGCGCGCCCTCGACCGTCATGCCGTTGGCGAGCGCCTCCTGCCCCGCCTTCTGGATCACGGGGCCGTCGGCCAGCGGGTCGGAGTGCGGGATGCCGATCTCCAGGGCCGCGATGCCCGATCCGGCGAGCCTCCTCCCCACCTCGATCGATCGCTTTTTGTGCGGATGGCCGGCCATCATGTAGGCGACCAGCTTCAGGTCGCCGTCGGCGCGAAGCGCATTCTCCAGGCGGAGTCTTTCAGCCACCATCGACTGAATCCATGTCCTTGTCGCCTCGCCCCGAAAGGCAGACGAGAATGCGACCGCCCGGCCCCAGCTCACGCGCGATCACGCCCGCCTGGTGGATCGCGTGTGAAGGCTCCAGCGCCGGCATGATTCCCTCCAGCCGCGTGCAGAGCTTGAACGCGACGACTGCCTCCTGGTCCGTCACCGCGACGTACTCGACGCGCTCGATGTCGCGCAGGAAGGCGTGCTCCGGTCCGACCCCGGGATAGTCGAGCCCCGCCGAGATGGAATGCGTCGGCAGGATCTGTCCGTCGCCGTCCTGGAGCACGTAGGAGTACGACCCGTGCAGCACGCCAGGGCGTCCGCCCACCAGCGACGCAGCGTGCTGGCCCGTCCGGATCCCTTTGCCCGCCGCCTCGACGCCGACCAAGGCCACGTCCCTGTCATCGATGAACGCCGTGAAGATGCCGATCGCGTTGGAGCCGCCGCCGACGCACGCCACGACCACGTCGGGCAGCTTGCCGTCGAGAGACAGGTACTGCTCCCGCGCCTCGTCGCCGATCACGCGCTGCAGGTCGCGCACCATCTCCGGGTACGGATGCGGGCCGACCACCGACCCGATGATGTAGTGGGTCGTGCGCACGTTGGTCACCCAATCGCGGATGGCCTCGGTGGTGGCGTCCTTGAGCGTCTTCGACCCGCTCTTGACCTCGATGACCTCGGCCCCGAGAAGCTTCATGCGGCGCACGTTCATCGACTGGCGGCGCATGTCCTCGGTGCCCATGTAGACGGTGCAGTCGAGACCGAAGCGCGCACAGACGGTCGCGGTTGCGACTCCGTGCTGGCCGGCGCCGGTCTCGGCGATGATCCGTTTCTTGCCCATGCGCAGTGCGAGCAACGCCTGGCCGACCGCGTTGTTGAGCTTGTGGGCGCCGGTGTGGCAGAGATCCTCGCGCTTGAAGTGGATGTGAGTGCCGCCGAACTTCTCGCTCAGCCGGGTCGCGGCATAGATCGGAGTCGGCCGGCCGATGAAGGCGCGCCGGTGGCCGGCCAGCTCCAGCTGGAACTGCGGGTCGGCCTTGGCCTCGTGCCACATGTCCTCCAGCTCGTGGAGCGCGCTCATCAGCGTCTCCGGCACGTACTGCCCGCCGAAGGCGCCGAACCGTCCATCCACCGGGTGGGTTAGCGCCGAGCGCGACATCAGCCGAGGACCTCCGCGAGTCGAACGGCGCGGATGAATGCGCGCACCTTTTCCGGATCCTTGACCCGGACGCGAGCTTCGACGCCGCTGGACACGTCGACGCCATAGGGCTTGAACCCGCTCACGACCTTGCCCACGTTACCCGGTTCCAGACCGCCCGCGATGAACACGCTCCGCGTGGCGAGGAGGGGCCGCGCCAGCTCCCAGTCCCAGGTGCGTCCGGTGCCCCCGCGCTGGTCGGCCGACCACGAATCGAGCATGATCGGATCGGGCCAGCCCGCGGCCTGGGGGATCACTCCCTCCCTCACTTTCAGGACCTTCATGACCGGCCGTCCGGCGTCGAAGCCCGCCGGCTCGGAGCCGTGCAGCTGCAGCAGGTCCAGCTCGACGTAGTCGGCGACCTGGCGCACCTCATCCGCCGACTGGTCGATGAAAACGCCCACGACCTTGGGCCGGACCGGCAGCTCGTCAAGGATCGCCCTGACCTCCTCGGGCGTGACGCGGCGGTCGGACGTGCAGAAGTGGAAGCCGATCATGTCCGCGCCGGCTTCAACGGCGGTCCTCGCGCTTTCCAGGTCGCAGATGCCGCAGATCTTGATGCGGATCACCGGGTCAGCTCCCTGATCTGCGCGGCCGGGTCCGCCGCGCGCATCAACAGCTCGCCGACCAGGATCGCGTCAGCGCCCGCCTCGCGCATGCGCCGCGCGTCGGCCGCCGAGTGAATCCCGCTCTCCGCCACCAGCGCGACCTCGTTGGGCACAAGCTTGCGCAGCCGCTCGGTCAGCGCCAGGTCGACGTTGAAGGTCCGCAGGTCGCGGTGGTTGACGCCGATGGCGAGCGCGCCGGCTTCGAGCGCGGCAGCGGTCTCCGCCTCGTCGTGCACCTCGACCAGCGCGGCGATGCCCCGGCTCTTGGTCAGCGCGACGAGGTCCTTCAGCTGGGTTGCCACCAGCGCTCCGACGATGAGCAGCACCGCGTCGGCCCCGCAGGCGCGGGCTTCGGCAACCTCGAAGGGATCGGTGACGAAATCCTTGCGGAGGATCGGCAGCTGCGTCGCCGCGCGGACCGCGCGCACATGGTCGATCCGGCCGCCGAAGCCCGCCATGTGGGTCAGCACGGAGATCGCGGCCGCGCCGCCTTCGGCGTAGGCGTGCGCGATGTCCGCCGGGCGGTACTCCTCGGCCAGCACGCCCATGCTCGGCGTGCGCTGCTTCATCTCGGCGATGACGGCGAGCCCCGGTTTGCGCAGCGCGCCGATGAAGTCCTTCGGCGTGTACGCGGCAACCGCCAGCTCGAGCTGGTCGGAGCCCATCAGGTGACGCCGGCGCTGTAAGTCCTGTCTTGCCTCGAGCACCAGGCGACTCAAGAGATCCTCGGAGCTCACTCCTGCGAGATTCTGGCCCACCGCTGCAGCACCTCGCCGGCCCGCCCCGAGTCGATCGCCTCCGCGGCGAGGCCGAGCCCATCCTTCCACTCCCGCGCCAGGCCCGCGGCGCGCAGCGCTGCCGCGGCGTTGAGTAGGACCACGTCGCGTCTCGGTCCCTTAGCGCCCCCGAGGACCTCGAGCGCAAGCCGCGCGTTGTCCTCCGGCCCACCGCCCCGCATCGACTCGACGGGCGCGCGCGCGAGGCCCAGTTCCGCAGGATCGAGCTCATATTCCTGGCGCCGGCCATCGATCTCGATCACAGCCGAGGGCGAGGCGACCGACAGCTCGTCCATGCCGTCCGCGGCGTGAAAGACGATGGCCCGCTCCACCCCGAGGCGCTGCAGGACGTCCGCCATCTTGCCCGCCAGCGCCGCGTCGGCGACGCCGAGGGCCTGGTATCTGGCGCCCGCCGGGTTGCACAGCGGGCCGAGGACGTTGAACACGGTGCGCAGCCCAAGGTCCTTCCGCGTCACGGCCGCGAAGCGAAACGACGGGTGAAAGATCGGGGCGAAGAGAAAGCCGATGCCCGCCTGGTCGATGCAGCGCGCCACGCCTTCAGGCGCGAGGTCGATCTTCACGCCGAGCTTCTCGAGCACGTCGGCCGAGCCGCACAGGGACGAGGCGGCGCGGTTGCCGTGCTTGGCGACCCGCGCGCCGCACGCAGCGGAGACGATCGCCGCGAGCGTCGAGATGTTGAAGGTGGCCAGGCCGTCGCCGCCGGTTCCGCACGTATCGAGGAGCGCACCCTCGACCTCGATCGGGGTTGCCATCGCCCTCGCGGTCCGCGCGAAGCCCGTGATCTCCTCCGCGGTCTCGCCCTTCATGCGCAGCGCGATGAGGAAGCCCGCGATCTGCGACGGCGTCGCGTCGCCGCGAATGATGATCTCGAAAGCGGAGGCGGCCTCGTCCTCGGTGAGGTCCTGGCACTTGACGAGCTTGGTAAGAGCCTCGATCACAGCGAGACCTTCTCGCTTCGCCTTACAAAGTTCCCCAGGATCTTCTTGCCTTCCTTGGTCAGCACCGACTCCGGGTGGAACTGCACGCCGTAGGTCGGGTGCTTGACGTGGCGCAGACCCATCACGGTGCCGTCGTGCGTCCATGCCGTCACCACGAGCTCCGCCGGAACAGACGACCGCTTGACGATGAGCGAGTGATATCGCGTCGCCTCGAAGGGCTCGCTGACGCCGGCGAGCACGCCCGAGTTGTCGTGGTGGATCCATGAGGTCTTGCCATGCGACGGCTCGTTGCGCACCACCTCGCCGCCGAACACCTGGCCGATGCACTGGTTGCCCAGGCATACGCCGAGGATCGCCACCTTTCCACTGAGCGCTCGCACCGCGTCGTTCGAGATGCCGGCGTCATCCGGGGTCCCCGGACCCGGCGAGATCACGATGCCGTCGAACTTCGCCAGCTCGTCGACCGTGACCTCGTCGTTGCGAAACACGGTCGGCTCCGCGCCGAGCTCGGCCATGTACTGCACCAGGTTGTAGGTGAAAGAGTCGTAGTTGTCGATCATCGCGATTGACATCTACATGGCCTCCGCCATCTCGATGGCCTTGAACATCGCGCCCGCCTTCTCGAGCGTCTCCTCGTATTCGCGCTCCGGCCTCGAGTCGGCGACCACCCCCGCGCCCGCCTGCACGTAGGCGACGCCCTCGGCGATGACCACCGTGCGCAGCGTGATCGCCATGTCGAGGTTGCCGCCGAAGCTCACGTAGCCCGCCGAACCCGCGTAAACGCCGCGCTGGTCCGGCTCGAGGTCGGCGATCACCTCCATGGCGCGAATCTTCGGCGCGCCCGAGACGGTCCCGGCCGGGAAGGCGGCCTGCAGCGCGTCGAGCGAGGTCTTGCCTTCGCGCAGCTGACCGCTGACCGTCGACGAGATGTGCATCACGTGCGAGTAGCGCTCGACCTCCATGAGCCGATCCACGTTTACCGTGCCGGGTTTCGCCACGCGGCCCACGTCGTTGCGCCCCAGGTCGACGAGCATCACATGCTCGGCGCGCTCCTTCAGGTCGTTGAGGAGCTCCTTCTCCAGCCGCTGGTCTTCGGCGGGATCTGCTCCGCGCCGGCGTGTCCCCGCGAGCGGCCGCGTCTCCACACGGCTGCCTTCCACCTGCACCAGCTTCTCCGGCGAGGTGCCGACCACGTGGCGGTCACCGCCCAGCGCAAGAAAGAACATGTAGGGAGAGGGGTTGATCGC
>VBHJ01000121.1 GCA_005887685.1 Chloroflexota bacterium | reverse complement strand
AGTGGCGGTCGAGCAGGACGCTCACCTAGAAGAGGATAGGAGCGAGTTCCTCCCGAATCGGATCCAGGTCCCGATCTTTTCGCGCCCAGGCCACCAGCTCCGGCTTCGCCTCGAAGCTCTGGCGGAGAAGCGGCAGCGCTTCGTCCGCCTTGCCGAGGCGGGCGTAGACGCACGCCAGGTTGTAGCGCGAGTCTGCCAGCTGCTCCGGCTTGGTGAAGAAGCTGCCTTCCAGGTCGGACGCCCACCTGGCCACCGCCATTGCCCGGTTCTCGTCGCCGACGTCGAGGTGCCACGACCAGACGTGAGTCCCGGAGTGACCGACCGCGCCCGGCACCGCCTCCCACACCTGCGACCCTGGCTGCCGGGGATGCGGTTTTGCGAGGTCCTCCTCCGATGACGCCTCGACCGCCTTCCGGAGCGCAGTCCAGGACTCAGCGGCGTCGGCTTTGACGTCCGCGGCGGGGCGATCCTTGACCTCTGCGTAGATGATCGCGTTCTGCACGCCATCGTCGTCCGGGACGGGCGGCGGAAGCTCGCCACCTGTGCGCATCGCGTCCAGCGTCCGTGCGCTGCGCCAGCGCCACCAGGACAGGTGCGCGAGGTGATCCTTGGCGTTCCAGCGGCCGTCGGGATTGGCCGGCTCGTCGACGACGAGCGCCTCCAGCTCCGCCTCTCGTTCGCGGCCCTCGTCGGCCGCGCGAAGTAGTTTTTCTTTCACGAGGCCTGGGTCGGAACCAACCCCTTCACCATCTCCTGCTCCTGCAGCAGCTCCTGGGTCGTCTTCTTGATCCTGTCCCAGGCGTCGTCGTCGTGCTTGAGGTCGGGGACGACCTCCCAGCGCTCGCCGTCCGAGCGCACCGGGAATCCGAACTGCAGGCCGTCCGGCACGCTGTACTCGCCGTGGCTGACCACCGCCAGCGAGTGCCAATCGCCCCAGGGCGTCGGCGTCCGGACACTGACCACCGAATCGATCGCCGCATTGGCGGCCGACGCTGCCGACGATGCTCCGCGCGCCTCGATCACCGCCGCGCCGCGCTTCTGGACCGTCTCGATGAACTTGCCTTTCAGCCAGCCGTGGTCCGTGATGACCTCGTAGACGGGGAGCCCCGCGATCCGTGCGTTGCGGGCGTCGGGGTACTGCGTCGTCGAGTGGTTGCCCCAGATCGCCACGTTCGAGATCGCCGCGACGGGCACCTTTGCCTTATGCGCCAGCTGCGTGCGCGCGCGATTCTCGTCGAGCCTGGTCATCGCAAACCACCGCTCGGCGGGGATGTCCGGCGCGTTCAGGCGCGCGATATAGCAGTTGGTGTTGCACGGGTTGCCGACCACCAGGATGCGAACGTCGCTGGACGCGCTCTTCTCGATCGCCTTGCCCTGAGGTCCGAAGATACCTCCGTTGACCGAAAGCAGGTCGCTGCGCTCCATGCCGGCCTTGCGCGGCACCGATCCGACCAGGATCGCCCAGTTGGCGCCTGCGAACGCCTGCTCGGCCTTGCTCGACATCTCGATGCCCGCCAGGAGCGGAAAGGCGCAGTCGTCCAGCTCCATCGCCACGCCTTCGAGCGACTTCATCGCCGGCTCGATCTCGAGCATGCGCAGCACGATCGGCTGGTCAGGGCCGAACATCTGGCCGGAGGCGATCCGAAAGACCAGCGCGTAGCCGATCTGGCCGGCAGCGCCGGTGACCGCGACCTGGATGGGCACCCGCCCCCCACTCATTCCACGGAAATGCTAGTGGAGGATCAGGGACCCCCGCTAAGGCCGTAGCCCACGTACGCGTCGTCGCCGGTCTTGACCCAGAGCACCATCGTGCAGACGTTGGTGTGGTACTGGGCACGGACCTGGGGAGGAATCACGTTGGTGACCACCGGCATGCCCGATGGAGCGGTGTCGACCTGGGTGAGTCCGTGGACTCCAACCCTCGCCAGGAAAGCGTCGACTTGCGCCAGCGTCTCGGTCTTCGGCTGCTCGGCCGGGTAGTAGCGCCGCCCGCAGTAGTCGACACGAGGCGGCGGTCCGGTGGTGTCGAACGTCCCGAACGCCAGCCGGTCGTGGATTGCAGTGGGGGCGACGGCGAAGATCGCAACTGTGGCGGCTGCTGAAGCGAAAAGGAAGACCATTGGTAGGACGCGGCGCCCCATGCAGTAAGGAACGCCGGCAGGGCGAAATTCGTTACCTGAAGCCTTCCCCCTCTGGCTCGAACAACTCGTCTTCGGCCAGTCGGCGGGCGAAGCAGAGAAAGCCCGTGTGGGCGACCATCCGGTGCGACGGACGCATGCTCCGCCCCCGCACCGTCCAGCCTCGCTGCAGCACCTCGTATGCCTCGAGCATCCCGAAGCCCTTGACCTCTCGCAGGCAGTCGAAGAACCGCTGAACCTGGCTGACGTTGGGGCAGTGCGCGAAGACGATGCCCCCCGGGCGGAGAGCCTCCTTCGCCGCGGGGACCGCCTGCCACGGTTCGGCCAGATCAAGCAACACGCGGTCGAATCCGCGTTCCTCGACGCCCAGGTAGACGTCACCCAGCTTCAGCTCCAGGTTGGAGGGGATCGAACCGAGGGTCTCCAGGATGCCCCGCCGTGACGCCTCCAGGAACTCCTCGCGTACCTCGTAGCTCACGACGACGCCGTCCTGGCCGACCGCTCGCAGGGCGGCCAGCGTGAGCGCCCCCGTTCCGGTGCCGGCCTCGAGGACCCGGGCCCCGGGGTGGATGTCGGCGCCGACCAGGATGGCGCCCAGGTCCTTGGGGTAGATCGGCTGGGTCTGCCTGCGCCGGCCGGTGACCTGCTCGGCGAACGTGGGCCTGACGGCCAGCAGGCGAGCGCCCATCTGGGTCGTGACGACGACCCCCTCCGGCCGTCCGATCAGGTCGTCGTGAGCGATGAAACCGGAGTGGATCGAGTGGCGGTCTCCCGCTTTCAACCGGACGCGGTGCCGCCGCCCGACCTTGTCGACCAGGACGATCACATCGCCCTCGGTTAGGAGCGCAATAGGCTCTCCGACTCCGCCCCTCCGGCGCTGCGCGCCACCTCCCCATGAATGGGGAGGAGCCTCTTCACCCACCCGGTTTGTGTGCTCGGATCAAGGCGTGCCAGTACGCGTGCCACAGCTTTCCCTCCCGCCACTCCGGGTGTAGCTGGACCCTTGCCTCCCCCTCCGCCGCCTCGATCACCTTCGCCAGCTCGGCGGAAAGCTCAGGCCGGATGCTCATGTTGCCCATCCAGTCCTCGTAGCTCCAGTCGAGCTCGCGCGCCTGTGCGGTCTCGACCTCGAAGCCGGCTCGCTGCAGCTTCGACACCCACTCCTCCAACGTGAGCGAGAGGATGTGAGACGGGTCGCGGCGGACCTCAACCTCATGCAGCAGGTCGCGGGCCGGGAGCGGCGGAGCGCAGTCCACGAACGCCGCATCCCGCCCCGGTTTCAGGACCCGAAAGGCTTCGGCCATGAACGCGTCGACGTCGAGAAAGTGATGCGGAGCGGCCCGCACCGTGTACACGTCGAACGTCTCGTCCTGGAAAGGCAGATGCTCCGCGTCGCCGATCACCCAATCCACGTTGAGGATGTTCTTCTCGGTCGCGACCTTGCCCGCCTCCAAAAGCATCTCTCGCGTGAGGTCGAGCCCGATGACCCGGCGAGCGTGAGGGGCCAGCGCGAACGCGGTGTTCCCGGTGCCGGTCGCGACGTCCAGCACCAGGTCACCCTTCTGGGGGTGCGCCAGGTCGACGACCTCCTGCAACCGGATCGACGATGCGTGGAACGTCGAGCGCGAGTAGTTCGAAGCAACGTTGCGGAAGCTGTCGCGCACGTCCGGCATGGGCTGAGATTACGCTATGGCCGTGGCGCCGCCGGCCAACGCGAATGAGCTGGTCCAGCGGATCCACACCACGCTGTCCAGCGCCGGACTCCAGCCCGGAATCGTCACCATAGCCGGCTTCAACACGGTCGTCGGTGGCAGCTCAACCTTCAAGTGGCAGTGGATGGCGACCAAGCTCCACTGGTTCGTCTACGCCACGGTCATGGCGCCAGGCACCCCCTCCGACGCCCTGGACCGATACCTCGACGATGCGTGCCAGGACGCGATCAACCGCAAGGGCGGCATGCGTGGAGCGCAATCGGGCGTGGCAGCGGTCACGGTGGTAGCCATCGACGGCGTGGCGCCGGAGGTCGAGATGTGGGCGACCAAACCTCACGGCCGCCGATTTGCGGCACTCACTTTTCCGGTCCTGGCCGAGGTGGCCGCGGCCAAGGTCGTGCGGCCCGAACGGATGCTTCTGGGCGGGATCTACACCGGTTTTCTCAAAGACCTTGTGCGGCAGTACGTCGAAACCCCGATGCGCGGCTGACAGGTCCGAGTGACCACCAGCAAGGCCACCGCGCGCTGGACCGGCGACAAGGTCCGCTTCGAGATCGAATCGGGATCCGGGCACAAAGCTGAGATAGACGAAGCGCCGGTCTTCGGCGAAGACCGGGCGATGCGGCCGACCGAGATGCTCCTCGGAGCGCTGGGCGGCTGCACTGGGCTCAACGCGGTTCTCTTGCTCAGGAAGTTCAAGCAGCCGCTCAAGGCGCTCGAAGTCGACGTCGAAGGCGAGCGGGACGAGGAATGGCCGAAGGCGTTCAACAAGATCCAGATCACGTTCCACTGCACGTGGGAAGGCGACATCGACAAGAAAGCGGTGGAGCAGGCGATCGACATGGCCTGTAACCGCTACTGCCCGATCCACGCCACCCTGTCACGCGGCGTGAAGATCGAGCACCGCCGAAAAGATTCTCATTAGTAAAGCTCCTCCCCATTCATGGGGCGATCAGTAGGCGCGCCTCGCGCGTCCTAACCGGGCTTGCCCCGCAGGTGGCGCAAAGCGCCGGAGGGGCTGGGCGGACTTTCTCAAGAGGACCATAGAATTAACCCGTTCCCGCAAGCCCCTTGTCCTGGA
>VBHJ01000120.1 GCA_005887685.1 Chloroflexota bacterium | reverse complement strand
ATCACCTGATCCTCGAGTACGAAGTGCCGAAGTACGACGCGGACCTCGGCGCGCCAAACTGCTACCTGCCGCTCGACGACGCGACGTGCCGCGAGAAGACACGCCACCTACTCGACGCCTTCGCGTCGCAACGCGACCGCCGTTGGTTCACGGAGGACACCTTCCGCGGGCTGATGCGCGTCCGCGGCGTGGAGTGCGCTGCTCCCGGTGGGTACGCGGAGGCGTTCTACGCGCACAAGCTCGTAGTGCGCCCGCGACCGTGCGAGGGCCGATGACACGAGCACGGCCTCGAGTGAGTGTCGGAATGCCCGTGTACAACGGGGAGCGCTATCTCGCGGCGGCGCTCGAGTCCCTGCGTGCGCAGACCTATGAGGACTTCGAGCTGATCATCAGCGATAACGCGTCGATCGATCGCACAGCTGAAATCGCGCGCTCGTACGCAGCGCAGGACCGGCGGATCCGCTACGTCCGTAATGCCAAGAATCTCGGGGCCGCAGCGAACTTTCGCCACACCGTCCAGTTGGCCTCGGGAGAGTATTTCCGCTGGGCGGCTGCGGATGACATCTCGGCTCCCGAATTCCTGGCGCGGTGCATTGAGGTCCTGGACCGGGAATCGGAGGTGGTGCTCGCATATCCGAAGACCAGGTTCATCGACGAGCACGGAAGGGTGACGTCGGACTACGACGATCGGCTGCACCTGCTGCAGCAGCGGGCCAGCGACCGCTTCCGCGCGCTGATCGATCGCTTGGGGCACTGCAATGCCATGTACGGCCTCATGCGGACAGACGTCGTGAGGAGAACGAGGCTGCTCGGTTCCTACTTCGGGGCCGACATCGTGTTGCTGGCCGAGCTCGTCCTCTATGGCGCCTTTTGGGAGGTTCCGGAATTCCTCTTCTACAGGCGGTTCCACGAGGCAGCGCACAGCAGGATGACAACCATAGACCAGTGGAAGGCGTTCTGGAATCCCGAGGACCGGGGACGGATCTATTTCTACGCTTGGCGACATCTCTGGGAGCACGCCCGCTCCCTCCCGCGCGCCCCGCTCGATGCCGCAGAGAAACTGCGCGTTGCCACTCTTCTGGTGCGGATGGCTCTCTGGCGCCGCCGCCGCCTCAGTCAGGAGATAACCGACGCGGCGCGCCAGCTGGTGGGAGAGGTCTCCCGGCAAGCGGCGGGCTCCTAGGGGAGCGCTTTGCGGCGTTATCAAGCGTAG
This sequence comes from Chloroflexota bacterium, assembly GCA_005887685.1. GTDB lineage: Bacteria > Chloroflexota > Dormibacteria > Dormibacterales > Dormibacteraceae > 40CM-4-65-16. Next base: position 4,348 of record VBHJ01000120.1, on the reverse strand, counting down.
GTTTCATGCGAGTTCCGCCATCAAGTCGATCACGGACGAAAGGCGCGGGCTTCTGTTGCACTGGCCAAGACTAGATCCTGGTGGACGGGAACGGATGACCGCTGCAAGAAACCAGACGTGTGTGAAGAACCACAGACGGGGCACGACCGTTCAGGACGCATTCGCAACACCCCGAGGCAACGTGGCGGCCATCCGGGGGCGGTGGCTGTGCAAGAGGCCCGAGGAACCGGTAGAACCTGTAGTATCGCAGTATCTTCGCTTCGGCGTGGGGCGCGACCTGAAGGTGGAAGGCTCCAACTATAGCCGCGTGCATCTTCGTCCGCTCGGGTTAATCAGACAGGCGCCTGCGAGCGTTACGCAGTAGGAATCAGCGATAGACTCGCGGCTCGGGAATCGGCACGATGAAGTGGCCGCCCCAGTCCCGAATGTAAGCCGTCTGCTCCATGATCTCGTCCTTCAAGTTCCAAGGCAGGATCAGCAGGTAGTCCGGCCGCGTTGCGCGTATCTGTTCGGGCGCGAAGATCGGGATGTGCGTACCCGGAAGGAACTTGCCTTGCTTGTAGGGGCTCCGGTCCACGGTGTATCCCAGAAAATCGGTCCGGATGCCGCAGTAGTTCAGCAGCGTGTTGCCTTTGCCCGGAGCGCCGTACCCGACGATGGTGCGGCCCTGCCGCTTCGCCTTGATCAGGAACTCGAGCAGGCGACGCTTGGTCTCCTGTACGCTCGCCTCAAATGCGGAGTAGTAGTCCAGGCGCCGGAGCCCGGCAGCCTCCTCTTCCGCCCTGAGCTCGCTCACCCGCTGCCCGATTGGCTTTGAGGAATCATCCAGGTGGCGGGCATAGATGCGGAGCGAGCCACCGTGCGTCTTCAGCTCTTGCACATCGAACACCACGAGCTGGTGCGCCGCGAAGAGTCGCTCCACCGCCAGCAGCGAGAAATACGAGAAATGCTCGTGATAAATAGTGTCGAACTGATTGCCTGCAACCAACCGCATCAGATGAGGAAACTCTATCGTGATCACCCCACGGGGCGCGAGCAGAATCCTCAGTCCTGCAACGAAGTCGTTGAGGTTGGGTACTTGGGCGAGCACGTTATTCCCGATCAGCAGGTCGGCCCGCTTGCCGCTGGCAGCCACCTGCCGCGCCATCTCCCGCCCAAAGAACTGGACCCAGGTCGGCACGCCCTTCTGGATCGCCACCTGGGCCACATTCGCAGCCGGCTCGATCCCCTGCACCGGGATGCCCCGGGCCACGAACCACTGCAGCAGGTAGCCGTCATTGCTCGCGATCTCCACCACCCAGCTATCCCGGTTCAGGCGAAACCGCTCGATCATGTCGTCGGTGTAAGCTCGGACATGATCGAGCCAAGTATCCGAATACGACGAGAAGTAGGCGTACTCGCGGAAGATCGCCTCGGGGCTGACGTACTCCGGCAACTGCACGAGGAAGCACTGGTCGCAGACATACACGTGGAGCGGGTAGAAGGACTCCATCTCGTCGAGCTGGTCTCGGCCCAGAAAGCTCTCGCACAGCGGGGACATGCCCAGATCGACGAACGTGTGCACGAGTGGCGCACCGCAGTGACGGCAGCGACCACGCTGTGTGGACGGGTGCTGCCGCGACGTTTCGTCGCCGCTCGGGAGGACGATACGGTTAGCAGTGCTCACGGGTCTTACCGTCGGGCGAATGGAGGTCGGGTACGATGCCTGTTCCCCCTGTGGGAGTCGCAACATGCATGCCTACAGCGGCTCCTTCGCGGTCTTCGCGCGCACGATCTCACGAGGGGATGGAGGCAAGTTCGCGCGCGGGCCGCAGACCGCGCCGGGCGGCCTGAAGCCCAATGCTGTGGCGCACACGCAACAGAATACCTTCCCAGGGACATAGATGCCGCTTCTCTCCTGCCGCGTGGCGGTGCATGGCTCTTGCAGAACCGTCCCTGGCGAACACTGTGCAACGATCGTCTGGGCACCCGAGGAGCCATCGCTGATGTTCTCGAATGTGTACGCGGGCCGGCGTGTGCTCGTGACGGGCCACACGGGGTTCAAGGGCTCCTGGCTGTGCACGTGGCTGCTGGAATTGGGCGCGGACGTCGCGGGATACTCCCTGGACATCCCGACAGAACCGTCGAACTTCGAAATCCTCGCCCTCAGCCAGCGCCTGCGCCACTATCAGGGCGATGTGCGCGACCGCGAGCAGCTGGGCAGGGTGTTCGACGAGTTCCGTCCGGAGATAGTCTTCCATCTGGCCGCGCAGTCGTTGGTGCGGCGATCGTACTGCGACCCCGTCACCACTTTCGAAACGAACGCAATCGGCACGATGAACGTGCTCGAGTGCATGCGCCAGCGTGCCGGGGTGGGCGTGGGCGTCATCATCACGAGTGACAAGTGCTACCGCAACCTCGATTGGACCTGGGGCTACCGGGAGAATGACGCCCTGGGCGGAGCGGATCCCTACAGCGGGTCGAAAGGATGCGCGGAGTTGATCACCTACTCCTACGTTCGCTCGTTCTTCAACGGCCGGCAGGGCGCGGCGGCCATAGCGACCGCCCGAGGGGGCAACGTGATCGGGGGTGGTGACTGGGCCGAGGACGGTCTCGTGCCAGACTGCGTACGTGCCTGGTCCAAGGGCGATGCGGCGGTCATTCGGCATCCCGAAGCCACCCGGCCGTGGCAGTACGTGCTCGACGCACTGAGCGGCTATCTGTGGCTGGGCAGCCAGCTGTGGCGTCGCAACCCGCAGGTGGTCGGGGAATCGTACAACTTCGGGCCCGACGCCGCGGCGAATCACCGCGTCGAGGTGCTGCTTCGGGTGATCGCTGAGGACTGGCCGGCCGCCCGGTGGCGGGTCGGTGCGACCGGGACGGAGGGCCGGCCGGAGGCCCGGGTCCTGAAGCTGTCGACTGACAAAGCCCTCGCGGACCTTGAATGGCGAACTGCGCTCACGCTTCCCGAGGCGGTCCACTTCACGACGCGTTGGTACCGCCGTTACTACGAGCAAGGCGGCGCCGACATGCTCGAATTCGCCGTCGGGCAAATAGGGGAATACCGGTCTCGGGCCACGGAACGGGGGCTTGCGTGGACCACATGACCGGGTCACCGCTGCCGGCCCTCGACGACCAGCGGCGTTACTGGGACGAGCGCTGGGACCGGCAACGACTGCCCAACGACTACCAGCGGCGACGGGGTGACAGGGTGCTCGCGATTCTCAGGTCGCTGCGACTCACCGATCCCGAGATCCTCGATTTCGGGTGCGGCACGGGCTGGTTTACGGCGGACCTGTCGCACTGGGGACGGGCGACGGGGATCGATCTGTCCGAGGCGGCCATCGCCCAGGCGCGCGCTGCCTACCCGCGCGTGTCGTTCATCGCCGGTAGCGTCTATGACACGACGTTGCCGGCCGAACACTTTGACGTTGTTGTGTCGCAGGAAGTCGTGGCGCATGTCGAGGATCCGGCCGCATACCTGGACATCATCGCGCGGATCTTAAAACCCAATGGATACCTCATCATCACCGCAGCGAATCGTCTCGTGATCAAGCGCTGGGACTACGGGCCTGATCCGGACGCTCACATCAAGTTCTACCCGAGTCGCGGGGAGTTCAAAGCGATGTTGCGCCGTCGATTCCGCGTGCTCCGCACCACGAGCATCATTCCGATCGGGGACCGTGGCATCCTACGTCTCGTGAATTCCTATAAGGTCAACAAGGCGCTGGGGTGGGTGATCTCGCCGCGCCATCTCGAGCGGCTTAAGGAATGGGCCGGGTTCGGGTACACTTTGGTGGCGCTCGCACAGAAGCTGCCATGAGGATCGGCGTCTTCGGTCATGTCGGCAACCAGAACCTGGGCGACGAGGCGTTGATCGCCGCCGTCCTCCAGAACGTGCGCCGCCGCTNCGGAGCTGTGCGGCTTCACGGCGCACCCGCAAGATACCGAGCAGCGGCACCGCATCCCCGCGTTTCCCATCTGCCGGACCAACGGGCGCCCGGCCGCCGCGCCACAGCCGGAGCGCGCCACCGACCCGCCTGGTGGTGAACGCTCGGCCCCCGCAAGCGCCTGGGCCGGGCTCCGGGCACAGCTCAGGAGGATCCCCCTCCTGCCTGTCCTGGTCCGGGCTGCGCGGCGGGTGGGACGGACGGCGCTGGCCGCGCCCTTGGAGCTCGCGTTCCTCGCCAGGTCGTATCGCAATCTTCGGGGCACGAACCTGCTGCTCGTCGCTGGCTCGCAGCAGCTGAACGATTACTGGGGCGGACCTTGGGGATTTCCCTTCACGCTGTTCAAGTGGTCGTTGCTGGCGCGCGCGACCGGCACGAAGGTCGCATTCCTTAGTCTCGGGGCAGGCCCGCTACAGACG
>VBHJ01000028.1 GCA_005887685.1 Chloroflexota bacterium | reverse complement strand
CACTTGGCCGCCGTCTGGCCGTAGTCGAAGACAGGCTGGCAGTCGAGGCTCAGCTCGACGCCGCCCACGACACAGCGCGCGGTGCGCAGCAGGATGTGCTCGGCCTCGTTGTCTGACGGCGGCCGGCGATATGTCCCGGAGCGCCGCTGGCTGTGGTACCAGGGTCCGATGCACATCGCATCGCGGACGATGAGCCAGCCGGTCCGCGTGCGCCAGGTGGTCTCGAGCACCAGCGTGCCCGGCAGGTAGCGCCGCCCGGCGGGAACCTGGACTTCGGACGGGCCGAAGCGGAAGCTGCCCGCGGCGCGGTCGAGGATGGCGGCGAAGACGCTGGGGCTGTCGGGCCGGGGAAGGCACATCCACTCCACCCGCCCGCTGGGGGCGATCAGGCAGTTGACCTCGCAGTCGGACAGGAAGGCGTACTCGGCGATGGGCGGAAACGGGCTGGTGACGCGAGGTCCGGCGGGCTGCGGCTCGGGTTCGCGCGACGGTGCCTGGCCGTCGCCATTGACCGAGGGGCTGATCGCCTGGCCTAAATCAGCTTCGCTCGCCTTTCTCGCCATCTCCCACGCCTCACCCAGAGCTTATGCCGATGACCCGCCGGATGCGCTCGAAAACCTCGTCGGGTGATCCCAGCCCGCTGACGATCTCGACAGGCACGCCCTGCCTGCGGTAGTGGTCGAGGACCGCCTCGGTGAGCTTGTGGTACTCATGCATCCTCTCGGTGATCGCCTCCCGCGTGTCGTCGGCCCTGCCCTCGACCGCAGCCCGGTGCAGGAGGCGATCGACCAGGTCCTGCTCCGGCACATCGAGGGCGAGGACGAAATCGACGTTGTGGCCCTCGCCGGCGAGCATTGCGTCCAGCGCCTGAGCCTGGCGCAGGGTGCGCGGAAAGCCGTCCAGCAGCACGCCGGCGCCGGTTTCCGCCTCGGGAAGCCGGCTCCGCACGATATCGACGATCAGCTCGTCCGGCACGAGGTCGCCGGCGGCCATGATGCGGCCGGCCTCCCTGCCGGTCGGCGTTCCCTTCACCACCTCGGCGCGAAGGATGTCGCCGGTCGAGAGATGCTTGAGGTGGAAGTCTTTTTCGATCCTCGCCGCCTGGGTGCCTTTGCCGCTGCCCGGCGGACCAAAGATGATGCCGATCACGCGAGGCGGATCTTGCGCCGCCTGCGCCACCATGTCTTGGCGTGCTCGGCAAGCAGGGCCTGGATCGCAGGGTCTGGGCCGGCGGGCTCACCCTCCTCGCTGAGCGCCATCCAGCGGCGGGTGACCTCCACATACAGGTCGGTCTCGGTCCAGCCGGGCAGCTGCTCGAGCACCTTGTGGCGCCGGATGGCTTCCGCGATGGGGTGATACACGTGGTCGTACCAGCTCGCGGCCGCCTCCTGCAGCGGCACGTCGCGATGCTGCTCGAGGGACAGGAAATAGCGGTGGCCGATGATGTGCTGCATGATCTCGTCGTAGCGCCCGAGCCGGCTGCATTCCAGCCGCGCCGCCGGACGGCTGCGATGGAGCTGTGTGACCTCCAGGAACGCCGCGTACTCGGCGGCCTTGAGCAACGCCTCGGCATCGATCTCGGGGCCGAGAGGGGCCCGAGTTTTGATGTTGATCACTCGGGCGTTGATCATCGGACGGCCCAGGTTTCGCGCCACCGAGACGCGATGGTGGCCGTCGATGACGTAGTAGTTGTCATCCACCTTGTAGACGTCTATCGGCGGCAGCTCGTCCCCCTCCACCATCGCCTGGTAGATGCGCGTCCAGCGCTCGCGCATGCGGCGGTTGAGGGGGAGAAACCCCGCGTCGAAGTCCCCGGTCTTCACGTCCGGAGCCACAGAGCCGACGATGCGATCGATCGGAATCTCCTGCACTCCGCCAAACGAACGGCCTTCGAGTCCGGCGGCCCGGAGCAAGGGCTCGAGCGATCGCAGTCGCTGGGCGCGCCCGGTCAGGATCGTGAGCAGGCTGCGCCGAAATGCCCGCGCGCGGGCGGAATCGAAGTCCTGGATCGCGCGGATGCGCTCAACACCCATTTGGCGACCCGGGACTACCGAAAAATCGGTCTAAAGAAGCGCCTGCTCGCTCTCGGCGTCGAAGAAGTGCAGACTCCTCGTGTCGAGGCCGAGCTTGATGCGGTCGCCCGGCGCCACGCTTATCCGCGGATCGATACGCGCGGTCATCTGGTCGCCGCCAACCGATCCGTAGAGGTACTGGTCGGAGCCGAGCCTCTCCACCACGTCCACCTTCATGTCCAGCGTCGGACCACCGTCGGTCACGCGATCGGTGACAGCCTCTGGCCGGAAGCCCAGCGTGCCCTTGGTGGCGTTCACCGGCTTGGGCATCTTGACCTCGAACCCCGACGCCTTGGCCGAGCCGTTGGAAACCGTGGCGGGAATGAAGTTCATCGTCGGGGTCCCGATGAAGCCGGCGACGAACAGGTTCGCGGGGTGGTCGTAGATCTCGCCGGGCGTCCCCACCTGCTGCAGGATCCCCGCGTTCATGATGGCGATCCGGTCACCCATCGTCATCGCCTCGACCTGGTCGTGCGTGACGTAGATGAAGGTCGTCTGGAGGTCGCGGTGCAGCTTCTGCAGCTCGACCCGGGTCTGGCCGCGGAGCTTTGCGTCCAGGTTGGACAGAGGCTCGTCGAGCAAGAAGACCTTGGGGCTGCGCACGATGGCGCGGCCGAGCGCCACGCGCTGGCGCTGCCCGCCCGACAGAGCTCGTGGCTTGCGCTTCAGGAAGTTGTCCAGGCCCAGGATGCGGGACGCGTTGCGGACGCGTTTGTCGATCTCCGTCTTCTTCATGTGCTGCATCTGCAGCGGGAAGGCCATGTTGTCGTAGACGGTCATGTGCGGATACAGGGCATATGACTGGAAAACCATGGCGATGTCGCGGTCTTTGGCGGCGACGTTGTTCACGACGCGGTCGCCGATGAGGATCCGACCCTCGCTGATCTGCTCCAGCCCGGCGAGCATGCGCAGCGCGGTCGACTTGCCGCAGCCTGAGGGACCGACAAGGACCATGAACTCCTTGTCCTGGATCTCGACGTTGAAGTCCTTCACCACGGTGAGATCCGCCGTGTAACGCTTGACGACGTGGTCGTAAGTTACCGATGCCATCTCTTACCTATTCCCCCTAGACCCGAGTGCCACGTGAGCCCTCCAGATGACAATTCTATTTACCTCCCCTTAATCTGCAAATCCGAGTCTATGTGTCTCGAAGTTGAATTGCGTACCACCAGGCTCGTGCTGAGCGGAGCCGGCGACTCCACTTTTATACCTTTCATACGCTGAATGAGGAATCGAGCGGCCAGCCGGCCCTTCTCGACGATCGGCTGGCGCACGGTGGTCAGAGGCGGATTTGTCCAGGCCGACGCCGGCACGTCGTCGAACCCGACCACTGAGAGGTCCTCCGGTATCCGCAGACCCGACGCCTGAGCGGCCGACATGACGCCGATGGCGGCCATATCGCTCATGGCGAGCACTCCAGTCGGCCTGTCCTTGACCTTCGGCAGCGAATCGAACGCGCGCGCACCTGCCGCGACCGAGATGCCCGCCACCACGGTGACAGGTTTTGGTGCGCCGGCAGAATCCAGCGCCTTGCGGTAGCCGTTGAGCCTCCTGGTCGCGGTGGGCGTGCTGTTGACCTGCGCGCGCGCCGGCGGCAAGACGAGGATTGCGAACTGCCGATGACCGAGCTGCAGGAGGTGCCGGGCCGCCGCCTCGGCGCCACCTTCGTCGTCGATGTTGATCGCGGGATGGGCAGGCGAGCCGTCGGAATCCACGAGCACCGTCGGGATGCCCAAACGATCGAGGACTTCGAGCGCACGATCATCGGGAGACAGGCCCAGGCTGATGAACCCGTCCACCGACGCCTGCCGGATCGCGCTTTCGAGGGAGCCGTCAAGCGGCGGAACGAGGAGCAGGGTCAGGTCGTGCTCTTCGCACTGCTCGCCAAGACCCTGGATGAGCTCGCTGACAAACGGGTTGGCGAAGACCGTCGAAAGACGCTGTGGGATGAGCAAGCCGATCGTCCCGCTGCGCCGCATCGACAGGGCGCGCGCCGCGGGATGCGGCATATAACCGAGGTCTTCGGCGACGCCCAGCACGCGTTCCAGCGTGGCGTGGCCCAACCTCTTCGGGTTGTTGAAGGCGAACGAAACAGCGGTCTTGGACACGCCGGCCGCCGACGCCACGTCAGCGATGGTGACCCGGGACACCCAGCCAGGCTCCTGCCATGAGCACGATCACCCCAGTCTGTAAAACCGCTTTAGTAAAGCGGTTTAGCAGCGATCGTATGCGCTCTCGGGCGGCCTGTCAAGGGCGATTTTCAGACGCCGGATGGGCTTGGGGTCTAGGTCGCCCCCTTTGCCTTTTGGGTCGCGGCGCGGACCAGGCTCGGGTCGACCTTGGGGACCCGGTCAAAGGTCACGAGGCCGTTCGTCTCCTGCTCGACGTCGGTCAGCTGCGTGTAGCAGAAACCTTCCACGGGACCTGGTTGCATCAGGCCATCGATGAGGCCCCTGTAGATGTTGAGAAACTGGTTGGGGTCTCGCGCGTCGTTATAGCCCCACCCGCCGGAACCGGAAAGCCGGAGGCCCCCGAACTCCGTCACGAGCACGGGCTCGCCGCGGTAGCCGAAACCGGGGTCGTACGCCGCATGGTCGCCGGCGCGCGCGCCGAGCGCGGCCTCGACCGTTCGGTAGTTCCGGGCCAGGCCTGCAGGCGGGGAGTAGTCGTGCAGGGTGCACATGTCGGTGAGCGCGTGCTCCCAGCCGTCGTTGGAAGAGACAGGCCGCGTCCCGTCGAGCTCGTGAGTCAGGTTGTAGAGGCGCATCAGGAAGTTCGAGCGAACAGACGGATCTATGTGCTGGAGCCCGAAGCTCTCGTTGGCCGGCACCCACGCCACGACCGAGGGATGGTCGCGGTGCTCACGCACGACATCTGCCCATTCGGCGATCAGCCTGCGCTCCGCCTCGACCGAGTGCTCGTGGAAGCTCGGCATCTCCGACCAGCAGAGGAAGCCAAGGCGGTCCGCCCAGTAAAGCCAGCGTGGATCCTCGACCTTCTGGTGCTTGCGCGCACCGTTGAAGCCAAGCGATAGCGCCATCTCGATGTCCGCGCGAAGGGCATTGTCGTTGGGCGCCGTCAGCAGCCCTCCGGGAAAGTAGCCCTGGTCGAGCACCAGGCGCTGGATGAAAGGCTTGCCGTTGAGCCAGAACTTGCCGTCTCTGGTCTCCACCTTGCGCACGCCGAAGTAACCGTCCACGCGATCGATCGCCGCGCCGTCACGATCGAACAGGGTTGCTTGCAGCTCGTAGAGCACCGGCGAGCCGGGCTGCCAGGGCACGACATGGTCGAGCCGCATCCGGCCGTGTCCGCCCTGCCCCGACCACCGTCCCACGACCTGGCCTTCGAGGGTTGCCACCACCGCGACGCGGCCATCCGCATCGATCTCGATGTCGACGGCGCCGGATTCGAGGTCGGGTCGGGTCCGCAGTCCCCGGATGCGACGCGCCGGCAGCGGTTCGAGCCACACGCTCTGCCAGATGCCTGTGGTCGGCGTGTAGAAGATCGACTCCGGGACCGCCTTCCAGTACTGCTTGCCGCGCGGGGTGGTCTGGTCGGCCAGCGGATCCTCGGCCTTCACGACGAGCACGTTGTCGCGGTCGCGCAAGGCAGCCGTGATCTCGGCGCTGAACGGGGTGTGGCCGCCTTCGTGACGGGCCACCTCGACGTCGTTGACCCACACCGTCGCCCTGTAGTCGACCGCCCCGAAATGCAGGACGACGACCTCGGCCGCGGGCGCATCGAAGCGCCGCCTGTACCAGACCACGTCCCCGGGCAGCTCGCCGACGCCCGACAGCTCGGACTCCGCGCAGAACGGAACCAGGATGCTCCGGTCGAGGATCGGATCCGGCCCGGCGCCGAACTCCCACTCCCCGTTCAAGGACAGCCATTCCGCCCGCCGGAGGGCCGGCCGGGGGTACTCGGGTCTGGGCCCTATGACCGTGAAAACCTCCCTTCCAGGCGAACCGGTTCGCGCGGCCCGTAATGAGTGAGGGCGAACGTTCGCTTACCCGCGCATAATACCCGGAGCGTGAGTGCGCGTAGGGCGACGCGGCACGTTTCGGTCAAGGACGTCGCGGCCCGGTCCGGGGTCAGCTTCCAGACCACCAGCAAGGTCCTGAACGGCGGTGGCTCGGTGTCGGAGGCCACCAGGGCCCGCATCCTCCAGGCCGCTACCGACCTGGGCTACGTGCCCAACCTGCAGGCTCGCAGCCTGGTCATGCAGCGGACGCGGACCGTGGGCGTGATCACCAGCGACTTCAGCGACCACAACCTCGGCCGGTTCATCGTGGGGGCCGAGCGAGAGGCGAGGCGGCAGGGCTACACCGTGGTGATGACCAGCATCGAGCCGGAAGGCTCAGGGACCGAGTACGCCCTCCCGGCCATGATGGAGAGGCGGGTCGATGGCATCCTTCTCGCCGCGCCGCAGATGGAGGAGGACGAGGCGCTCGCCCATGTGCTCGACCGAACCCTGCCGGTCGTGAGCCTGTACGACGTCCCCGGGGGCGGCGTATCGACCGTAGGTTCCGACGACGAGCTGACCGGCGTGCTCGCCACCCGGCACCTGGTGGAGAAAGGCCGTCGCGTGATCGCCACGGTCATCGGCACGCGAGGCAGGAGCGTCACCGAGAGCCGCTTGCGCGGGTATCGCAGAGCGCTCGAGGAGACGGGTCTACCGTTTGACGACGAGCTGGTCGAAGAAGGCGGCTGGGAGATCGCGGCCGCGGCAACTGCGACCACCCGTTTGTTCGAGCGGCGCGCCGACATCACCGCGGTCTTCGCGCAGAGCGACACCATGGCGGTCGGCGTGCTCAGCGCTCTTCGCCGGATCCGCAAAGAGGTGCCTGTGGACTGCGCGGTCGTCGGCTGCGACGACATCGACATGGCGCCTTACACGGTGCCGCCGCTGACCACGATCCACGTCCCGTTCTACGAAACCGGCGCTGAAGCGATGCGGCTCCTCCTCAACCTGATCAGCACCGGAACCGTCGCGCCGAGCAAGGTCGTCCTCCCCGTGCATCTCATCGTTCGCGCCTCGAGCGGCTAGCCCCGAGGAAACGGCGGGTCAGCTCGAGGCCACGCCGGTCCAGCATGCTGAGCCGGTCGCTGGAGAAGGCTTGCCCGCCATATCCCTCGAGATGCGCGGCCCAGGCTTCGCGATCTTTGATCTCGGGGCGGGCGACAAGGTGGTCGGGATCGTTCACCCACAGCCGTCCATTCATCCAGCGGCGAAGTCCGGTGGTCCACACCAGGTTCTCGACGTCCAGCTGCGCATCCGGCGTTTCCTGCAGCACGTCCGGTCCGACGCGCATGGCGTCGCAGAGTCCGATGCTGGGCAGGATCGGCGCGCCGCAAGCCAGGATGATCGACTCGCTCCCGACAGCATCCCGAATGAGCCGCATGCCTTCGCGATAGGCATCGAGGCCCGGAATGGCGCCGGCATAGAGGAAGTCGAGCTTGTAGTAGCTGAATCCCCAGCCCGCAAAGGTACGAAAGATGTTCGTGAGGTGCTCGGCGGCCGCCGGGTGGGTCACGTCGAGAATGCGCATCGGGCGGTTCCAGTGCGTCCCTGCGTCGCTGTCCGCGACGAGCCACTCAGGGCGCCGCGTGGCGAGCGTGCTGCCCGGACCGACCAGGAACGGCGCGGTCCAGATGCCGGGCAGCATGCCCGCTTCGCGAACACGGTCCGCCACACGCTCCAGCGATCCGAACCGTGGCCTTACGTCGAGCCAATCGCCGATGTCGGTCTCGTAGCCGTCGTCGAGCTGCACAATCTCGATCGGCAGCGACAGCCGGCGGGCGGCATCGACGTTCTCCATGACATCGGCCTCGGTGACGTGCTTGAAGTAGCACGACCACGAACACCACCCCGGAGGAATGTGGGCGACGTTGCGCACCCCGAGCCGGTCGCCGACGGCCGCCAGCACCGCGGCCAGGTCGGCCCCCTGGACCTGCTCCACCGGCCCGTCGGCCGAAATGACGAGACGATCGCGATCAGGCGCCGCGCGCAGCGTCGCCACCTCGCTGGAGGGGCGTGGTGAAAACCACGCACGTGCCGGGCCGTCAGGCGGCGCGACCACCAGCACGCCCTCCGCCTGGATCACCCCCTCCGCGACGGGTTTGTCCGGCCGCCACTCGGTCTTCTGAGCGCGCTCATCCGGCGCGCGCTCCGAGACCTCGCCCGCGCGATGGATGCGGACGGGGCTCCACGACTGCCAACCCTCGGCGTAGACCTGGCCGGCCACTTCCAGGTCCGCGATGGCCCGGAACATCAGTGGATTCTTGAGTTAAGAAAGGTCAAGCATTGCTCCATTTCCTTCATCATTCTCCGCCGTGGCTCCGCTTCGTTTGCTCCAGGTCGGACTCGGTCCGCACGGCCGCAACTGGGCTCGACAGGTGGTTCCGCATGTCGAAGAAGTCGAGCTGGTGGCCTATGTCGACAAGGATCCATACGCGCTCGATGCACTGCGCGAAGAGGCAAAGGTCGCGCCGGAGCTGTGCTTCGAATCCCTCAAGGAAGCGATCGCCGCGACCCAGCCGGAAGCGGTCCTCAACACGACCGCGCTGGCGGCCCACGTTGCCCTGACGACGGCGGCGCTCGACGCCGGCCTGCACGTGATGGTCGAGAAGCCCTTCGCGCCGAGCCTCCGCCTCGCCGAGCAGCTGGTCGACGCCGCCCAGGTGCGTGGCCTGGTGCTGATGGTCAGCCAGAACTACCGCTACTTTCCTGCTCCGCGCGCCATCGCGTCTATGGTCCACGAGTCCGCGCTGGGCAAGCTGTACGAGATCTCGATCGACTTCCGCCGCTACTCGACGGTCGGTCCGAACGGCCGCGGCCGCCACCACCTCGAGGAGCAGCCGCTCCTGGTCGACATGTCGATCCACCACTTCGACCTTCTCCGACTCATCCTCAGCCGCGAGCCGCAGCGGATCTACTGCGAGGCCTGGAATCCCGAGTGGACCTCCTTCAGCGGACCGTCGGTCGCGGTCGCCTCGATCGTCTTCGAAGGGGGCGTGGTGGTCAGCTATCGCGGGAGCTGGATCAGCGCCGCGCCGGTGACCCCGTGGGCGGGAGAGTGGAGGATGGAGTTCGAGAATGGCGAGGTGACGTGGACGAGCGCCGCCGACAGCGATGCGACCCAGGACAGCGTCGTCGTGCGACCGCGAGGCGGTGAGCCGCGGACTGTGGCCCTCCCGGCAATGTCCCGAACAGGCGGCTTCGGAACGCTGACGGAGTTCGCCGCGGCGATCCGGGCAGGCCGCGAGCCTGAGACGTCGGGGCGGCACAACCTGGGCACCGTCGCATTGATGGAGGCATCGGTCGAATCAGCCGCGCGCCGCGAGCCGGTGACCATCTACCGCACCGGGGAAACCACCGAAATAGCCACCGCGATCTGATGCCGGGCAGCCCTGAGCTGCGAGTGACGGTCTGGAACGAGAACGTTCACGAGCAGCATGAGCAATCGGTCAAGCGCATCTATCCCGACGGCATGCACGCGCCCATCGCTGACGGCATCCGTCGCGACCTTGGCGCCAACGTCAGCGTGCGGGTGGCTACGCTCGCGGATCGGGAGCATGGGCTAACAGAGGCGGTGCTCGCCGCAACCGACGTCCTGACCTGGTGGGGCCACGCCGCGCACGACGAGGTATCGGACGCGATCGTCGACCGGGTTCACGCGAGGGTCCTCGCCGGGATGGGAATGGTCGCCCTCCACTCTGCCCACAAGTCGAAGATCTTCATGCGGCTGATGGGGACGACCTGCAACCTCCGCTGGCGGTCCGACCCAGGTGGCGAGCGCGAGGTCATCTGGACGGTCAACCCCAGCCACCCCATCGCAGCCGGCGTGCCGCAGCCGATCGTCATCCCCCACCAGGAGATGTACGGCGAGTTCTTCGACATCCCCCAGCCGGACGACCTCGTTTTCATCAGCTCGTTCGAAGGCGGAGAGATCTTCCGCGGCGGCTGCTGCTTCACGCGCGGGCTCGGGCGCATCTTCTACTTCGGCCCGGGAGACCAGGAGTTTCCCGTGTATCACCAGCCCGAGGTCCAGCGCGTAATCGCAAATGCCGTGGCATGGTGCGGCGGCGTGGCGACCCCAAACGACGAGCCGACCACACGTACGGGCAACGCTCAGCGAAACTGGTATCTCGATGGAGATTGAGGCCTCTTAACGAGATCGGGGCCGCGGTGGTCGGCACCGGTTTCATCGGCGTGGTCCACGTCGAGGCGCTGCGCCGTCTCGGCGTCCAGGTGCATGGCGTGGTCGGCTCCAGCCACGACCGAGCCGCCGCGCGCTCGCGCGAGCTGGGCTTGCCTCCCGCCTACGAAAGCTTCGACGCCATGCTGGCCGATCCGCGGGTGGACGTCGTTCACGTCACCTCGCCGAACCACCTCCACCACCAGCACGCGGGCGCCGCGCTGCGCGCCCACAAGCACGTCGTTTGTGAGAAGCCGCTCGCGATGACGTCGGCGGAGTCGGCTGACCTTCTCCACCTCGCGGAGCAGAGTGGGCTCGTGCACGCCGTCAACTTCAACCTCCGCTTCTACCCGCTCAGCCAGCACGTGCATGGCCTGATCAGAGAGGGTGGGCTGGGCGAGGTCCGCCTGGTCTCCGGCCAATACCTGCAGGACTGGCTGCTGCTGGACACGGACTGGAACTGGCGACTCGAGCCGAAGCTGGGCGGGGAGCTGCGCGCGGTAGCCGACATCGGCTCCCACTGGATGGACCTCACGACATTTCTGGTGGGGAAGCGGATCACCGAGGTGATGGCCGACCTGGCGACCTTCATCAAGACGCGATTCGAGCCGGCAGGACCGGTGGAGACCTTCGCCACGGAGCGCGCCGCCAAAAGCATGGCCCGCGAAATCAAGACCGAAGACACCGCCACGATCCTGCTTCGCTATGAGGACGGGACGCGCGGCGCGTTGACGGTGTCGCAGATCAGCCCTGGCCGCAAGAACTCGCTCAGATACGAGATCGACGGCTCGAGCGCGGCCGCCGCCTGGGACTCAGAGCGTCCTGATGAGCTGTGGATTGGCCACCGCGGCCGCACCAACGAGGTGCTGCTGCGCGACCCGGCGATTCTCAACGCAGAGGGGCGGCGCGCAACCGGCCTGCCGGGCGGCCACGCCGAGGGCTACGCCGACACGTTCAAGGCGCTGTACGCGGCGGTCTACCGCGCCGTGGCGGAGGGCAAGCCCGGGACAGCCTACCCGACCTTTGCCGACGGCCACGACGAGATGCTCGTGTGCGAGGCGGTCGCGCGCAGCTCGCGCGAGCGGCGATGGGTCGAGGTGGCGAGAGCAGTGCGCGCGAGGGCGCGATGAAGCTGGGTCTGCTGACCGCGGCGTTCCCCGACCTCAGCCTGGAGCAGGTCGCGCGCTGGGCTCACGAGAACGGATTCGAGGCGCTCGAGATCGCATGCTGGCCCTCGAGCGGAGGTGAACGGCGGCGCTATGCGGGCGTGTCGCACATCGACGTCGAGAACTTCGACCCCAAGGCGGTGCGCCAGATGCTTCGCCAGCACGACCTCGAGATCTCCGCACTCGCTTTCTACCCGAACAACCTGGATCCGGATGAAGAGGCCAGGGAAATCGCCAACGCGCATCTGCGTCGAGTGATCGAAGCCGCGCAGCGTCTCGAGGTCGGCATCGTCGGCACGTTCGTCGGCCGCGACCAGCATCTCTCGGTCGACGTGAACCTCGAGGACTTCAAGCGCGTATGGCCTCCGCTTGTACGTTTCGCGCGCGAACACGACGTGAAGATCGCGATCGAGAACTGCCCGATGATCTTTTCCGCGGACGAGTGGCCGGGCGGTCGCAACCTGGCTTACTCACCCGCGATCTGGCGGCGGATGTTCGAGATCGTCCCGGACGACAACTTCGGGCTGAACCTCGATCCGTCGCACCTGGTGTGGCAGTTCATCGACTACACGCGCGCGGTGCGTGACTTCGCGTCGCGGATCTTCCATGTCCACGCGAAAGACATGGAGATCGACCGCGACGGCCTCTACGAGCAGGGAGTGATGTCGCTTGGCGTCGGCTGGCAGGTGCCGCGCCTGCCGGGGCTGGGCGAGGTCCGGTGGGACCGGTTCATAAGCGCGCTCTATGCAGCGGGCTACGACTGGGTCGTGTCGATCGAGCACGAGGACCGTAAGTTCGAGGGCAGCCTCGAGCTGGTGCAGCGCGGATTCCTGCTCGCGCGCAACGCGCTCCGGCCGTTCATCGCCTAGCCCAGCGGTTCGCCAGCCAGAAGGCGACCGACATGGCGACCGCGACCGTCGCCAGCACCGCGGGCGCCCAGCGCACACCGAACCCGGCGATCACCAGTCCGATCGCTCCCGGGCCGGCGATGCCGCCGATCGACGCCGCCGGGAACAGCCAGGACGTGGCGCGTGAATCGCCCGGCCGCAGCTTGGCCAGCCAGACGATCCCGGTTGGGAAGATGGGCGCGATCGCCAGGCCTGTCGCGACGTAAGCCCACGGCGCGACCGCTCCTATCGATGCCGCGAGCAGCAAGACCGCGGCGATCACAGAGCCCGCGAGCACGATCGCGCCTTCCGGCAACGCGGCCGGAACCAACGTCATCAACAGACGACCGGTGACCAGAGCCAGGAAGAAACCGGAGGTGAAGGTCGCGGCGGCCGTGGAACCAATGCCGACCGACTCGAGGTGCGAGGTCATCCAGCCTCCGGTTCCGGTCTCGATGCCGACGTAGCAGACGAATGCGCCGACGAAGATGAGGACCAGGATGCCGGGCCGGCCGGGCCTGCCCGCGGCGACGGGTAGCCGCCCCGAGATCCGGGCCTGCCCCGGGATCAGCGCCAACGCGATTGCTGCCGCGCACAGGAACAGGAGCGTGAAGTGGGTGGACGCGTAGGCCGCGACCAGGATCGGTCCCCCGACGGCGCCGGCCGAGTACGCGCCGTTGAGCGCGCTCAGCACGGCCGCCCTGCGCCGGCCCTCGCTGTACGCGACGAGCTGGTTGAGGCCGATGACCAACGAGCCGAAGCCCAGCCCGAGGACAAACACCGCCGCCATGAAGGCGGGCCACGCCCGCGCGATTGACACCGCGACGCATCCGACGCCCACGAGGCCCGTTGCAGCGATGACGGACCAGCGGGCCGGCGTCCTCTCCATGGACCGCATCGTGATCAGCACCCCGAGCAAGGCGCCCGCGAAATGCACGCTGATGGTCGCGCCTGCGACGGGCAGGCTCACCCCGAATCGGCGCGTCAGGTGCTCCAGCAGCGGACCGTAAGCCGCGACCACCATGCCCATGAGCAGGAAGGTGCCGCCGATGGACACGATCGCCGCACGGTCGATGCTTATGCGGTCGACACGGCCAGCGCGAGGCTCAGTGATCAGGCTGTACCGCCATTTTGTAGCGGGGCGACGCGACCGGTCCAAGGAGCAATGGATCGGCGGTTTCCCGCATCCAGGTCCAGAGGCGGTCGCTCAGCTCAAGCTCGACGCCGGCGGTCTCCGGGTTGCCGGCGAGATTTCGCTGCTCAAGCGGATCGGCCTGGAGGTCGTACAGCTCGACCATGCTTGGCCGGTCCACCGAGTACCGGCCGGGGTTGGCGCGAAAGATGGGGCCGAGCTGGATGTCGGCCGGCACCTCGACCGCAAAGGCGGTCTCGAAGTTGCGGATGTACTTATGGCGATGCGTGCGGATGCACCGCATGGGGTCGTAGTAGCTGTGGAAGGTCTTCTCCGCAAAGACCGCCTCGCGCCCCGGCCCGATCAAGGACTGTCCCTGGATGCCCGCGGGTACGGGGACGCCGCACGACTCGAGGAGCGTGGGCAGGACGTCGATGTTGCTCACCAGCTCCGTCCTGGTTGTGCCGCGGCCGGTGCCGCCGGCAGGCCAGCGCATCAGCAACGCCACCTCGAGGCCGGGGTCGTAGAGCGTGCACTTGGCGCGCGGCATCGCAAGGCCGTGGTCGGTCGTGAAAATCACCAGCGAGTCGTCTGCCCGTCCCGATCTTTCGAGTGCGGCGAGCACCCGTCCCACGGCAGCATCCATCGCGGTGATCGCGTGCTGGACGGCCGTCATCTCCTCCATCGCTTCCGCGCTTTGTGGCAGATAGCCGGGAATCTCGAGCCCGACCACTGCCGAGCCTGTGGGTGGATAGGGACGGTGCGTCTCGTCGAAGTTGATCTCGAGGTAGAGGCGCTGATCCTTTCCATGCCGGGCGAGCACCTTCTCGAAGTCCGTCGTCGGGTGTATGGCCTCGAACCCCAGTCGTTCCGGATGCGGAGTGACGTGTTGGCCGCCGAACAGATGTGACTGGAAGCCCTGCTCGGCGAAAATCGCCGCCGCGTGCGGAACCGCGAGCTCCCAGTCGAAGCCGGCGTGAGCCAGGCCCATCACGCCGTTGTTGTGCGGGTAAAGCCCGCTGGCCAGGCTGGCGCGACTGGGGCTGCACTGCGGCGCGGTGGCGAAGGCCTGCGTGAACCTCGCTCCTTGCGCCGCGAAAGCATCGAGGTTCGGGCTGACCACGCTGTGCTGCCCGTAGCAATGCAGATGGCGGCCGATGTCATGCGTCGTCATCACCACGACGTCGCGCGCAAGCGCGCGCGAATGCTCTTCCGCCACGGGCCCGAGTCTATTGGAAGGTGTGGGGTTAGCCCTTGACCGAGCCGCTCGTGATGCCGCGCACGAAGTAGCGCTGCAGGAAGATGAACACGGCAAGCGGAAGCGACATCTGCAGCACCGCGGCCGCGGTGAGGAACTGCCAGCCTCCACCCAGTGACGTCACGAGCTGTGTGATGACCACGGTGAAAGGACGGTTCGGGCTGCTGCCCAGGTAGGTCAGCGAGACCAGGAGGTCGTTCCAGACACCAAGGAAGACGAAGATCGTGAGCGACGCGATTGCCGGGACGGTCATCGGCACCGCGATCCTCAAGAACCGCACCGCGTGGCCGGCTCCGTCGACCTCGGCCGACTCGAAGATCTCTCGGGGCAGTCCGCCGAGATAGTTGCGCAGCAGGAAGACTTCAAACGGAAGCCCGTATCCGGAGTGGGCCAGCCAGACGGCGATGAACGTTCCGGCAAGTCCCGTGAGCTGGAAGATCTTCAGCACCGGGATCAGCGTCATCTGGATCGGGACCACCATCAAGCCCACGATCACGATGAAGAAGATGTCCTTGCCCGGAAACTTCATCCAGGCGAAGGCGTAGGCGCCCATCGTCGCAATGGCGAGCTGGATGACGGTTGCCGGCACCGTGATCAGGATGCTGTTGAAGATCGAGGGGACCACGTTTTCGGTGTCGAGGACCTGCTGGTAGCTGGCGAACGTGAAGCTGTGGGGTGGGAACAGCGTGGTCCACCAGCCGGCCTGGTTCATGTCTCCCACCGAACGAAACGAGTTGACGATCAGACCGATCGTGGGCACGATCCAGATCGCGACGAAGATGATGATCACCAGGTGCAGGGGAAGTCGCTGAAGCTGGCGGCCCCATGACCCAAGGGCGTCCGCGGCCGTGCTGACGCGTGCCGTCTCTCGCCGAGTTTCGACCCTCGCTGAGCTCATCGCTGCTCCTCCTGTTGCTGGAAGCGTCGGATGTTGACCACGAGCAGCGGGACGATGGCGACAAAGAGGACCACCCCGACTGCGGCTGCGCGGCCGTAATGGGCGTTGGCGAGCTGCCTGAACATTTGCGTCGCGATCACGTCCGTGTCATACGCGCCGCTGGTCAAAACGAACACGATGTCGAACGTCTTGAGCGCGTTGATGATCATGGTCGTGCCGACCACGGTGATGGTCGGCCAAAGCAGCGGCGTGACGATGAGCCGGATGATCTCAAACTCGTTCGCTCCATCGATGCGCGCGGCTTCGAGGACCTCGGTGCTGATCGACTTCAGGCTGGCCGAGATGATGACCATGCAGAAGCCCGTGATGCTCCAGATGCCCACAAAGATCAGCGCCGCATTGTTGGTGGTCGAGTTCACCAGCCACGCCACCGGCTGTGCGCCGAATGAGCCCAACAACGCGTTGAGGGTTCCGGTCTGGACAGTGCCCGGAGGCTGGTAGTCGAACATGAACTTCCAGATGATCGAGGCCGCGACGGCGCTGATCGGCACCGGCAGGAAGATCGCGATCTTCGCGATCTGCTCGTAGCGGACACGGTCGAGAAGGATGGCGATGATGAGACCCAGTCCGACGGCGAACAGCGTGTAGAAGACGAGCCACAGAAGGCTGTTGCGAAGGGACGTCAGTGTGTCGGGAAAGGTAAAGAAGTAGACGTAGTTGTCCCAGCCGATCCACTGGGTGTCTGCTCCGTTGCGGAAGCTCAGGACGACAGTGCGGAGCAGCGGGTAGACCATGAAGACGGTGGCGAAGCCGATTGCCGGCAGCGCCCAGAAGTACGGTCTGATCCATACCTGGACACGGGCCGGGAGACGCTCGATGACCCACTCGCCTGCGTAGATGTAGCCGAGCAGGACAAGGGGAACGCCGATTATGGCGATCACCGCTGTGATGATCCGGTCCACCCCGCTTACCTCCTTCTGGGAGCGTAGTCGGCCGGGGCGGGATCAGCCCGCCCCAGCCGGTCAGAGTCGACGAAGTTCGCTAACTGGTCTTGTACGCGGCGGCCTGGACTTGGTCCAGCCGTTTTAGCTCGGAATCGAGGCTTCCCGGGTTGTTGGTGACGTTGAGGAGCGACTTCCAGAACGCCGCCTGCATGTCGGACGGCATGAAGTCACCCGCGGTGACCAGGAGGTTCTTGGCGCTTGCCGCGACGGATGCCGCGTTCTTGTAGACCGGGTCGTTGTAATTGATGCTCTTGATGGCCGCCAGCGTCCCACCGTCGTTGGCCCAGATCTGCTGGGCGTCGGAGGTCGCCATGTACTTCATCAGAGCTCGAGCCGCGGGGGTGTCGTTGTACATCACGAAGTTGTCGTAGAAGCCGTTGACGTTGCCGTCGTACTTGGAGTCGACGCTTGGGTGGGCGAAGAAGTCGTAGTCAGTGCCGGCCTTCAGGTTCAAGGCGGGAAAGTCCTGCGTGAAGAAGCTGGGGATGAAGGTCGCCTGCTCGAGGAACAGGCAGCCTGCCGGCGTCTTGAACAGCGGGTCGCCGGCCTTGCCGAAGTTGGTGGACAGCACCGTGTTGGGGCCGCCGTAGACGTTGGCCGACGAGACTTCCTTCAGATACGTCTGGTAGCCGAGCTTGATCTGCGGGTCGGTGAACTTCACCTTGCCCTCGATCCAGTTCGTATAGAAGGTGGCGTCGTTCTGCCGCATGATGATGTTGTCGATCTGGTCGCTCGCCGGCCAGCCAGAGGCGCTGCCCGACTCGAGACCCGCGCAGAACAGCTTCTGCGCCCCGTACTGCGACGGGTTGATGGCCAGAAGGTCGTCGAAGGTCTTGGGCGCTGGGCCCGTGTAGACCTTCTTGTTGTACCAGAACAAACCCTTGACCTGGGTCTTGACCATCATCTCGTAGTGCTTGCCCGCGACGATCCCGATGTACAGGTCGTCGCTCTTGCCCGCGGGCGGCGTGGTCAGCGCCGGGTAGGTGTTGGAGATGTAGGCGTTGAAGTCCGAGCCGAGGGCCGTCTCGACCGATTTCATGACGCCCTTGCTGACCCAGTCCTTGACCTTGTCGACGGTTGGCCCGTTGGCGATGTCAGGCAGGCTGGTGCCCGCGTCCACGTTGATCGCCAGCTGGTTCGCGTCGCGGACCGTGGTCAGATGCACGGTGATGCCCGTCTTGGTGTGGAACGGGGCCAGCACGTCCTGGAATGCCTTCAGCTCCGCACCGCCCCAGGCGCTCCAGACGGTCACGTCGGTCGAAGACGCTCCGGTGTTCCCGTTCGAGCCTCCGCCGCATGCTGCGAGCAAGAACAGCGCGCCGAGACAGAGCGCAACCGCTCGCGAAAGACGCCTCCCAAAGACCTCGGCCATGCGTGCTCTCCTCCCTATCCCGACCGCGGCCTGGGCCGGAAAATGCGACTTCCTGTTGCCTTCTTCCCGGACCAACCGGGGCGAGAGTGCGCCGGCAAACAGAGTTACTCAGACTGGGACATACGTGAGTAAGACGAACGTTCGCCTGACCTTACGACCGGATACTAGTTGTCGCCTGGCGGCTTGTCAATCTCCGCCTGGGCGTGTGGCCGACTCAGCCTCGCGGGGGGCACTAAGATCCCCCGCATGACCGACACCCTCAGGTTTCCTGACGCCTTCCTTTTCGGCGCCTCGATCTCGGCCTACCAGACCGAGGGCGGCAACACCAACACCGACTGGTGGTGGT
>VBHJ01000003.1 GCA_005887685.1 Chloroflexota bacterium | reverse complement strand
GCGTCCACTCGCGAAAACCGCTGCCCGTGTCGAAGGCGCCCGTCACCTTCTCAAACGCGGCATCGAGCACCGGGCCGGTCACGTCGGCGTACCACGCGCCAGTCGACTCGGGACCACACACCTCGACCGTGAAGACCTCCGCAAGCCCTTCGTGGATCACCCACTCGGCCAGGTTGAATCCGGTTTCGATGTTCGGGGTGCGCAGGTTGTGCGCGAGCTCATGCACGGCGCAGGCTCCGATGCGGGTGAGGTTGTAGTCGGTCGGCCAGGCGACGAGAAAGATGGTGCCGGGCACGGCGCCCATGCCGTAGTAGCCGTGGGTGCGCTCGACGAACACCGGGTCGTCGGGGTTGCCGAGCGTGAGCGTGACGTCGATCCGGTCGGGGTGGCGGATGCCAGGCAGCACCGAGCGCTGGTACTCCCAGGCTCGCGCGAGGTCGCGTCGCAACTGTCCCCACGCGCCGGCTTCGACCAGGCGCTGGAGAGCGGGCGCATAGCGCCGATCGTCGGCGGTGACGCGAAGGCCGTCGCCGCTCTCATGCGTCTGCTGCAGGCGCGCCATCGCGACCTGGTCGAAGGTGGAAATGCCGTGCATCTCGGCCAGTGCGGCGAGACGCGCCTGCGGCGGCAGAGCAAGGATCCGGGCGAGCGCCGCCGCGTCGTCGTGGACATTGATCTCGATCTGGTCGTCGGTGGTCATGGCCACGCGGCTATATCCGCTCGCTTGCCGCGACCAGCGGCTCCTGGCGGACGGCGTAGCGCTCGATCTCGTTTTCGCGCGGCAGGAACCAGGCGATCCCGATCGTGACGATGACCAGGATCACATGGGACATCAACGATCTCTGCAGCCCGACCGCATCAGCGATCGCCCCGTTGATGGGAACCCCGATCGCACCGGTCACGAAACCCAGTCCCATCACCAACCCCGAGGCGAGGCCGGCGCGGGCGGCCATGAGCTGCTGCGCCATCAGCAGCATCAAGGGTGCGGTGGACGCGGCAAGGACGCCGATCAGGATCGCGCTGCCAAACGCCCATGGACCGGGATACAGCGTGAACAGAAGGATGGCCGGCACGCTGAGGACGAGCGTCGCGAGGATCACGGTGCGCCGCCCATAGCGGTCGGCGAGCGAGCCGCACCCCACGGTGCCGACCGCGCTCGCGAGCACCAGCGTCGTTGCAAGCGGCCCGTAGAACTCCGGCCCGTAGCCAAGCTCGCGGTACCACGTGGGCGTGAAGGCCTGGAAGACGTTGACCGTCCAGCTGCGCGACATCATCACGCCGATGACCGCGGCCAGAGCAAAAAGAGGCACGGCCTGTGATGACGCGGCCGCCTGCCGGATCGCCGCCGTCGTCACCCCCGCGCGGTCTCTCATCCGCCACAGCAGGTAGCCACCCGTCACCAGGCCGGGAATCACCAGCAGACCGGTGCCGTGCATCCCGAACACGCCGAAGAGCACGATGCCGATGAGAGGTCCGATGGCGACCCCGACCGTTCCGGCTGTCACGTAGATGGACATGCCAAAGCTCCGCCGCCAGGTGGGGAGCAACCCCCGCACGTCGAGCGCGCCGAGGGGATGGAATGCGCCCGAGCCGAGGCCAGATGCGAGAGCGAGCCCGAGCAGGAGCGGAAAGCTGTTGACGAAGCCGACGACGGAAAACGTGATCGCGGTCCATGCGAGGGCGAGACCGGTGAGACGCGTGCCGAAGCGATCGGCGATCAGCCCGAACAGCGGTTGGGAGATCGCGGCCATGCCGCTGTACGCGAGGCTGACGAGGCCCACGGTGGCCAGGCTGAGCTTGAACCGCCCGATCAGCAGCGGATACAGGATCGGGATGACTCCGACGTAGCTGTCGACCGTGAGGTGACCGAGCATGAGCGTCAGCAGCTTGCCGTTCCTCAAGTACTCCCTCACGACATCTCTATGATCGCGGCGATGGGCGACCTCCTGTACCTCAGCCGCGCCGACGTCGAGAGCCTGCTCGACCTGGACGCGATGCTCGACGCGCTTGCGGACGCGCTCGTCATCTATTCCTCCGGTGTCACGTCGGTGCCGCCGCGGACAGCGGCGAGGGTCGGCGACCGCAACCTCCTCGGAGTCATGACGGGATACGTGCCGGGGGTTGCGCTCGAGAGCAAGCTCGTCTCCGTATTTCCCGACAACGAGCACCACGGGATTCCATCGCACCAGGCGCTGATCGCCCTGTTCGACGAAGCCACGGGCACGCCCGTTGCTCTCATGGACGGGACCTACATCACCGCGATTCGCACCGGCGGCACGGCCGCGGTGGCCGCTCGGGTGCTAGCCCGCGAAGACGCGCGTGTGCTCGCGATCCTGGGCGCGGGCGTCCAGGGCCGATCGCACCTCGAGACGTTTCCGCGCGTGCGCAATTTCGGAGAAATCCGGATCGCATCGCGCAACCTGGACCGCGCGAGGGAATTGGTGGGGCATAGCCCGCTGGCCCGCGTGGTGGAATCTTTTGAGGACGCGGTCCGCGGCGCGGATGTGGTCGCGTGCTGCACCGACGCCCGCGATCCGATCCTCCGGCGTGAGTGGCTCAAGCCCGGCGTACATGTCAGCTCTGTGGGCGGTACGTTCGGACCCGAGGTCGACCGTGACACGGTCGAGGTAAGTCGGGTGTTTGTCGAGTGGCGTGGAGCGGTGACCAACCGGCCGCCCGCCGGCGCGCACGAGCTGCAGGGAATGGATGAGGAATCGGTCACCGAGGTGGGCGAGGTCCTGGCGAAGGCCAAGCCCGGCCGGCAGACCGCTGACGAGATCACGCTCTACAAGTCGACCGGCCACGCCGTCGAGGATGCGGCCACGGCCCGCCTCGTGTACGACCGCGCCCGACAGCTCGGGGCGGGAGTCCGGCTGCCGCTCTAGAGGGCCACCTCAGATTTCAATCACGCGCGACGGGACGACGTTGACCACGCGCGTCGGGCCGACCTTGCGCTCCGGAAGAATCCGCCCGTATGGATGCACGTGGCCGTGGACGGCGAGCGCCGGCCTGAAGTTGCGGATCAATCGCAGAAACGCAACGAACCCGACGTGCGCCGAGTCCTTGGCCTCGGCCGCGCCGAAGGGCGGCGCGTGTGTGACCAGGATGTCCAGCTTGCGCCCGCGCTGTACCCGCTTCAGCCGGATGCTGAGCTCGAGCCTGATCGCCCGCCTTCCCATCTGACCCTGCGAGTACTGGTTGGGCCCCTCCTTGTAGCGAATGCTGCCGCCGAGGCCGGCGATGCGAAGTCCGTTCTCGTCGACCAGGCGCCCGTCGATGTTGATGCATCCCTCGGGGCCCGGAATCGGCAACTCTGAGCGGAGCGGCATCCACGTCATGTCTCGCGGCTTGAGGCTCGCGTCGTGGTTGCCCGGCACGTAGAGAAGCGGCACGTCGAGCCGGCTGACCAGGTACTCGAGGTAGTCGAAGGGCAGGTCGCCACAAGCCAGCACGATGTCGGGCTTGATGCTGTCCAGCCTGTCGCCATAGAGGGCCTCGTCGACCTCGTCCGCCACGGCGAGTATGCGCGTGGGTTACAAACGCTTGAACCGGAGCGCGGTCCAGACGCTGTCGATGGCCACGAAGGCGACCGGCTTGTAGCCGGTCTCCGAGGTGATCTCCCCGAGGACGTCGCGTTGGACCCACCATGGCGTCGCGGGAAGGTCCGTGGCGCCGCGCGTCTGGCCGCCCTTCGGGTAGGTGATCCAGAGCAGGCCGTTGGGCTTGGCGGCGTGGATCGCCGCGGGCCCGAGACGCTTCAGCTCGTCGGCGTCCTTCACAAAGAGCAGGACGGCGTCATACGACTGGTCTGGCTGCAGCTCGGTCCTGATGTCGGCAGGTCCCGGATTGAGCTGGCCGAGATAGCCCTCGGGCGCGTTCAAGACGGCGACGCTATGCGGTGCGGCAAGTCGAAGTTTCTTCGCCAGGGGGCTGAACCCGCTCTTGTCCCCTCCCATCACGGGCAACGAGCGCTGCGAGTCCAGGTGCCCCACGCTCAGCACATTAAAGGTATGACCGCGAGATGGTTGCGGCGGAGCGAATATCATCCGCGGCGATGTTGCGGCTCCTCGCGGCGCTCGCCGCCACCGGCTGCCTGGCGGCTTGCTCGTCCGGCAATCCCACGTTTGCACTGACCCAGGCATCGGTCGATCCGACCTATTGGTGCCCGGGCGGCGCACACGACGCCAAATACGATCTGCACGCGACGATCGCCGCGCACAACGGGACCGCCAATCCGGTGACGATTCAATCGGTGACCGCGCTCATGACGTTGGCCTCGATCCACGGCAGCTGGCTCGAGCGTGTCGGCGACCAGTACGACGCCGGCAGCGTGCGCTTCTCGCCGGAGACCGTGGCGCCCGGCTCGAGCACCACGCTCAAGATCACTATCCCGAGCGCCTGCACCAGCGGCAAGTACGCGGGCGAAGGCTCGAGCTCAGCGGCCTACCAGGTGACGATGCGCGTGGTTACCTCCACCGGCCCGTTCACGATCATCGCCAGCAACAAGCACGAGATTTTGGCCGCGTAGCAGCCCTAAGTGGAGTTGAAGCCCGGATTCATTCCGGGCGTCCCCTGGCGGCACTGTAACCACTCCCTGATCCCCCCCGCGCCGGTTAGCCGGCTCGCAGGATATCGATGGCCCGGCTCCCGGCGGACATCCAGGCCGGGTCGTCGAGCCAGGTGTCGACCCCCCACATGAGCACGACTTGCAGCGGTTCCTGGCGGTAGTCGACCGCGCTGGCGACGAGGTCCTGCGGCCTGAAGGTGGTCGAATCACCCCACGGTTGGGCCTGCATCTCGGCCAGCCAGAGGCTCTTTCCCCGCTTGCTCGCGCGATCCGCCCAGAACGAAATCGTCTCCTCCTTCCATTCCATGCGCAGGGCCATCGTCGTCAGGTGGCGAAACGACACGTTCGGCCCGTCGACGTAGAGGTCGAGGCCCAGCGCATCGCCTGCCGCGAGCGCGCCTTCGGGGTGTCCGCTCGGACCAACTCCTCGCACCGCTTGTGGAAGAAGGATCTGCAGCATGTCGACGCCGACGTTCATGCCGTTGTAAGTCGTGATTACCACCTGGTGGTTGGGGTCGATCAGATGTACCTCGTCGACCTCCCAGGCGAGCTGCTCAGGCGTGATCTGGTCGGCTCCCGTCAGATCATTGCCGACGTAGTCAAGCGGCTCATTCTCCACCTGCCAGGCGTAGAGCAAAGGGGAGTCGCGATAACGCGTGATGCTCGCGTCGAAGTAGGCGCGGTACGCCATCCCGGTTTGGGCCTCCGCGAGGTCAGGCTGCTGCCGCGCGCCGGCCCATGCGGGTTCGTGGAGCTCTGGATAGAGAAAATTGCGTGCGCCGATCGTGAGCACGACGCGCGTCTGGACGGTGGATTTGGCGTTGTGCGCCCCGACCACGTCCAGCAGCTGGTCCACAGAGCTGAAATCCAGGACGTCGCGCTCCGGCTCCACCAACTGCCAGTACACGGGCAGTCGGACCAGGTCGGGGTTGGTCGCGTCCAGCAATCGGCCTAGGTCCTGGGCGGGATCGCGCCCCGCGGATTCCGAGATGAGCGGGCTGTAGCTGAAGCCGGCGAGGGGCGCCGCGGGTGCCGCATGCGGCCAGGATTCGCTTCCCAGCAGGAGGGCGGCCACGATCATCAGGAAGAGGCCCTTCATCTCCTTAACAACGTAGCGTCAGTGCCAGGGGCGGGTTTTTGGCTGGTTTCAGACGTTCCCCGGGTGGAGGGTCGGACGCTGTGATGCCACGTGCGTGGATCGTCGTGCTGGGATTCGTACTGGCTGGAGCTGGAGGGTTGGGCGCCTATTTCCTGCCCCTTTTCCAGACGGCCGCCAGTTCGTCGTCGGCCGGCCCGGCGGCTCTCCCCAACCTGAACCCGGTCAGCACTCCGAGCCAACCGTTCACCGTCCTGCTGCTGGGTTCGGATGACGATTCCAAGTTCGTCCCGGACCGCCTCAACACCCAGTCGATGATCCTGGTGCGGGTCGATCCGACCACCAAGCAAGCCACCATGCTGTCTATACCGCGTGACCTCTGGGTGCCCATCCCAGGCCAGGGCGTCGGCAAGATCAGCACGGCCTACCAGCTCGGCGGCGCCCAGGCGGCGATGGGCGCGGTCGAGAGCAACTTCAAAGTCCACATCGACGACTACGTGTGGATAGGCCTCAACGGCCTCGTCCACCTCATCAACAAGCTCGGCGGCGTGGACATTCAAGTCACAAACCCAGTCATGGACGACTTCTACCCTGCAGACCTCAACAGCGGTGATGACCCTTATGGGTATTACCGCGTCGCGGTGCTTCCGGGTGCAACGCACATGGACGGGGTGCATGCGCTGCAGTACGTGCGCTCCCGGCACGGCGACGTGCGAGGCGACTTCGCCCGGTCAGAGCGGCAGCAGCAGCTCCTGCTGGCGATCAAGTCGCAGGCGTCCCACCTGAACATCGCCGACCTCCCATCCCTCGCCAGCTCCTTGAACGGCGAGATCAAGACCAGCATCGGGCTGGATCGCATGCGCGCCCTCATCGAGATTGCCAATGACTTCAACGGCTCGAACATCCATCGCGTGGTGCTCGTACCGCCTTACACGTCGGAAGGCTGGGCCGCCGGACAGAGCGTGGTTTTCGCTGACTGGGGCCAGATCCTGCCCGTCGTTCACCAGACCTTCCCCTGATGCGCTGGCTGATCGGCGCCACTCTCGTGATCGCAATGCTGGCCTTCGGCATCGGCGTGTATCACGCAGCTGGTTATCTGAAAGGCGAGCGGCCCGTCGTCCAGCGGCCGACGCAGATCACGGACCATGTACGTGGTCCAGGCCGGCGCGATCTATCGCTTTCAGCATGGATCGTTCACCCAGGTCACCGCTGACGATGGATGGACGCAGCCGGCGGCGGCGCCCGGGGGAAGCCAGCTTGCGGTGGTGCGCCGGGAGGCCAACTACTCCGACCTCTACCTTCTCTCGACGACCGGCCGGGTGACGGCGCAGCTGACCCACAACTCAGTACCGGGACCCGTGGTGGAGAACAATCACTGGTCGTTCTATCCGCGGTTCAGCGCGGACGGAGCCACAGTCTTCTACGACTACGACCCGAAGGATCCATACAACCCGTACCGCGTCGACCTGACCATCTTCTCCAGCCCGTCCAGCCCTGCCTCGCGCAGCTCTCTGCAGTGGACCGATCCAAACGAATACACGGGCGGTGACGTATACCCAGTGCCACTGCGCGAAGGCGGCATCGTCTACACCAAGTATTCGATCGACGACGCCTCCCAGGTCCATGCGCAGGTCTGGGTTCAGAAGCGGGCGCGCAGCGCAGGCCAGGCGCTGACCGCCCCCGAGCTCGGTTGCGGCCAGCCCGCCCTGTCAGCCGACGAGAAGCTGATCGCGATGGTCTGCAACAAGGGGTCAAATCAGTCCGCCGAGCTCGACGTCGCGACGTTTGACCCGACGACGCTGACGATGGGCTCGCCGGCGACGCTCGTCAGCCGGCAGCTGGTGACCGCGCCGGTTTTCTCGCCGGACGGCAAGACGATCGCCTACCTCGCGCCGTCAGCGCCTGGCGGCAATTTTCAGCTGTGGACCGTCAACTCCTCGGGCCCTGCCTCCGTGCGCGGCATCACCTCGGATCTCGGACTCGACGCCACGTCGGCGCCTGTGTGGTTGGGGGGGTAGATCAACGGTGGAATTCCAGAACCGTCCAATAGTGGTAGTTGCTCGATGGCTCCGTGCGCGTTTTGGAAGTAGGAGACGAATGGTGAGGTTCAGAACAAAGTCCGACGCACCCGACCTCCACAGCCAGTTCGAGTCGCTGCTCGACCAGGTATGGCGGTCGGAAAGTGATTGGCGGCTGTGGGATCGCCTGGACGCCGCGGATATGCTCGAGACCCAACGGGAGAAGCGGCGCAGAGACCACGACGCCAACAAGGCGGCCTGACGATGGGACCCACCTGCCAGTCGCGATGATCCGGCCTTCCCCTCGCCATGTTCAGGGCGGGGGGAACCGACGTGTCGCTTTCGTCCTCTCCGGCGGCGGAAGCCTGGGCGCGGTCCAGATTGGAATGCTGCGAGCGCTCTTCGAAAACGGGATCCGCCCCGATTTCCTCGTCGGCACCTCGGTGGGTGCGGTCAACGCGTCCTGGATCGCCGGCAGGCCAGACCACGACGGCACCCTCGAACTCCAGGACATCTGGCTCGGCCTGCGACGCCAGGACGTGTTTCCGATCAGTCCCCTGACCAGCGCCGCGGGTCTACTTGGCCGCAGCAACCACTTCATCTCCAATGAAAGCTTGCGCAGGGTCCTCGAGAAGCACGTTCCGTTCGAGCGGATCGAAGAGGCCTCCCTGCCCCTGCACGTCGTGGCCACCGACCTGAAAAGCGGACGGGCCGCCGTACTCGCGTCGGGGCCGGCAATCCCGGCGCTGCTGGCGAGCTGCGCTATCCCCGGTGTGTTCCCGCCCGTGACGATCGGCCGGCGCGAGTACGTGGATGGCGGCGTCGCGAACCACACGCCCATCACCGTCGCCATCGAGCTCGGCGCAGACGAGATCTATGTCTTGCCGGTGGGTTATCCGTGGCTCAACCGCGAGCCGACCAACGCGTTGGGAATGGCCCTCCACGCGCTCGCGCGCATCGTCGAGCAGAAGCTGGACGCCGAGGTTGCCGCGCACAGGGACTCGACCAGCATCCACGTCATGCCCGCCCTAGACCTCGCCGACGTCTCGCCCGCGGACTTCAGCCGGACCAGGGAGCTGATCGACTGGGGATATCGGTCGGCCAAGCGCGCGCTCAGCGCGGGCAACGGCCGCACGGTGCTGCCCGAAAAGGCCAAGAAGACGCTCCGCCTCAGCCCGGCCGAGGCGGCGTGACGAGATACCAGCATTGCTCTCGCGGCCGGGTTCATCCCGGCCGCGGCTTGTCTCTCCAGCCACCCAAACGCGGCTACGAGTGTCTAATTAGACAATCCCAACCGTATACCTAGAGTGCCCGCTTCACCTGGGCTCGTACGCCTTGGGGCAGGTCGCGGACCGAATCCGGCAGCGCGGCCTGCAATCGCTGCACCAGGGTGCGCCGGCGCCGGCTCCGATAAACCAGCCAGCCCACGATCCCGACCGCGACAACCGCCGTAACCAGCCCGGCGGCCACCAGCCCGGCGGGCGGCAGCTTGGGCATCTCCATTTCTTTCATTTCGTCCAGCGAGCGCTCGATGGACTTCCGCCCGGCGCCTATCTGCTTGTTGATGTCGTCCGCAAGCGTGCTCATCTCGGCCTCCTCAGTCATCCGGATTCATTCTCCCTCCGCGAACCTTTCTCGAAGTGAGAACGAACTCCAGGCCAGTACCGGCGATCCCACCCGCGTTTTCCTAATTGAGGCGCTTGGGCCGCAAGGTTCGAGCGCCTCATACCTCGCGTGCGGAGGGTAGAAACCGTGAAGTGTGACATCTGCAACGAGGAGTTCGCCAACTCGATCGAGCTCGACAAGCACAAGGAACGGGAGCACCCGTTGGGCGACGACGACGACAACCTGGAGAAGCCCGACATGCTTCAGGACCAGGAGCTGCCCGCGCCCATCGTTCCGGGCAAGAACTAGCTCCGCGTCTCGAATTCCAAAGCCGGCGACGCACGTTGCGTCGCCGGTTTTTCTTTATGCCACGTTCCCGTAGAGCTGCGGTTGCTGTGTGGGCGCCGCCGACCCGTCCGGCCCAGGCTCGTTGGTGATCGCCATGACGGCGTAGCCGGTGAGGGAGCGATTGACCAGCACAACCTTGCCGCCGTTGCTGTCGGGGACGAACACCGCCACGGATTCCGGGTTGCCGCCCTTCGGGATCAGCCAGACCTCATACACGCGGCCGGCGCCGGGCTGAGGCAAACCTGTGAAATCGACCAGCGTGAGGGCGTCGGCTTTGAGGTCGATGACGCTGGCCTGCGCGCCCGACATGTCCTGGTGACCGGACATCGTGAAGCGGGAGACCTGGCTTGGAGCGGGCTTTTGCGTTCCGTGGAATGCAACATCACCGACCAGGACGCCGGCCAGCAGGGCCACCACCCCAATCGCGGCCGCGGCGTAAACGGGAACCCTGCGTCCGAGACGAACCAAGGGCGAAGGCCCGGGTGCTTGGAGCCGTGGACGCGGGGGCACGACGGCGACGGGCGTGGTCGAGGGACGGCTGGACGCCGCCGCAGCCGCGAGCACGCGCTCACGCAAGCGCGGCGGCGGGACCGATTCCTCGACTGCGAGCGGAATGGCGCCGACCACGCGGCGCAGCCGGGCAGCCACCTCGCGACATGTCGGACAGCCTTCCACGTGCGAGCGGATCGCCTCGGCGTCTTCAGGTGTGAGGGCGCCCAGAACCCACGCCGCGACGGAGCTCTCGAGCTCTTCGTGGTCAGACATCGACCGTGCCTCGACCGCGGAGATACGAACCCAACTTCTCGAGCGCCAGCCGCATGCGGCCCTTGACGGTGCCGAGCGGCACTTGCGTCATGTCGGCGATCTCGGTGTGCGTGTAGCCGCCGAAGTAGGCCATCTCGACGACCTGGCGCTGCTCGGCAGGCAGGCTCGCCATCGCGTCGCGCACGGCCGCGCGCTCCAGGGACAGGGCCACCTCTCGCCACGGGTCTGATGGAGACACCGCGTATGCGAGCTCGGGCTGCAGCTCGCGCTCCTGCCGCTCGTGGGCACCACGCCCGCGCAGGTAGTCGATGCACCGGTTGCGCACGGACGTCAGCAGCCACGCACGCAGCGAGCCGCGTTCACGGTCGAAGGTTGTCGCGCGATTCCAGATGTTCATGAACGCGTCCTGGACTGCGTCTTCGGCGCGGCCGGGGTCGCCCAGCACACGCATGGCGATCCCATAGGCAAGCCCCCCATAACGGTCGTAGAGCTCGGCGAGCGCCTCATGGTTGCCTGCCGCAAGCCCCGCGGCGATCTCCCGGTCGCCGCTTGTCGCTACGACGTGCCCGCCTCCTGCGGCACTCCGCGGCGCCCGGTGAGCTGGCCGACCGGCGATTTCTTGGGCGGCTTGATCGCCCACTCCTCGTTCTCGATCAGGCGCTGTCCCCACCTGGGATTGCGTCGAGCGCGCTCCCTTGCCGCGTACAGCGACCTGGACATCAGCTTGATGCCGGCGAGCCCGGGCAGCTTCCCGATCTTCGCGTCCAGGTCGAGCAGCTCCTCCTCGCCCTGCTCATCGTCGAACAGGTAGATCGCGAGCGCGTCGACCTCCTCCTGCGTCTTCACGCCCTGGCCGACCGGTACCCAGACGCGGTCCAGCATCCACCGGTCGAGCTTCTGCGCTCGCTCGTTGCCACTGAGCCATTCTTTGGCGGAGTTGAAGTAGAAGGCGTAGTGGCGGCGTTCGTCCTTGATGATCCGGCTCAGCAGGTCTTTCAAAACGGGATGTCCAGACTTGCGGATCAAGGCGTTGTAGCCGGTGAGGGTCGTCAGCTCGTTGATCGCGCCGATCGAGAGGTAGACGGCGGAGAAGTTCTTGAGCAGCCACGAACCGGCCATTGTGGTCAGGATGCTCAAGCTGTTCTGCACACCGAGGTTGGCGCGCACGTTGGCGATGCGGTCCTGGGTGTCGAACTCGATCCCGTAGAGGTTGAGCAGGCGGCCGATGTTCTCGCCGTGCCACAGCTCTTCGTAGTTCCAGCATGCGAGGAACGCTGTGAGGATCGGGTCCATGCACGCCCGCGTCACCAGCAGATGGGACAGGTAGAGAGGAACGTGGTTCTCGATGTCCATCATGTAGTGCAGGCTGAACAGGTCGCCCTTCGACAGGGAATGCGCTGCGACTTCGTCCCACGCGATCCCGGTGATGTCGACCTTCTTCGACTCTTCCTTGTAGCGCTCGATGCTGAAGCTCATGTCAACCCCTACGAAATTCGTGCCCGAACGGATCATCAGGTCTTGGCCAAATCCCAGCCTCCTCACACGGCGCGCTGAGCGGCCGCCGCCAGTCTAGGTCTCGACGCTCGACGAACGGGCGATCAAAGCAAGGAGGCAAGCAGATGATCGGAGTTCGCAAGACAATCGCCGCGGCTGCCATCGCGGGGTCGATGCTCGTAGGAGGTGTGGCAGGCGCGGTCCTCTACGGCGCGACCACGCTCGCCGCCCAGGCGGCGTCGCCGTCGCCGAGCCCCGCGTCAACCACCACGCCGGGCAAGTTCGTGCCCAACGAGGATGCGACGCATGAGGCCGGTGAAAGCGCCGCGCGCGAGGCGCAGGAGAACGCGGGTCAGGTGCCGACGGTTCCCTAGCGGGACGGCGGGGCTCCCCCGCTCCCTGCAGAGGTAAGCCCCTCTCCCCGCGGGGAGAGGGGCACGCGGCGCCTTGCAACGCGTTACGGAAGGAGCTGCCTCGCCACGAACCAAACGTTGGCGGGGCGCTCTGCCAGGCGGCGGAGGTACCAGGCGTACCAGGCATCGCCGTAGGCGATAAGGTCACGCACCGCAAACCCCTCCCGCGCGAGCCGAACCTGTTCGTCGGTGCGGATTCCGTAGAGCATCGCAACCTCGAGCTCCTTGCGCTCCATCCCGAGCGCCTGCGCGAAGCGCCAGGCCCTGGCGACCATGTCGGTGTCGTGCGTGGCGAGCACCAGGCGAAGTCGCCGCAGCTTGACCTCCGGCAGCATCAAGACGCAGAGAGCCAGGTAATTGGCATCGACTTCCTTTTTCGCCGCGAATGCGATCGTCGAAGGTTCGGCATACGCACCCTTGACCAGCCTTATCGCGGGCTTGAGCGCCATCAGGTCGACCACGTCACCGACGGTGCGGTGGAGGTACGCCTGGAGGGCAATGCCGACTTGTGGGTGCGCTGAGCGCAAGCGGCGGTAGAGGTCGATCGTCCGCTCGGTGTACGCGCTGCCCTCCATGTCGATCCATAGAAAGCTCTTGGCCGTGGCGGCTGCGCGCGCAAGCCGCTCGAGGTTGGCGAAGGCGGCGACGGGATCGATGTCGAGGCCGAGCTGAGTCGGCTTGACCGAGACCTCGGCGACCAGACCAGCCGAGGCAGCGAGCACCTCCTCGTAGTGGGCAACGACGCGATTTGCGTCTTCGAGGTCGGTGATGTTCTCCCCGAGCAGCGTGAACAGCGCTCCGATGCCCTGGGCCTTGAAGTCGGCCGCAGCCTTCAGAGCGGCGTCAAAACCCTCGCCGGGAAGGAAGCGCCTGACGGCGCGCCGGGCAAAGCGCCAGCGCGGCACATGCGCGGCGAGCCAGGGATTCCGCGCGCACCACAGCAGGAGCCGTCGCATCAGGCTCCCCAAAGACTAATGAGCGGGAGCCACGCGAAGGCTCCCGCTCAGTCCCTACGCAGGCCGATTGCCCCCCAGCGAACACTCGACGCTGCAGAAGGCCTCTTCCCCCCGCCACACTGCGCCGAAATCGATCGGCGCGGCGCAGCTCGCGCAGTAAGTCGGCGCCGGCGTCTGACGCTGCACGAGCTGAAGTGCGGCGCCAAACCGGCTTGCCGCCAGGCCCCGGCGAAGGGCGATGCGCTCGGCCCTGCCCGACAGCCTGTCGATTGGAAGCTGCACGATGCTCATTCCTGTCCTCTCCACCAACGCAACCCGCGGCTGACAGGGCAAGTATCGATCCCCTGGCAATTCTGTCACCGTACGGGTGTAGGAGACAAGGCTCGTACACGTCGTAAGTTCTTGTAAAGAAAAAGGTGCCCGCTTCCCGGCAGGCACCCCGGCCACCGCTGCGGCGGGCCTTACCAGTAGTACCAGCGAGTGCCTTCGGCGGCGCGCACGAAGAAGCCGAGCAGCCAGAGGATCAGCCCGATGACGAGCAGAATCCAGAGGATGTGAAGCGCCGGTGCCAGCAGACCGCCCCCGCCGAGAAGCAGCAGCAGCAGGATCAAGACGATCAACGCAATCACCCTTGATTACACCTCCTTTGCGGCTGGATCCCTCACAGGTGCGCCACGCGCGCACGGGCGCCAGCCGTGATTCATGCCTCTATTAGGAGAACGCCTGTGCGGAGGCGCGTTACTCGGGGTTTTGGGAGTCCGAACCGCTCTCCAGAAAAAGGGGCCGGTCCTCACGGACGCGGCCCCGCAGCTCCCCTGAGGAGGGTCAGGGAGACTACTTCGACGGAGACGCTTGGGCGCTAGGCGATGCGCTGGCCCCGCCGCCGCCGCTGCTGGGCATCGGCGACGCGACGGATGGGTTGTTGATTGTCGACGGTGAGACGGACCGGGTGCCGAACCAGTTCCACTGCGTGAAGCCGAAGAACAGGAGAATCAGCACCAGCAGCGCGAGGATCGCCGCGGCGACGCCCGCACCCGCTCCACCAACCGAATCGCTCGTCTCCACCACCTCGGAGCCGGCAGGGCTCCAGTAGCGGCGGACGCTGTACCCACCCGCTCCCAGGAGCACGGCGAGCACCAGGATGATCAGCAGTACGAAAAGCAGAGTTCCCAAACGCACGAACCTCCTTTGAGATCAACTACGACCCTTGCTTCCTCGAGTCGCCGCCTGGGCCGCTCATCTCGGTAACGCCCGACGGCGGGGCGACTACCTTCGGTTGAACTCGGGCCGAACTAGGACGCGGTACGGGAGCGGCGGCGCCGGACCAGGCCCCCGGCGACCCCTACGACAACAACGATCCCGAGCGCGATGCGCTGGAAAATGGAGCGCCTCGGCGACGTGGCTGGCTGCGCTTCAATCTTTTTCTGCTCGATCGACTCGACCGGCGCTGGCTTCTCCCTCGACTCGAGCAGCGGGCTCGCGATGATGCCCCGGTGGGCCGGGTCGCCCAGCCGGAACCGGTTGAAAACGGCGCCCAGCAGGAGCAGCTGGCTGAGCAGGTAGAACCATGTGGCGAGCACGAAAAACAGCGCGAACTGCGCGCCGTAGGTGTTGAAGCCGCCGGCCACGCGCGCATACAGCGGAAAGGCGAGCGACAGGACTTCAATCAGAACGCCCGCGAGCAGCGCCCCGGGGACGACGTCCCGCAGCCGGAACGTCCGGTTGGGAACGAACCGGTAGAGGGCGATCAGGAGGGACACCATCACGACCGAGCCGATGACAAAGCTGATGACGGCCCCCACCCAGGGGACGGGGACGAAGCTGGCCATCGCGTTGACGCCGACCGTCACAACGATCGCCAGGACGAGCACGACCATCATCACCAGGCCCATCAAACGCTGGCGCAGCATGTCGCGCTGCCGCGAGCCAAAGATCTGCGTGAGGGCAAACTCCATGGTCGCGAAGATGCTGCTCGCGCTCCAGATCAGGCCGGCGATGGAGACCAACCCCAACCATCCGGCCGATTCCTTCACCCCCTGCAGCGCCTTCTGGAGCTCGGGCTGAGCGCTGGCCGGAAACACCTGGAGGACCAGGAGCTGGAAGTGAAGGTTGGTCGAAGGGTCGCGGATGGCGAGCCCGATGATCGCCAGGGCGCCGGCGATCATGGGGAACATGGACATGAATCCGGCGAAGGCAAGGGCGAGCGCGTAGTTGGTGGCCTGGCTCTCGCCGTAAGCAGTCAGGACGCGCGCGGGCACCGTCTTCTGCGCGCGCTCGACGAGCGCCTGACCCCGAGCCCGGAGGGACGGGATGATCAGTCCGCCTGGTGCGGCGAGCCCACGTCTGTCTCGGCCGCCGGCCGCGAGACCCTCTCGAGCACCGCGGTCGAAGCCGTGCCCACGAGCGCAGGCGCGACCTTGCGCAGAATGCTCTCGAAAGTCCCGGGCTCGCGCTCAATCTTCTCGTTGACCGTGACGGTCACCGAAGGCAGCTCATCCTTCAGCCGCCCTGACAGCCCTCCGGCGAGTGAGCGCAGCTTCTCGATCGAAAGGCCGTCGAGGCGATCTCGCAGAGTCGGCTTTCGCATTCGCCGGTAGATCAGGAACACTCCGCCGCCCACGACGAAGACACCGAGACCGATCGCTGCAAGGCGACCGTAGCGTGCGGCGTTCGAGACGGCGCGTCCCTCGAGCTCGGTCAGGTTGCCATCCATCCGGTCGCGCGTCTCTTTTATCTGCCGTTCGATTTCACGCGCCGAAGCGCCCATTCCTTGTTCTCCTTCAGGCTCTCGATCGTCCGCGGGGGCAAGCGAAGCTTGAGTCGTGCCTTTCCGATGCTGATCAGGACGAGGCCGAGCACGATGTAGGCGCCCAGCCACGCGGCCGCTGCCTGCCAGTGCCACGGCACGAGGATCACCACCAGCGAG
This sequence comes from Chloroflexota bacterium, assembly GCA_005887685.1. Taxonomy (GTDB): domain Bacteria; phylum Chloroflexota; class Dormibacteria; order Dormibacterales; family Dormibacteraceae; genus 40CM-4-65-16. The sequence continues at coordinate 43,569 of VBHJ01000003.1, read as the reverse complement.
GGCAGGGCGACGAGCAGACCGAGGACCAACAACAGGCCACCCAATCCAATGAGCCCGGCCGCGATCGCGTTGCCGGTGGCGAGCTCCTTGAGCTCTTGCTTGGCCAGGGCGATCTCGAGTGACACCAGGCGCTGCGCGTCGCTGACCACCGACGCGATCAAGCCGCGCGGTTTCGCGGTCCGGTCGGCGCCGGTCGTCTCGACTGCTGGCGGTCCCACTCGTGCCTCACTGCTTGAACGCTCCGCGTATTGGCCTTACGCGCAAGGGGTCGGCTCTAGCTCGGTAACCCGTTCCTCGCGACCTGGTAGGCGAGCGCCACGTCGGCCAGCACCATCACGCCTGCGGCGGCCCAGCCGGTCACATTCGTAAGGACTCCGTTGGTGAAGTCGCCCATCACCTTGCGGCTGGACGTGATCAGCAGCATGAGCACGATCAGGATCGGAGCGATTAGGCCGTCGAGGACCTGCGAGTAGAAGAGAGCCTTGATCGGGTCGATCGCAGAGATCGCGAGCTCCATCGCAACCAGGAACGAAAGCCCGATCACGACATAGAACTGCGGCGCGTTGCGCGCTTTATGGCCGAGCCCGCGGCGCCATCCGGCCAGACCGGCCACGCCAAACGCGGCCGAAGCCGCGAGCACCGGGATCGCGAGCAATCCGGCTCCGATGATTCCGACCGCGAAGAGCGCCGTCGCGTAGTGGCCGGCGAAAGGCTCGAGGGCACGAGCCGCGTCCGCAGCGGTTTTGATCTGTGCGTGATGTGAGAACAGCACCGCGCCGGTGGCAACGATGATGAAGAACGCCGTCAGGTTCGACCAGACCATCCCGATCGCGATGTCGAGGTTGGTGCGGGTCAGCTGCTGGACGCCGCGCTTTTCCTCCACCTCTCCGCTCGTCTGCCAGAAGAAGAGATATGGAGTGATCGTCGTGCCGAGCATGCCTACCGCCCCGAGGAGAAAACTTGCGTTCATCTGCACGTGTGGCACGACCGTGCTCCGGAGCACCTCGCCCCAGTTCGGCCGCGCGAGTATCGCGGCAAGTATGTAGGTGGCGAAGACCGCGACAAGCCACAGCATGTATTTGCTGATCACCCGGTAGTCGAGAAAGATCGTGATGCAGGCCATCGCGGCGGCGAGTGGAACGATCCAGTAGATGAACCTGATACCCGTCATGAGCTGGATCGCGGCTCCCATCGCGAGCAGGTCGGCGCCCATCGTGATCACATTGGCGATCACCATGAGCAGCACCGCCGGCGTGGCGACCCGCCCGCCATACACCGTGCGGAGAACGGTGGCGAGATCGGTCTTCGTCACGCTGGCGACCTTGGCCGACATCTGCATCACAACGATCAACATCGGCGTCGAGAGGAACAGCAGCCAGTTCTGGGCAAGGCCCGCGGTGGCCCCGACGACCGAATAGGTGGCAATCCCGGCCGGGTCGTTGTCGGCGCCGCCGCTGATGACCCCGGGACCGGCGACCTTGAGAACGTCGGCGGCGGTGAGCTTCTCTTTGACGGCGTCGCGAGCCGATCTCGCATCTGACTTGCGCGGAACGCGACGCGCTACTTCGCCCACATCACTTTCCCGGGGCGATCAAGGTGGGCGGTGCGGCGATCGTCCAGCTGGTTCGAGTGTCCTCATCCAGGAGCTCACGCACACGGAATGCTTCCGTCTCATCGACTCGCAACACGAGCAGGACGTCGCCTCTCTCGATGCGTCGGCGCAGGTCCTCGAGAAATTCTTCAGGAAGCATCTTGCGCAGGTAACCGGTGTTCGTCCCGTCGATGACCGACTCGCTCTTCGGCGTTACGCGGCTGTGCTCGAGGACGAACTTGCGGGCCAAGTCGGCCGTCTCGCGATCCGGAAATGCGGCCACCAGCGTCTGGTCCAGCAGGCCGGGTCTTTCGTGGCCATGTGCAATCCTGAGGCGCGCCGCGTCGAGCTCTCGGATGCCATGGCCGATGCGCGCGCGGGCCTGTTGCAGAAGCGCGTCCCGGTCCTCGTCCCGCTCGAGCTCGCCGGAGATGACGAGGCGCTCGCCGGTAACCCGCACCGAAATACGTTCGCCAAAAATCGGATGCGGCTCGTCGCTCTCCCCGGCCAGCACGGCATCCCACCAGGCCGCGATCCGAGATCCGCCACCCTGCCGAGCCCGTGTCGTGCTGCGCCTCATCCCAGAACCAGAACGTCTGCGCAACGCCGACCGGCCTTCGCGCGTTTCCTACCTAGATGCAGACGCCACACCTCGAGCCGCCACGGATCCTGCCGGAGAGCCTCGACCGCCGGCTTTACCTGATGATTCACGGTCTGCCCCACTCCCCCGTGGGCGACCGCTACGTGACGCTGCTGTCCGACCTCGGCGAGGGGCTTGGCTGGGTAGGCGCCGGCGTCGCGATGGCCTGGCTTGGAGGGTCTCGAGGCCGGCGGGCGGGGCTGGCCACGGCGATCGCGTCGTTGGGCACGACCTACCTCGTCCAGCGCATCGTGAAGCCGGTCTTCAAGCGCAACCGGCCCCATGTCGGGCGCAATGTGCTGGTCGTCGGCATCCGCACGACGGACGCGTCCTTTCCATCGGGCCACTCCGCGTCGTCGTTCGCGGCCGCGACGGCGGTGTCGGTGTTCTACCCGAAAGCCTCGCCGCTCGTCTTCGCGCTCGCGGCAGGAGTTGGCGCGTCGAGGGTCCACCTCGGGCACCACTTCCCGAGCGACGTGGGCGTCGGGGCGCTGATCGGGGTCGCCACCGGAACCTTCGTGGCCTGGCTGGTCAAGACCCCCAAAGCAATCTAAAAACAGTGGAGGGCTCGGCCATTGCTGGCCAAGCTCCCCCAATCTCTTAACGAGTCAGGTCAGCCTGGTACCGAGGACTTCTTGATTCACCCGCTTTCCGGTCGGGGCCGGCTCGCGTCCACGGGCGCCTCGACCGGGGCGGCCTCCATCGCTCCCGCGGCGCGGAGCAAGTCCCGCGCCTCCGCCAGACGCGGCCCAGCCACGCTGACCAGGAACCGGCCGGACTCCACCTCCTGCTCGTAGTAGAGGGCACGGTCGCCCGACGCCGCCATGCTGAGGAGGGCCCCTGCCACGCCGCCGGTCGCGGCGCCTGCCACCGCCCCGAACAGGAACGTGGCCCCCAGGTTGCCCGGCACCAGCGGGTGCACGCCGGGTACCATCCCGGTCGCGACCGCACCCGCGAGGGCTCCCAGGAGGGCGCCCACGACGATGCCGATCAGCACTTTCAGGCCATAGTGGCCATGGCGGCCTATCCGCGGCGTGGAAAGGGCCAACTGGCCGTCTCCAAAGCCCGAATCCTTGAGTTTTCGAAGGGCTTCTTCAGCCTCCGAACGGGTCCCGAAAAGGCCGACCACGGTATCTGGCATTAGGTGTTCCTCCTACGTAGAGGTAACGCATATCCTTGGTCGGCCATGGCGATCCGGTCCGAGCTTGCCGGCTTCAGCACCGCCCAGGCAAGGCGCGCCCTGGAGGGGCTGCCGCGCTGCGATTACGAGGTCGTGGTGAGGCCGCTTCGCTATCGCTGGGCGCCCCACCTGGCGGCCCGATGCGAGTTCGAGGAGAGGCGCATCGTGCTCCAGGTGCCGATCCCGTTCAAGCCATTCCGCGAGCCGGTGATCTACGCCGCGCGGCGCAAGCGCGGCGAGGGCATGCGTTTTGCCTGGGCCTCAGAGACCGTGTCCTTCAGGGGCAGGCGGGACGTGCTGCGGTTCCTCTACTGCCACGAGTGGCTGCACTGGTACCTGTACGAAGTCCTCGGCAAAGGATCGTCGGCCGAGACCGCCTGCGACCGCTTCGCGCTTCGCAACTTTCGCCGTCGCTATGTGACGACTGACGACGCGGACGCAGCCCTCAAGCGGCGTTCGCTCAAGGCACGCGCGACGGGCTAGCTTCTCGATCCTTCCGTAACAACACGATCACGGCCACCGGGACGGCCACGTTGACGAGCACGGACACGAGCCCGCGATTGAATCCGAGCGGGACCAACAGCAGCACCGCCGAGCCGAAGAGGCAGGTGACCTCGAGCGCGATCACCGCGACCCTGGCCCAGGTCCGGCGCCACAGGACGCCGATCGCGCCCATGCATGTTCCGAGGGCGAGAAGCAACGTCGCGACAGCCAGGCCGGCCATGAAAACCTCACCACCCAGTACGAACGGCGCGGCCGAGATTCCGGCGATGAGCCAGAAGACGCTCTGCATGAGGAGCAGCACGAATGCCGCCTCGGGCCTGCTCGACGCGTCAGCTCTGATCAATTTGTTTCACCACCTTGGAGTCGATGTCGACTGCGAATGGACCGCCGGGGTTGTCGACGATCCACACATGCAGCATGGGCGGCACGCTAAGGTCGATCGACCCGAGGGGGCAGGTCGCCGTTGGTGTCATGAGGCTGAACTCGAAGCCGAACGGCGTGAAGCAGATGTTTTCATGCTGATGCCAGGCCGTGAGCGGGCCGCCCGGGTCGGGACCGAACTGGCCGATGTGCCGCATCTGGAACATCGCACCGAGCAGGACCGGCCCGTGCTTCGTGTTGGCGTAGACAAGCCCCTGCGGATGGCGCGGATCCATCACGTATCCCGCGTCGACGTAGCGCTGGTTCATCCAGTGCGTCGACGGGGTGTTCTGCGGGCCGGGGCGGTATCCCGCGGCCCACGCGGCATGCCAGTCGCGGTACGGCGTGATCGCGGCGGCGGTTTCGTCGTAGAGCTTCTTGGCCGCCGCGACCTGCTCTGGCGTCGCCGTGTCGTTGGCTGCCTGGAGTACCGCGCCGGCGTGCGCGTGGAGAGCGTCGGGCCGAGCCAGGTCGTCGATCCACACGACTGCGACCGTCACCACGGTGAGGAGCGGTACAGCGACCCCGAGCATGGTCCACCGCGATCTGCGCTTACGCGTCTCGCCTTGAGTGGGCACGAGGACCATGCCAAGAGTGGTCAGCTCGAGGAGCTTGGTCGCCACCGCCACCTGGTCCGGGGTGTCGAAGTTCAGCACGATGTAGCCGAGGTAACCGAAGAGCGTCGCCGTGATGAGCCCGACCGACGCGGGTCGCCACCACCGCCTCGTGTAGAGCTGCGACAGAACGATGTAGGAGACGCCGTTCAACGCGAAAAGCAACGCGGTGATGGTCTCGTCGCGATGCGTCCACACCAGGCCGAGGTGGATCGCGCCCGCGATCGCCATCAGGACTGACGCAGCGAGAACCGTTCCCGGCACCGCTCGAGCCGCGGAGCGGAGGCGAATCGCAAGCAACGCAAAGGGCAGCGCGAGCACACCGGCGTAGAGACCTATCGCGTGATCAGGCGCAATGTCGAACATGCCACGATCGTGGCCGCCGCACTTAAGAACCGGGTAAGAGAGGAAGGTCCACCACAAACGACGCCCCGCCGAGGCCGGACGTGATCGCGACGATACGGCCGCGATGTTGAGCGACGATCCAGCTTGCGATGGACAGGCCCAGGCCCGAGTGAGAGCCGGTGCGCGATGCATCGGCGCGATAAAACCGCTCGAAGATTCGATCGCGCTCCTCGAGCGCCACGCCTGGCCCGTCGTCGCTCACGAGCAATCGGGCCCAGCCAGGCTCGACATACAGACGGACCTCGACCGCCGACGATGCGTACCGAAACGCGTTGTCGAGAAGGATCCACATAAGCTGCCGGAGCGCGTCTTCGTCGCCATCAACTGAGGCGCCCGCGGTCTCGGCCCTCAGCTTCCGGCCGGGATGCGCGGCGACCGCCTGGCGGCAAACCTCGTCGACGACCGGCTTGAGATCGATGGCCACGAGGTGGAGCTGCAGTCCTGAGTCGGCTCGCGCCAGCGTCAGCAGGCGGTCGACGAGCCTGGCCATGCGCCCGCTCTCCTGGACGATGTCGGTGACCGCCGCCTGCCTGACGTCATCCCCAACCGAGCGTGAGGCGAGCAGGCCGGCGTTGCCCTGGATCGTGGTCAGCGGCGTACGCAGCTCATGCGAGGCGTCGGCCACGAACCGGCGCTGGGACTCGAACGCGTCCTGCAGCCGGCTCAGCATCTGGTTGAAGCTTGCGGTCAGCCTGGCCACCTCGTCGCGGCTGGGCGACGGAGGGAGCCGCCGCCCAAAATCGCGCTTGCGGCCGATTTCCTCAGCCTCGACGGCGACCGCCTGCAGAGGCGCCAGGGCACGCCCCGCGACAAGCCACGACGCGATGAGTGCGGCGACCAGCGCGGGCACGGCCGAGACGACTAGGAAGACCACGATCCCGGACAAGCTGGACTGCGGGACCTTGGTCGACTGTCCGGTGACCACGAAACCGCGGTCAAACGGCAGGCCGTAGTAACGGAAGCCGCCGTCGGTGTCGAAATAGCCACCGACCAACAGCTCGGCGCTCGCGACCCGGAGCCGCGCCGACGGTTCTGGTGCTGTGCCGTTCAGCTGAGCCGTTGAGTAGATGAGCATCCACCTCGGATCGAACACTTCGACAAAGATGTCCGTGCTCGTGCGCAAGTCGGAAGGCACAAGCACCTGTCGGGGTGACAAGTCATTGGTTGTGTTGAGGGCCGCGACCGCGTCGTGAGCCCGGGATCGAAGTGCGTCGTCCTGATTCGTCACCACACCGCGTGAAAGCAGCGCGTAGAGCAGCGACCCGAAGACCACCAACGCGAGAGCGACGACGGCCGCGCCGAAAAGGGCGAGCCTGAGGCGCAGGGACACTACTCGTGCAGCGCGTAGCCCGCGCCGCGGACTGTGTGGAGCAGACGCGGCTCGCCAAGCTTATGGCGCAGGTATCCGACGTAGACAGCGACGACGTTGTCGGACTCGGCCTCGCCTTTCCACACGGCATCGATGAGCTGCTCGCGCGAAAGGACCTGCCTCGGGTGGCGCAGAAAGTGCTGCAGCAGGTCAAATTCCGTGGCGGTCAGCTCGAGCGCGTGGTCGCCGCGCCATGCGCTGCGGCCGGCGGGTTCGAGGCGGAGGTCGCCGAAGCGCAGGTGGTCTGCCGGCGCTGTGCGCCGCAGCAGCGCCCGTACCCGTGCGAGCAGCTCCTCGTAGGCGAATGGCTTGACCAGGTAGTCGTCCGCGCCCGAGTCCAGCCCCCGCACCCGTTCTTCGGTGCCCCCGAGCGCGGTCAGGAGCAGGATCGGAACGGGGCCCGCGGCGCGCAGCCGCCTGCAGACGGCGATTCCGTCGAGACCCGGCAGCATGATGTCAAGGACGACGAGGTCGAAGGGCCGCCCCCGGGCTCGGCGCAGCGCCTCGTTGCCGTCGGCCGCGACCTCGACGTCGTGGTCCTCCGCGGCGAGAACACGCTCGACCGTCGCCGCCAGCCTGGGGTCGTCCTCGACCACGAGGATCCGGGAGCCTGCCATCCGAGCGATTTATAGCCCGGTGCGTGTGGATTTCATAAGAACTGTCGATTTCGGCATCGTCCGATCGTCGACTGAGATGAGTCCACGGAGATCATTCAGGAGGAGATCGGCATGGCGAATTTCGTGCTTCTGTACAGCGGAGGCAGCGCAGGAACGACCCCCGCGGAGCGGGAAAAGGCGATGCAGGCCTGGGGCGGTTGGTTCGGCAAGCTCGGCGACAAGATCGTCGACGCCGGCAACCCGTTCGCCGAGCACGCCAAGAACGTTTCCAACGGAGCCGTCCACGACGGTGCGGTCGGCAACCCGCCGGCGACCGGCTACTCGATCCTCAAGGCCGACTCGCTGAACGCCGCGGCTGAGCTCGCGAAGGGCTGCCCGGTGCTGCAGTCGGGCGGCAAGATCACGGTGTACGAGATCACGCCGGCGATGTAGCGGGGGCGATCCCCCCTCTCCCCGCCCTCTCCCCTGGGGGGAGAGGGTGCCTACCCGACGTCGACCAAGGAGACCCTTTTTGTTGCCGTCAGCCGGCCTTGGGCGCCCGAAACGTAGGTGCCCGAGGTCGGCGCCACGTCCGAGTAATCGCCGCCGACGGCCACCTTCACGTAGCCGAGCCCACCCCGGCTGGCGTGGGTCGGGTCGAACGCGTGGGCGATGGCGTCCCCCGTGCCGTCACGCGTCGGCAGGATCACCTCGACCCAGGCGTGGGTGCCGCCCTGGCCGAGCAGGTGCCCCGAGACGTACCTCGACGGAAGGCCGCAGGCGCGGCAGAGGGCCAGCATCAGGTGCGCGTAGTCCTGGCAAACCCCGGCGCCGCATGCGAGCGCCTCGGCCGCCGTCGTGCGCACGCCTGTGACGCCGTAGCGGTAGGTCATCGATTGGTAGACCCAGTCGTTGATCCGGTCCGCAAGCGGCAAACCCCACTCCGATGCGGTCGCCAGGTCGTCGGCGGCGCGCATGATCGCATCGTCCGCCGCGGTGAGGGCGGACGGCTCGAGAAGGTAGCCCTCGGCGAGCCAGCCGTCGGCAAGACGGTTCGGCTCGGCAGCGCTGCGCTCGACGGAAACCTCGGCGACGAACTCGATCGCGGCCGGCACCTGCCGCGCGAAGACGTCGAAGACCACGTTGCCGAAGCGATCGTTGCGATTCTCCAACCGCGCCCCATCAAGTCCCACCGAAACCTCGTGCCAGAGCCGTGTCTGGTCGCCGAACCGCTCCGGTGGGATCACCACGAGCCGGTGGCTCAAGTCGCGGATGGGCTGGGGGTATTCGTACCGGAAGCTCTGCCGGACGAGATAGGCCGCGCGCCTCGCGGTGCTCCAGTCGACAGAGGCCGGGTCGATCGCCATCAGCTTGCCTTGTCCAGGTCCGCCCATACCACCATGGACTTGAACGCGGCAGGACCGAATGTGGTCATCATCGCCACGTCGAGCGCATCGCGGCCGCGGCCGATCAAGACGCGGCCGACCCGGCGGACGTTGTTGCGCGGGTCGAACGTCCACCAGCGATCCCCGAGGTAGACCTCCATCCAGGCGGCGAAGTCCATCGGCGCGGGGTCGGGCGGCACGTAGATGTCGGGCAGGTATCCAAAAACATACCGGGCCGGGATGTTGAGGGCCCGGCAGAACGTGATGGCGAGGTGGGCCAGGTCGCGGCAGACGCCCTTGCGCTGCTCGAGCACATCCACCGCGGTGGTGAGTGGGTTGCTGGTCCCGTACTGGAACTGGATGTTGTCATGGACCCAGTCGCAGATCGCCTTCACCCTCGCGGCGCTTGGGTCGGTCTGTCCGAAGAGCTCCCAGGCCATGCCCATCAGCTGGTCGGAAAGGCAGTAGCGGCTCGGTAGCGTGAAGTGGAGCAGCTCGCCCGGGATCTCGTCGACGGGGAGCTGGGGCGCCCCGGTGGCGTCCAGGTCGGGCTCGTCGGGCACTGCCACCACAGCGTCATAACGCAGATCCAGCGCGCCCTGCGGCATGACCAGGCGCTTGACCGGGTTGCCATAGAAGTCGGCGTACTCGTCGATCGGGACAGGTGGCTGGGTGGACCAGCTCTCGCTGACCAGCTGGTGGCCGGCGTCGGAGCGAGGGCGCACCTGAACGGTGGCGACAGTCGGGGCGCTCACGTCGTATTTGAACTCGCAGCCGACCCGTAAATTGAGCGTTTTCGCAGATTGCGGGATGGCGCAGACACTATAGCGGTGGGTTTCGTGAATCTCGATGCCAACTACCAGTTCAACGGGTTCTATGACGAGATGCTTGCGGCCGCCGGTCAGCCGCGACCCGCGTACCGTCGACTTTACGAGCAGCTGAATCGCCTGGGCCCGGACGAGCTCCAGCGCCGGCACCAGCTCGCGATGGAGATGTTCCGCAACCACGGCATCACCTTCGCCGTCTATCCCGACGCGCAGGGCACCGAGAAGGTGTTTCCGTTCGACGTCATCCCGCGAGTCATCGAAGCCCGCACCTGGGAGCGCCTCGAGGCCGGGCTGGCCCAGCGGCTGCGCGCCCTGAACCTGTTCCTGGACGACGTCTACGGGCGCAAATTGATCCTGAGGCAGCGCGCGATCCCGCCCGAGATCGTATTGAGCAGCTCGCTCTACCTGCGCGAGGTCGAAGGGCTCGAGGTACCTCACGGGATCCACTGCAACATCGCGGGTATCGACCTGATCCGGAATGAAAAGGGCGACTTCTTCGTCCTCGAAGACAACCTGCGCACCCCCTCGGGCGCGTCTTACGTCCAGGCCAACCGGTACGTGATGAAGCGGATCCTGCCCGACCTCTTCGCGGGCTACCCCGTGCGTCCGGTCGAGGGCTACATCCACGAGCTGCTCCGCCACCTCCGATGGCTTGCACCTGGCGGCGTAGACGACCCGACTGTCGTTCTGCTGACGCCGGGCATCAACAACTCCGCGTACTACGAGCACCTGTACCTGGCCAAGCAGATGGGGATCGAGCTCGTGGAGGGCACCGACCTGGTGGTCGACGACGACCACGTCTTCATGCGGACCACACGAGGACTGCGCCCCGTTCACGTGATCTATCGACGTATCGACGATGAGTGGCTCGACCCGATTTTCGGCCGGCAGGAGTCGCTCGTCGGGGTGGCTGGCCTCGTCAACGCCTATCGCGCCCGCAACGTCGCGATCGCCAACGCTCTCGGCAACGGCGTGGCGGACGACAAGGCGGTGTACGCGATGGTGCCGAAGATCATCCGCTACTACCTCAACGAGGATCCGATCCTGCCCAACGTCGAGACCTACCTCTGCGCAAATGATTCCGACCGCAAGTACGTGCTCGAGCACCTCGACCGGATGGTCGTGAAGACGGTCGACGCTTCCGGTGGTTACGGGATGCTCATCGGCACCGCGTCGACAGCGGAGGAACGCGAAGAGTTTCGCCGCCGGATCATCGCCGCGCCGCGCGCCTTCATCGCCCAGCCCGTCGTCGCGCTGTCGATCCAGCCGGTGCTCGACGGCGGCAGGCTGCGGCCGGGCCACCAGGACCTGCGACCATTCGTGCTCACCGGGCCGGACATCTACGTCACCGCGGGTGGCCTGACGCGCGTCGCGCTGCGGCCCGGTTCGCTGGTCGTCAACAGCTCGCAGGGCGGCGGCAGCCGCGACACGTGGGTAATGGCCGACGACGACGAGTTCCCGGGCCCGGATGCTTAGCCGCGCCGCGACCTCGCTCGCATTGCTGGGTCGCCATCTCGAGCGGGCCGACCATCTCGCGCGCATCCTGGGCGTGCACGTCGCCCTGGCGCTCGACCGCACCGACGAGCCTGGACCCGACTTCTGGGTTCGATTCATGGAGCTCGCGGGTTGGCCCAACAGCGACACCGGTAGACGCGAGCAGGCGATCGAGATGGTGGTGGCGGGCACGCTGGGACCATCGGTGCGGGCCAGCGTCGCGTCGGCCCGGCTGGCCGCGCAGGCCGTGCGCCCGTCCCTTCCGACCGAGCTTTACGAACAGGTCAACGCGCTGCATTGGCGCGTCCAGGAAGCGGTCGCGCAACCTGACCTCTATCCCTTTCTGATGGACGTGCAGATGAGCATCCGGCTGGTGGACGGCCTGCTCGAGGACACGATGTTCCACGATGAGGCGCGCGATTTCGTTCGCCTCGGCAAGTTCATCGAGCGCGCGGCGAACGTGACCCGCGTCGTAACTCAGAAATCCGCTGAGCTCGCGGACTCCCCGGAGGACGCCCTCGAGTGGACCGCGGTGTTGAAGTGCTGCTTCGCGTTCGAGTCCTACCAGGCTCGATACGGCGGGGGCGTGACGGCGGACCGCGTGATCGAATGCGGCCTGCTCGAGGACACGATGTTCCACGATGAGGCGCGCGATTTCGTTCGCCTCGGCAAGTTCATCGAGCGCGCGGCGAACGTGACCCGCGTCGTAACTCAGAAATCCGCTGAGCTCGCGGACTCCCCGGAGGACGCCCTCGAGTGGACCGCGGTGTTGAAGTGCTGCTTCGCGTTCGAGTCCTACCAGGCTCGATACGGCGGGGGCGTGACGGCGGACCGCGTGATCGAATGCCTCCTGCTCGAGGACTCGCTGCCACGTTCCGCCCGGTTTGCGACCTCTACCGCGCTCGAGGCGGTGGCCCGCATTGAGGGCAAGGCTCGCCGCTCGAAACCTCTGCGACTGCTGGTCCAGCTCAACGGCCTCTACCGCGACGCCAACACCCAGTCGATCTTGCAAAGCCCCCTCGAGTTCGACGCCGAGTGCCGGGGCCTGCTGCGCCAGCTCGAGCTGGCACTGCGCGAGACGTACTTCCATCCCAGCAAGGTGCCGGCCGCCGTCACTGGAGAAGAGGGACGCGGCATGCCGCAGCAGCAGCAACAGGTCATGGCATGAAGCTGGAGATCGTTCACAGCACGCGATATCGCTACTCGGGTCCCATCGCCGAGACCGTGATGGAGGTGCGGCTGCAGCCGATGGACGGCAACGGACAGCGCTGCACTGATTTCACTCTCGAGGTGAGCCACGGCGTCAAGCCACGGAGCTACGTGGACGGATTCGGCAACCACGTTCACTACTTCAACCTGGTCCGTCCACATTCAGGCCTGAGCGTGATCAGCCGTTCGACGGTCGAGACCGGCGCCGCTCCAGACCGGGAGCAGGGCGAGGAGCTGGTGCAGGACTTCCTGCGCTTCAGGTCACCGGTCAAAGATGTCGAAGGCGTGCGCGAGCTCGCGCTCAGGCACGCGATCTCGGACCCCACCTCACCCGCCGCGGTCGAGCAAGCGCTCGACGAGCTCACGACCACCATCAGCCGCGACTTCACGTACGACCGCACGGTGACGAACGTCTACAGCGCGGTCGATGACGTGCTCAACCTTCGCGCCGGTGTGTGCCAGGACTTCGCGCATCTATTCATCGCAGTCGCGCGCGACATGGGCGTGCCCGCGCGCTACGTCAGCGGATACATCCACTCGCCAGGTGAGAAAGTCGCGACCGCGTCGCACGCGTGGGCCGAGGCCTGGGTCGCGGGTCGCGGTTGGATCGGGTTCGACGCAACGCATCCGATCCGGACTACGCCGCATCACGTGCGGCTTGCAGTGGGACGCGACTACACGGATGCCGCGCCGACGCGTGGCGTGTATGTCGGCTCTGCGACGGGGACGATGGCGATCAGCGTCAAGACCCGTGACGTGTCCGGATAGTCCGGACTAACCCCGGACGCGCGACGATCTGCTTCCCGGATAGTCCGGACTATCCGGGGAATTCAGAAGCGCTTGCCGCGGACGTGCTCGATCGAGAACTTCGCCGTGTCGGCGATCAGCATCACGGCCATGACGCCGGCCTCCACGGGGTCGCTCACCACGACGTCGGCCGCATCGGGCACAGAGCCGGCCATGCTCGTGCACAGGACCAGGATCCCCGCCTCGCGGATCTCACGCACCGCATTGCTGATGTCGCCGCCCATCAGCGCACCCGCCAGCACGAGCGCCCGCGCGCGATGCAGTCGCGCCACCGCCCGCACCGCATCGGCCAGCTGCTCCTCACCGACGAGCGGGATCGTGTCCACGGAGATGCGCTCACCGCGGATGTTATGGCGGTCGGCCTCCGAGATCGCGCCCTGGGCCACCATTCCGACCTGCGCGCCACCGCCGATCACGATCACGCGCTTGCCGTAGATCATCTGGAATGTCGGCACCACGCCGACATGCATGACCCCTGACACAGCTTCGATGTCGGCGATCAGCCGAGCCTGGTCGGCCGCTCCGGACACCTCGAGCTGCAGCTCGGCCACCGTTTCGCGCCGCGCGCCGCCGGCGACGTAGCTGATGTTTGCGTTGTGACGAAGGATCACGTCCGTGATCCGGTGCAGGATGCCCGGTTCGTCGCGGCATTCGACCAGGAGTCCTGTGGTGTCGGGGCCTGCCATGGCCGAGAAGATACCCGGTGTCGGTCAGACCTCGGGCTCCTCGTGAGAGACCGCCGCCTGAATCGGCATCTCGGCATGCCGGGGATCAGCGAGGTAGTCGTACGCGAAGGCAGCGGCCGCGGCACCGACGATTCCCGGCACGACGTATATCGGGATGAGTTGAGCCCAGTACGAAGTGCCACCGGCCAATGCTTCGACGAGCTCGGGCCCGAACGCCCGAGCGGGATTCAAAGAGGCGCCCGTGGCCGGCCCGAGCGCGAGGATGAGGGACGCCAGCGCGAGGCCGATGACGATGCCGGTCAGGTGTTGCGGCGACCTTGTGTCGGTGATTCCGAGAATCGCGAGCACGAGCAGACCGGTCCCAATCGCCTCAGCGACCGCGGCCCGGGCATACTCCTCGGCCGAGGCAAAGGCTGCGATGTGCGTCTGGCCCATGCCGAGCGTGGCCGCGAGCGGCCCGAAAACGGCCCATATCGCGAGCGCTCCTACGATGGCTCCCACCGCCTGGGCGCCCCAGTAAACGGGGACTTCGCGCCACGGAAACCGGCGAGTCGCGGCGAACGCGAACGTCACCGCCGGGTTGATATGGCACCCGGATACCTTGCCGATGGAGTAGACGAGCATCGTGACGACGAAGCCGAACGCGAGGGCGACCTCCAGCAGGTTGGATGCGCCGAACACCGGACCCTCCGGGCCCAGCAGCGTACGCGTTCCGACCACCGCCCCGGGACCGATGAAACAAAGGACTGCCGTGCCCAGTCCTTCTGCCAAGGCCCGCCGCGGCAGCGTGTACATGCGCAGGTAGCTCCTATCGATCCAGGATGGCCGGCTGTCGACGCAACACTAAACACCTCGGTTCGAATTGGCGGCGAAGACCATATCCGCCGGCGGCCCCAAGGCGTAGTCTTCCCCGCACGGTGCGTAACCGGATTGCCATCGGGATCGAGATTAGCCGGGGAGGTCCCCCGACTTAGCGCGCGTCGCTGATTCGGTGGACCTCCCGGCCTAGAAAGGGTCGGGAGGTTTTTTTATGTCCGCCAGAAAGATAGTGGTGTACGACACCACCCTGCGCGACGGCGCGCAGGGTCCGGCCGTCTCATTCTCGGCCGCCGACAAGGAGAGGATCGCGCGACTGCTCGACGGGCTCGGCTTCGACTATGTCGAGGGCGGGTTCCCCGGCTCCAACCCCAAGGACGAAGAGCTCTTCGCGCGGCTGGCCGAGGAACCTCTCGAACACGCACGCCTGGCGGCTTTCGGCGCGACCCGGCGCGCGGGCGGAAGCTGCGAGGACGACGCCAACCTGAAGGCGCTCGCGCAGAGCAACGCTCCGGTGTGGACGCTCGTCGGCAAGAGCGACGCATGGCAGGTCGCGACCGTGCTGCAGACCACGAACAACGAAAACCTCGCGATGGTCGAGGACTCGGTCGCTTACGCGGTGGGTCTCGATCGGGAGGTGATCTTCGACGCCGAGCATTTCTTCGACGGCTTCGCGCGCGACGCCGAGTACGCGACCGAAGTCTGTCTTTCTGCCGCCCGGGCCGGCGCATCCTGGGTGGTTCTCTGCGACACCAACGGAGGCAGCATGCCGTCGGCGATCAGAGCCGGCGTGGAGGCGATCCGCGACGCGCTGCGTGAGATGGGCAGCTCGGCCAGGGTCGGAATCCACACCCACAATGACTGCGAGCTCGCCGTCGCCAACACGCTCGAGGGGGTGGTGGCCGGCGCCGACATGGTGCAGGGAACCATCAACGGATACGGCGAGCGGTGCGGCAATGCGAACCTCGTCTCCGTCGTCTCCAACCTGGCGCTGAAGCTAGGCATCGAGGCGCTTCCTGACACCTCGCTCGCTCAGTTCACCGAGCTGTCGCGCACCGTGGCCGAGATCGCCAACCTCGCGCTTCCCCTCCAGCAGCCGTTTGTCGGTTACGGCGCGTTCGCCCACAAGGGCGGGCAGCACGTCGCCGCCGTTCTTCGGCACAAGGACGCCTACCAGCACATCGATCCCGGCGTGGTCGGAAACGAAGCACGCGTCCTCGTCTCGGAGCTTTCGGGCCGAGGCAACGTGCTGGCCAAGGCGCGCGAGTTCGGTCTCGAGCTCGACCGCGACGACCCGCAGACACGCTGGCTCGTGAATCACCTGAAGGAGCTCGAGCACCAGGGGTACTCGTACGAGGCGGCGGATGCATCCTTCGAGATGCTGGTGCGACGCCTGCAGCCCGACTACGCCGCGCCATGGACCGTCGCCGACTTCACGACGCAGGTGCGCAAGAACGGCGGCTCAGTCCACGCGGAAGCGACGGTCAAAGTGGACGTCGGCGGAACCGTCTATCACACGGCGGCGTCAGGCAACGGTCCAGTCAACGCGCTTGACGCGGCGCTGCGCAAGGCGCTCAGCCCGCGCTTTCCAGCGCTCGAGGATGTGAGCCTGCACGATTACAAGGTGCGCATCCTGAACGGCGACGCGGGAACGGCGGCCACCACGCGGGTGCTCGTCGAATCGGGCAAGGGGACCCGGCGCTGGACCACGGTGGGATGCTCGAGCAACATCATCGAGGCGTCCCTGCTCGCGCTGGTCGACTCCCTGGAGTACATCGTCTCCAGACCGGTTGAATAAGACTCGGGAAGCCGCCCGCCAGGAGATCCCCGAGCCGCTGCGGCGTGACATCCGCCTTCTCGGTGGACTCCTGGGCAACGTGATTGCGGACTACGGCGGAGCGAGTCTTCTCCGCGACGTCGAGAAGCTGCGCGCGCTCGTCATCCGCGCACGCGACGACGGGCGTTATGAACGTGCCGCGGAAAAGCTCGCGGCTTCGTGGCAGCTCGAACGGGCCGAGCTGGTCGCGCGCGCGTTTGCGTGCTACTTCCACCTGGCGAACCTCGCCGAGGAGCACCACCGCGCGCGGGTGCTTCGCGAGCGGGACCGCGGGCCGGCGCCGCAGCCGGAGTCGTTGGCCGCGACGATCAACGAGCTGCGGCCGAAGCTCGGACGCAAGCGACTCGCCAAACTGGTCGCGAATCTCGAGATCCATCCCGTTTTCACCGCGCATCCCACCGAGGCGAGGCGGCGCGCGGTCGTGACCGCGATCCGTCGCGTGGGCGAGCAGCTGGAGCGGCTCGAAGATCCGAGAATTTCCGACTTCGAGCGCAGCGACGCGGAGCATCGCCTGGCCGAAGAGGTCGACGGCCTGTGGCGCACAGCGCTGCTGCGCTCCTCGCACGTGCAGCCGCTCGACGAGGTGCGGTCTTTCATGGCGGTGTTCGACGAGACGCTGTTCCGCGTCGTCCCAGAGCTGATGCGTTCGCTCGACACCGCGCTCGGAACGCCCGCGCCCCCATTCCTCCGCTTTGGGAGCTGGATCGGCGGCGACCGCGATGGAAACCCCGCGGTCACAGCGCAGGTGACGTCAGACACGATGGCGATCCACTCCGAGCACGCGCTGCTCGCCCTCGAGACGGTGGCGAATCGCGTCGGCCGCGCCCTGACAGTCGATTCCGAGACAACTCCTCCCTCGCGCGCGGTGCGCCGGCGAATCGCGGAACCGACGACGGAACCGCATCGCCAGTTTCTCCTCCAGGTGGCGCGACGGCTGCGGGCGACCCGACTGCTCGAGCAGCCCCTCGCCTACGCCTCGGCGGCCGAGCTGGTGGACGACTTGCGCGCGGTCCGCGACTCGCTCGCCGCAGCGGGCGCCACCCGTTTGGCGATGGGCGAGATCCAGCGCCTGTTGTGGCAGGCCGAGACATTCGGCTTTCACCTGGCCGAGCTCGAGATACGCCAGCACAGCAAGGTGCATGAGCGGGCGCTGGCAGAGATTCGCGCGGGGACTCCGCTGTCTGACCTCTCCCGTGACGTGCTCGACACGCTCGACGTCATGGCCTCGCTGCAGGCTCGATTTGGCGTCGACTGCTGCCGCCGGTACGTGGTCAGCTTCACGCGGACCGCGGCCGACGTCGCCGCCGTCTATCAGCTGGCACGCCACGCGCGGGGCAAGAAGGCTCCGGTGATCGACGTCGTCCCGCTCTTCGAGACACTGGACGACCTCGCGCACGCAACGCAGGTCCTCGACCAGATGCTCGAGCTCGCGCCGGTCCGCAAGCGGCTGGGGGTCGAGCGCCGGCTCGAGGTCATGCTCGGCTACTCGGACTCCGCGAAAGAGGCAGGTCCGCTTTCCGCGACGCTGGCCCTGCACGACGCGCAGGCGGCACTGACCGCGTGGGCGGCGAAGAATCGCGTGCAGCTGACGCTGTTCCACGGGCGGGGCGGGGCGCTGGGTCGCGGAGGGGGACCAGCCAATCGGGCGGTCCGCGCGCAGGCCCCCGGCTCGGTGAACGGCCACTTCAAGGTGACCGAGCAGGGCGAGGTGATCTTCGCCCGGTACGGAAACCGGGCGATCGCGCGCCGCCACGTCGAGCAGGTCACGTCGGCGGTGCTCGAAGCATCGGTGCCGCGCCCGCCGCGCACCGACCCGGCACTGGCATTCAGCGAGCTCGCGTCTCAGATCGACGGCCCCTCTCGCGCGGCGTATCGGAGGCTCGTCGAGGCGCCGGGCTTCGAGCACTGGTTCTTGCAGGTCAGCCCGATCGACGAGCTTGGCCGGCTGCGCATAGCGTCACGGCCCACTCGCCGCGCAGGCGGCCGGCGCCTGGAGGACCTGCGCGCGATCCCGTGGGTGTTCGCCTGGTCGCAGATGCGACTGAACCTGCCCGGCTGGTATGGGATGGGCAGCGGACTCTCGGCCGCGCCGCTGCGGGAGCTGCGGCGGGCCTACGCCGACTGGCCATTGTTCAACGCGATGATCGACAACTCCGAGATGAGCCTGGCCAAGACCGACCGGCGTATCGCGGAGCGCTACCTGGCGCTCGGCGACAGGCCAGACCTGGCGGCGATGGTGCTCGACGAGTACGACCTCACCATGGAAACGGTCCTCGCGGTGACCGGACATCGCAGGTTGCTGGAGGACCGCCGCGTGCTCTCGTGGGCGATCGAGCTGCGCAACCCGTACGTCGACGCGCTCTCGCATCTCCAGCTGAGGGCGCTGCGCGCGCTGCGGCATCCGAAGACGTCACGGCCGGATCGGAAGCGGGCCGAGCGCGTGTTTCAGCTCACGGTGAACGGAGTGGCGGCCGGGCTTCAGAACACGGGTTAGAGCGCGGGGGAGGCAGGCCTCCCCCGCGGGACCCCTCCTTCCACTCGCAAGGTATGGCGACGCTTGGTCATCGCCGTCTGGAGACGGCCGGAATGAATCCGGCCTACAGCTCCACTTCGTCTAGAGCGCGGGGAGGCAGGCCTTCCAGGCGTAACCTGGAGCTCGTCCGGCTACGGCTTGGCTAGGCAGCTCCCAGGTGCTGGATCGCCGGCAGCTCGCTGGCGAGCAGGGCGACGGTTTCCGGGTCCCACTGGGTCCCGGCGCCGGCGCGCAAGACCGCGACGGCTTCTGCGGTCGAGCGCCGCAAGCGGTAGGGCCGGTCGTTGACCAGCGCGTCGAATGCGTCACAAACGGAGACGATGCGGGCGACGCGTGGAATCTCGCGGCCGCGGAGTCCGTCGGGATAACCGAGCCCGTCAAACCGCTCGTGGTGGTGGCGGATGATCGGCAAGAGTTCCGACGTCGACCGCAACGGCCGGACAATGCTCTCGCCGATCGCGACGTGCGCCTGCATGATCGGCACCTCACTCGCGTCGAGCGGGCCCGGCTTGTGCAGGATCGAATCCGACACGCCGATCTTGCCGATGTCGTGAATGATGCCTCCCCGGTACAGCATGTCGAGCGCAGGCCCGGAGAGGCCGAGCCGCTCCCCTATGAAACGCGCGGATTCGCCGACACGCTGTGTGTGCCGTTCGGTGAAAGAGTCCTTCGCCTCCACCGCCGTGGCCAGCGAGAAGATCACGTGCTCGGCGCCGTCGAGCGTGTTGTACAGCTCCTTGAGGCGCAATGCCGACCGCACGCGCGCGATGAGCTCGGCGCCCTCCACCGGCTTGGCCATGAAGTCGTCGGCGCCTGCTTCCAGCGCGGCGACCCGGTGCGCGGTCTGGCTCAGCCCGGTGATCATGACCACCGGAAGCAGCCTGCCTCGCGGCATGGCTTTGATTCGCCGGCACACCTCATAGCCGTCCATCCGCGGCATCCGCACGTCAAGCAGGACGAGGTCCGGGGGATCGGTTTCGATCATCGCCAGCGCGGTGACCCCGTCGGCGGCCAGGCGCACCTCACAATCGATGCTCGAGAGGTAGAGGCGGATCAACTCGCGGTTGGCGGCCCCATCGTCGACGACCAGCACGACCGGCATCAGCTCAAAACGCCCCCTTCAGCCTGAGAGTTGCCTGCTCTATTTCAACCCAGTTTGGTCGAGGCTTGCAAGGGGGAACGCCCGGATAGGGCGTGCCAACCGAAACCGTCAGGCGATCGCGATCCGCGATTCGATCGGGGCCGCCGGCCGGTGGGCGGCGATGGCGTGCCTGAGGTGGCGGTTCGCGGCGACCAGGTCGCCCCTGGCCTCCAGGATCTCGGCGTACGCCTCGTGTACCGCGGTAAGGCGAGGTCCAGGACCCAAGGTCTCGGCGGCGCGCAGGGCGGCTGAGAAGGCTTGATCGGCGTCTGCTTCGAATCCCTTCCTGGCCGCGATGCGTCCGAGGAGCGTGTGAGCTTCGGAGGCCGTCGCCATCTCGCCGTGCCGAATCGCCAGCTCGAGGGATCGCGTGGCCACGGCCGAGGCGCTGGCGAGGTCGCCCTGGGCGAACTCCAGCTCGGCCTGGCTCATCAGGAACTCGCCCAACGCGGTTTCGACGCCCTGCTCTTCGAAGATTCGGATCGCGCGGTCGAGGTGGATTCGTGCCGAGTCGAACTCCCCGAGTTGCACCAGCATCCAGCCCAGGTTGTTGAGCGATCGGGCCTGCGACAGGCGGTCGTGGAGGGCCTCATGAATCGTCAGAGCCTTCTGCGCGTAGCGCGCCGCCTCCGTGATCTGGCCGATCTCGTGATGAGCCGCGCTCATCCCGCTGTAAAGCAAGGACAGCTGCTGGAGATCCTGTATGACATCACCGACCGCTACCGCTTCCTCGTAGCAGGCGATCGCCTCGGTCCAGCGCTGGCTGGCCACCAGCATGTGCCCGAGCACTCTGAGCAGACGCGCCTCCAGGACCTGGGGCACCGGTCTGACGCTGCGACACGTGGCGAGGGCGCCCTCGGCGATCTGGACCGCGGCCGGATCCTGCATCAGGCCGGCGGCCTGAGCTTCGTTGCCGAGCGCCTCGGCTGTCATGTGGAGATCGGACACTTGCTCGAAATAGGTCCGAGCCGCCACTGCGAGCCTGCGACCAAGGACCGGCTGGGCAAGCCTGAGGTAGGCCATCGATGCCAGCAGCTTGATTCGCGCCTCGCTCTCGCCGTCGTACTTGTGGCCCTGCGCCGCTTCCGCCGCCGCGACCACCCCGGCGTTGTCGCCCGTCACGAGCAGCCGCTCCAGCTCGGCGATCCTCGCCGCCGGGTGCTGGTCCGAGCCATCCGCGCCGGTCAAGAAGAAGTCGAGTGGCTGCCCCGTCCGCTGCGCGATGAGCTCCAGGGTCTCCCTCGAAGGCTTGGCCTTGCCGGTCTCGACGAAGTAGATGGCTGTGCGGCTGATGTCCTCGCGGGCCACCTGGCCCAGGCTCAGCCCCGCCATCGCGCGCGCCTGCTTGACCGAACCGGGCCTGATCTCGAGCCCCCGGCGGCGCCCGCGACGGCGGCCCGAGGAGGCCTTCCCTTGCCCTCTCGAGTCTTCCGTCTCGTGCGCGCGCGCGGACTCCGTCACGAGGTCAGCTTAACGCCGGCTCCATTGACTTGACAAAACTCTTACATGATTTATAAGGCTCTCAGCAGCAGGGAGGGACGATTGCGGCCGAAACGGTGGCCGAAACGGCCAAGAGAGCTGAGGTCGCCAGGATGGCGGCAAACAGCAACTTGCGCATCAAATATCACCTCCTTCCCCGCACGGACCGGTGCGAGCCCCGTCGACAAACCAGGCGATCAATCGATGGACGCGGCGGCGGTCAGTTGGGCCGGAGTCTCGGCGCGAGGAACCAGGCCCGAGCACACCGTCGCCAGGTTCACCGCACCTACGACAGCAACCAAGCTCCGGACACCTGCAGCAACCTGACCGGCGGGACGAGGAGCCAACCCGAACCCGATCAAAACCGGCAGCCCAGCCGGTGCGACGGCCAATCCCACAACACGATCACTCCGATTGCTCGACCTGAACCGACGGGTGCGACTTCCGCGTCCGCGTCCACGTCGAGGCTCCATCGCGCCGAAATCGCAGTCCTCCACTTAGCCGTGATCCACACCCACGCGGCTGTGCTACAAGTAACTGCCCCGCCATGTTAAATGAAAATTGGCTTGACTTAACGGACGCGTTCGACTTTTCGGTATGCCGGTTCTGAAGTGAGCACCTCCGCCTACGCTCGACCCGTGCAGAATGCGTCCGCCGCCCTTCAGCTGCGCCGGCCGATTGTCGTCACCGGTCTAGGCATCCACGGATGGCGCCCTTTCGCCATCGCCGCGACCGCCAGCGGCGTAGTCGCGATCCTTTTCACCGGCTGGACCGCCTACCACTGGATCAGCGACCAGGCCACGATCGACGTCGACGACATCGGAGAGGCCGCGGCCGCGTTCATCGCGGCCTTCAGCTGCGCGCTGGCCGCCGCCCGCAACACCGGCCGCACCCGATTTGCATGGTCGTTCTTCGCCGCTTCCGCCCTCAGCTGGGGCGTCGGGGAAGTCATCTGGAGCGTCTACCAGGTCGGGTTTGGCATCGCGGTGCCCTTCCCCTCCGCTGCTGACGCGGGTTTCCTGCTCGCCGTCCCGCTCGCGGTGATCGGTGTGTTTGCTTTTACCTCGGCGCCGAGCCGGATCGCCACGCGCGGTGAAACGGTGCTGTCGGGAACCATCGTCGCCTTGTCCTTGCTCTTCATCGCGTGGACGTTCGGGCTCGGCAAGGTCTACGAAAGCTCGCCCACGACACCCGAGGCCCAGGCGATAGGCCTCGCCTATCCGGTGGGCGACATCATCGTCGCGACGGTGCTCGTCGTCGCACTGCGTCGAGCGCGCCGGGCCGAGATCGGCCGGATGCTGCTCCTCCTGGGTGGGCTTGCGTTCGCCGCGCTGGCCGACAGCGCGTTTGCATACATGACCGCCAACGGTTCATACGGCGCACTCGGCAGCGTGCTGGACGCAGGGTGGGTCGTGGGCTACCTGCTGATCGCGCTGGCGCCCATATGGCCCGCTCGGGATCGAAACGAGCTCAAGGCCGAGGGGCCGCTCGAGCTGTGGCAGCTGGCGCTGCCCTGGGTGGCGGTGCTGGGCGCGGCGATCGCGGCCGTCAACCAGGCGGCGACCAACCAGAACCTCGACCGCTTTGCCACCGTGCTGGCGGGAAGCATCGGCATCCTCTTTGTGGCGAGCCACGTGCTTTCGCACCGCGACTCGCTCTCGCTGTTGGTCAAGAGCCAGCGCGCGGAAGCACAGCTCGAGCACCGCAACAACCTGCTCGACGAGATCGTTTCCCACGCGCCGCTTGGGATTGCCCGCGTGGGCGTCGACATGAACATCATCGACGTCAATCCGCGCATGGCGGCACTGCTGCGCACGTCTCCGCCGAAGATGACGGGTGAGGCAGTCGCGAAATACCTCCACCCCGATGAGTTCACGCGCGTTTTCGAGGTCTTTCAGCCGCTCTGGCGTGGAGTTGTGGACACGATCGAGTCCGATAGCCGGGCGATCCGCGCCGACAACACCGACGTCTGGCTGCACTGGAGCGCAACCGGTGTGCGCAACGCCGCCGGGCGGCTCGAATACTTCCTCGCCATGTATGAGGACACGGATGCGGAGCACGCCGCCAACGAGGCCGCTGCCGCGCACCTGGCCGGGCTCGAACGCCTCAATCGCCTGAAGAGCGAGTTCGTCTCGCTCGTGAGCCACGAGTTCCGCACCGCGCTGGTCGGGATCTCCGGCTTCAGCGAGATGATCCGCGATGAAGACGTTTCGCTCGAGGAGGCCAAGACCTACGCGGGCGACATCAACAAGGACGCCGACCGCCTCAACCGAATGATCAACGACATGCTCGACCTCGATCGCATCGAGGCCGGGCACCTGACCCTGCACCCCCAGCCCGTCGATCTGAACAGCCTGCTCCAGGACGCGGTCGATCGAGCACGCGCCTCGAGCGCGCGTCATGTCTTCAAGAGCACCCTCGATCCGCTTCAGCCGAGCGTCCTGGCGGACCCGGACCGGATCGCCCAGGTCGTGGCCAACCTGCTCAGCAACGCGATCAAATACTCACCCGACGGCGGCGAGATCGTCGTCGGCAGCGTCGCGCGAGACGGTCACGTCGATGTCAGCGTTCGCGACCACGGCTTAGGGATCGCGCCAGACTTTCTGCAGCGGTTGTTCAGCCGTTACGAGCGATACGAGAAGACGAGCAACAAGATCATCGGCACCGGCCTGGGACTTGCCATCACGCGACAGATCGTCGAGATGCACAGCGGAAAGATCTGGGTCAACAGCGAGCTTGGCGCCGGGTCGGACTTTCACTTCACGCTGCCCCTGGTGGCAGCCAAGAGCTAAGGGGACCTGCGGCTTAGGTCTGGCCGCTAGTCCTTCAGGTAGGGGCGGATCATCGCGCCCAGCTCGTCCAGCTTCTTCAGCGCGGCATCGCGGCCGTCTGCCGGCACGTACCAGATGCACCGGTCGACACCGGCCTTGTCGAGCCGCTCGATCTCTTCGGAGCTGGCTTTCGGGTAGTACGTCACCGGAATCCTGTCGCGACCAGCGTCCTTCGCCATCCGCTGGAGCTCGGGGATTCGCTCGATGACGTCGCCGCGGTTGGGCATCCAGCCGTCGGCGTATCGGACCACCCGCTCGAGGATCTTCGGCCCGCTGCCGCCGAGGATCACCGGAGGATGCGGTTTCTGGACCGGCTTGGGCCAGCACCACATGGGACCAAAGTCGACCAGCTCGCCGTGGTACTCGGCCACGTCCTGCGTCCAGATCGCCTTGACCGCCTCGACCCGCTCTCGCAGCAGCTTCCATCGCGTTTTGAAATCGGTGCCGTGATCGGCCATCTCTTCGCGGTTCCAACCCCCGCCCACGCCGAAGATGAACCTGCCGTTCGAGATGAGGTCGAGGCTCGCCGTCTCCTTGGCCGTGTGGATGGGGTCTCGCTCGATGAGGAGGCAGATGCCCGTGGCGATGCGGATCGTCTTGCTGGCCAGCGCCGCCGCGGTGAGGGCGACGAATGGGTCGAGCGTGTGCCAGTAGTGCTTCGGGAGCTCGGGGCCGCCTGCCCATGGCGACTCGCGGCTGGTCGGGATATGAGTGTGCTCGGCCACCCACAGTGATTCGAATCCAAGCTGTTCGGCCGCCGGCGCGAGCTCGGTGAGGGAGATCGCGTACTCGGTTGGGAAGACGGCGACTCCGAACTTCACCTGTTCATGGTGAAGGATCTAGAACGCGAGGGCGGTCCTCGGCAACGGCTCCCAGGCAGGGACGTCGCGATCGAGGGCGCCGAAGAGCGCCGCGACCGCGTTCGAGTCCAGGCGTGAGCCGGCTTCCTCGACCAGCACGCGCCTGGCCTCCGCCGGTGAACAGGCCTGGCGATACGGGCGGTCGGACGTGAGCGCGTCGTAAGTGTCCGCGACCGCGACGATCCGGGCTTCGATCGGGATCGCCTCCGCCTTGAGGCCGTAGGGATACCCGCTCCCGTCCAGGCGCTCGTGGTGGTAGAGGACAGCAAGCACCTCGCGGCTCGACTGCCCCGCCCGGTCGAGCAGCGTCAGCCCCATCTCCGGGTGCGTGCGCATCAGGATCCACTCCGACTCGTCCAGGGGCGAGTGCTTCTCCAGGACCGCCTCCGGTATGCCGAGCTTGCCGATGTCGTGCATCAGGCCGGCCCGGGCCAGCACGCGCAGCTCCGACGCGCTCATCGACATCTGCCGGCCGATGTGAACGCAGAGCCGCGCCACCCGCAGGTTGTGGGTTCGCGCCTCGCGGTCTTTGACCTTGAGGCCGAGCGCCAGGACGGCGTCGAACCATCCCTTTATCTGCAGCTGTACCGGCGGGTGTACAGGCAACGGGCCTACCTCCCAGGTGGTCGCGTGTAGTCGCGTCTCTATCAAACGCTCGCTACCTCAACGGTCGGAAGTCCCCTGGTGGTCGCGCCAAAAACGGCGCCACACGGCTACCTTTCGTAGCTCTGCGAAAAGCGAGTTAATCTATGGCCGCTTTGACCGAGAACCCGACCGCTGCGGTGGGGCAGGTTTCCGCCGACGGCCAGTTCCGGTGGGACGGACAGCAGTGGGTGCCGATTCCCAGGGGCTCACGCGAGCCGACCCCCTGGACCCGCCCGATGCAGCTCGCCGCGGCCGCGTTTTTCACCGTCCAGGCCCTGTATTCAGTGATCGTGTCGGTGATCTTCATCAACCGCGACAGCATGCTGCGAGTGATGAGGGCCCAGGGAACGACGATCCCGCAGGGCAGCGACTTCGACACGGTGCTCAACATCTCCATCTTCATCGCCCTCGCCTTTGTGATCGTGATCGCGATCCTCGAGCTGGTGGCGGCGCTCGGAAGCTACCTGGGCTGGCGCTGGATGTTCTGGGTTGCGCTGGTGCTGTTCGCGCTCGGCGGAATCGGCGCCCTCACCAACCTCGGCACGTTTGCGCATCCGGATACCTCGCCCATCCCGGTCGGGGCGGTCGCCATCAGTGAGCTGTTCGCGATCGTCAGCGTCGCGATGTTCGTCTGGCTTTTGATCGGTGTGATCAGGTTCGGCCCCTGGGCCATGAAGCGACCCGGAACCTAGCCCTCGGCGAACTCCAGGGAGCGCGTCCCGCTCATGTCCACCCAGTACCGCCCACGTCCATGCACGATGCGCATGAGCACCGACTCGCATTCGGGACACCGCACCACGGTTCCGGGCGCGTCGACGTAGACGATCACCCGTCCGACCGCGTTGATCGCGCCGCAGCCGGCGCACGTGGCCTGGGCGGCGGTCATCTCCATGGTGAAGATCTCGCGCAGCAGCCCACCGATCGCGTTTCCATCGAGCCTTCTCTCTTCGACCGTCACCTCATCCTCCTGTCGCGCCAAATCTCTCGGTCTTGATCGTCTGCGGCGCGTAACCCATCGCCACCAGCAGTGTCGCCGCCGCCTCGACGAACGATGTCGGGCCGCAGACGAAAACAGCCGGCATCTGCTCCGTTGGCCAGGCCACCTCTTTCATCATCGATTCGTCGAGCCGCCGCGTGTAGCCGGTCCAGCGTGCCGGCTTTTCGCGAGTCAAGGTGTGGAAGACGGTCAGGCCATCGCCGGCTGAGCCCAGCCGTTCCAGCTCTTCGCGGTAGATCACGTCGTCCAGCGTCCGCGACGAGTAAAGGAGTCGCGCCGGCGCCTTGTGCGCCGCCTTGGCGCGGTGACGAAGCATCGCCATGAGCGGGACCACGCCTGACCCTCCACCGACCAGCAGCAGCGGCAGGTCCTGGCCGGCGCGCCACACGAAGTACCCGCCGATCGGACCGCGCAGCTCGACCCTGTCCCCCACCCTCAGCTCACCGACCAGATAAGGCGACACCTCGCCGTCGTCCAGGCGTTCGACGGTCAGCGCCACCCAGCGGTCCTCTGGGGGAGACGCGATCGAGTAGCTGCGTTCGGCCACGTATCCGTCTTCGGCCGTCAGCCGAACGTCGACGTGCTGGCCTGCGAGATGCCCGGGCCAGTCAGGAATGTTGAGGTAGAGACTCGCGACCCGAGGGGTCTCCTGGACGAGCTCGACCACCTCGCCCAGGGTCCACGCAAGCAAGCGGGGTCCCCCCGAAATCACAGGCGAAGCCTCAGATTTCGTGGGGATTCAGTCGCCCCAGTACCGCTGCTCTCGCCAGGGATCCCCATACATGTTGTATCCGTTCGATTCCCAGAAGCCAGGATGGTCTTCCTTCTCGAGCCTGATGCCGCGCACCCACTTGGCGCTCTTCCAGAAGTAGAGGTGCGGAACCAGAAATCGCACTGGGCCTCCGTGCTCCGGAGGCAGCGGCTGACCGTCGAACTCATAGACAACCCACGCCTTGTTGCCGGTGATGTCATCGAGTGGAAGGTTGGTCGTGTAGCCGCCGTCGGAGAAGATCGTCGTGAACTCCGCGGCGGTATCGACGCCGTCCATCAGCTTGTCGACGGAGACGCCCTTCCATATGGTGTCGAGCTTCGACCACTTGGTCACGCAGTGGATGTCCTTGGTCACGGTCTCCGACGGCAGCGCGATGAGCTCCTTCCAGGTCCATCGCTTCGGCTCGTCGATCTCGCCCTCGATGGTGAAGGTCCACTTGTCGAGATTCACGCGCGGCGTCGGCCCCGCCGATAGGACGGGAAAGTCCGTCACCACGTACTGCCCGGGCGGAACGCGGGAGCTGGAGGCGACGTCGCGCCGCTTGCCTCGGAAGCCGCGAGAGATGAACCCCACCGGGCCCAATTCTCGCGCTTATCTAAAGAGCGCGCATCCGGTTGTTCTTCGGGTTGTGCTCCACCTCGGCCAGCCCAAGCGCTTCGAGCAGCGGCGGCATGTACATGCCAAAGCGGCCGCGCAGCCCTTTCTTCATCCCGTACCAGCCGCCGACCGGATTCTTGGACGACCTGCCCCACGCCTCGACCGTGCCTTCGGCCGCCGGCTTCTGCTCATCCGCGCTGCCGAGGGGCATCCAGTCGCCGTGCTTCTTCAGCATCGTGTGCAGGTCATCGATCGCGCGCAGCTGGTAGCGGAGCTCGGTCTTGCCCACGATGCAGACGATCGCCGGCGGGCTGGCCGTCTCGTCCCTGTACATCTGGTATTGCGACGACCCGCTCGGAGTCGTGAGCTCCCAGGGTGATTGCCTGGTGCCCGAACCCTTCACGTTCACTTTGGCCATCTCTCTCCCTCGTAACAGAATCGTTACCGTAACCGCGCCGTTACCATAACTCAGGTGAAAGCAAAGCGTCGAATTGCAGATCCTTTCGACGCGCTCGGCAACCAGTACCGCCGAGACATCGTCGAGCTGTTGGCCCGCAAACCGCATTCGGTGCAGGAGATCGCGGACCAACTCCCGATCAGCAGGCCGGCGGTGTCGCGCCACCTGAGCGTCCTGAACCGCGCCGGATTGGTGTCGGACGAGCAGGTCGGCGCCAGGCGGCTCTACCGGCTCGACGAGCCTGGAGCGGAGGCGGCGCGACGCTACCTGGCCCAGGTGTGGGGCAACGTCGGCGTGCGCTTCAAGCTCTTCGCCGAGAACACACGACCCCGCAAACGTTCGAGGGGCCCCCGCGAACTCACGGCGCTCCGCACGGCGGGTCCTCGGAGTTCGCGGGGATCGTGATCGAGCCGCTTCGGATCTCGTTCGAGGTTGCGTGTCCGCCCGACCACGCGTTCGAGACCTGGACGGAACGCGCGAGCGCGTGGTGGCCGCCCCAGCACACGGTGTCCCACCAGCCCGGGGCCGAGATCGTGTTCGAACCCCGCCCCGGTGGCCGGATCTTCGAGCGCACTCCGCAAGGCGAGGAGTTCGAGTGGGGTGAGATCGTGAGGTGGGATCCGCCTCGCGGCCTCAGCTACCGGTGGCATATAGCGACCGACCCGGCAAACGCGACCGAGGTCGAGATCGTCTTTCGCGAGATGCCGGGCTCCACCACGCGGATCGAGATCGAGCATGGCGGATGGGACCGTCTCGGCGAGATCGGCCAGGCGTGGCGGGACGCGAACCGCGCGGGATGGGACGGCGTCCTGCCGCCTTACGCCGAAGCGGCACGAAGCTAGAACGAGACTCTGGTCAACCTCCAGAACCGCCCCGGCGGATACATGGGATCGGCGGTGACGAGCGGGACGTCGAGCACATAGTCGCCGAGCACCACGTGCTCGTGGCCCTCGACGGTGCTGGACGGCAGCGGCTTGTCGATGACGATCTGGTTGGCGTCGAGGCGCTGGCGCAGCACCATGCCTGGCCATTCGGTCAAGTCGACGTCGTCGGCCGAGACGAGGTCTGACTGCGCTCCCCACGGCGTGGTGTAGGTCGCGACGGACTGGTTGCGCGAGATGACCCGCCGCACGTGCAGCGCGCTCGACATCGCTCCGATGAGCGCTCGGGCGCCGTTGAAAGCGAGGTCGAGGGTAGGCGGCCCCATCACGCATCCGTACACAACGATCGTGTGGTTGTCGATCGATGCATTGGCGGCAAACAGGAAGTTGGCCCCGGTGTCGAAACCGGAGCCGGTTTTGATGCCGAGGATCCCATCCTTCCCCAGCGCGCCGTTGACGTTGATGACGAGGCCTTCGACGGGCAGATTTGCCTGTTCCATCGCGACGATCTGGGCGAACACCGCGTTCTGCATCGCCACCATGCCCAGGCTCAGGAGGTCGGTGGGCGTGCTGACGCTGGCGGCCGACGCGCCCGCGGGGTCGGCGAACTTGGTGTGCGTGAGCTTCATCGTGGTCGCGCGGACGTTCATCTTGTCCACGAAGGCCGGGATGGAGCCGGCGTCCCATCGGGCGATCGTCTCGGCAAAGTTGTTCGCCGACGGAATGAGCATCCCCTCCAGGACCTGCAGCTCGCTGAGCTGCTCGCCCGCTTGGACCTTGACCACCGACTGCTTGTCCGCGAAATCTGCCTGGTACGCCTGCACGTCGACGTCGGTCAACGTGATCGTCGGACCGGCCTCGTCCTTCTTGAGAGGTTTGTCCTCGAGCACGATGAGTGCGGTCATCACCTTGGTGACGCTGGCGGCCGGGAGGGTCTTCTCGTTGCCCGAGCTGGCCACGAAGCCAAGGCCTGACACGCCGACGGCAGCCGCTCCCTGGGACGGCCACGGCAGCGCAGGCGCCGTGCCCGGGACGACGTCGGTCGGCGGGAGCTTCCCCGCCGCCGCGACCGCTGGGATCGGGCGAAAGTAGTTGAAGGCAGCCGCGGCAGCGATGATCAACAGCAGCGCGGCCCCCACGCGCACCCGCATTCCGGAAAACCTTACTTGACGGCGCGCTCGCGAAGGCGGAGCAGGTCGGCCACCGGCAGCAGCAAACCGCCCTGGACAATGAGCGAGAGCACGACCATGGCGTAGGCCAGGACCGACACGTCGGGATTCACCTGGGGGTAAGCCGAGACGGACAGGGCAAGCGCGACCGAAAGCGCGCCTCGCAACCCTCCCCACAACGTCATGTGCCTCCATCGCCAGGGAACGGAGGTGCCACGAGGGTCGACTAGTCCGAGCAGCCCGTAAACCGGGATCGCGCGGGCCGCGAACATGATGAGGTACGCGCCGAGGGCCAGGCCGGCGACCGGCAGCAGCCGATGGGCGGGCAGCGCGATGCCGACGATCAGGAACAGGACGGCGTTGAGCACGAACGCGAGCAGGTTCCAGAACCCATGCAGCTGAGTGCCCTGCAGGCGGCCGGTCCGGCTTCCGTATCTCGCCACCACTACACCAGCGGTCACGACCGACACGACACCCGACGCGTGGACGACGTCGGCGCCCAGGTAGGAGCCGTAGGCGACGACCAGCGTGGTCAGGATCTCGAGCTCGGCGTCTTTGACGAAGCGCAGAAAAAGCACGGCGACGCTGCCGGCGGCAAGCCCGATCGCCGCGCCGATGGCGCTCACGAAGATGAAGCGCAGCCCGGCATCCGTCAGCGACGGGTGGCCGGTCAGGATGGTGCCCAGCACGGCCGAAAAGACGGCAACCCCGGTGCCGTCGTTGAAAAGGCTCTCGCCGTCGAGGATCGCTTCCAGCCCTCGCGGCGCTCCAAGCCGCCGCAGCATGCCGACCACCGCGATGGGATCGGTGGCGGCCACGATCGCCCCCAGCAGGAACCCGCTCGCCCAGTCCAGGCCGAGGCCGAAGTGAACCAGGACGGCGATCAACACGACGGTCAGGAAGACTCCCAGCGTGGCGAGCACGCTGATCGGGACGATGCGCCGCCACACCTCCTCCAGGTCGAGCGACAGCGACGCCTCGAAGACGAGCCCGGGGACAAAGGCCAGCAGGATGAGGTCGGGTCCGATCGGCGGCAGGTGAAGACCGGGGATGAGCCCGATGAGGATGCCGCCGATGGCAAGCAGCACCGGGTAGGGCACGGTGGGCGTGGTCCGCGACACCAGGCGCAGGGCGGTGGCCGCGGCGCCGAGGAGGATCAAGAAGAAGAGAAAGCTCTGCGCGGTGCTCACCTGGGCGTCGGCCGACCTCCTGCCGACCAGACTTCCCGGCACACCACCGATTCGGCGACTACAGCGGTCGCCTGGCGGAATTCTACTTTCCGGTTCCGCTTATCCTCACGATTCAGTGAAGGCGCTCGTGAAGGCGAGAGCGGAGCCTGGTTTGTGGCTGCAGGACGTGCCTGAGCCCAGGCCCGGCCCCGGTGAGGTGTTGATCCGCGTCCTGCGCACGGGGATATGCGGCACCGACCTGCACATCGAGAGCTGGAACGAGTGGGCCCAGCACACGATCCACCCACCGCTTGTCGTGGGGCACGAGTTCGTCGGCGAGGTCGTGGAGCTCGGCGACGGCGTCGCGTCCGTGTTCCCCGGCGAGGTCGTGGGCGCGGAGGGCCACATCACGTGCGGCCGGTGCCGGAACTGCCTGGCGGGCCGCCGCGCCCTGTGCGCCAACACGGTCGGAATCGGCGTGCAGCGCGACGGGGCGTTCGCGGAGTTCATCGTCATGCCGGCCGGCAACCTGTGGCCCCATCTGACAAAGATCGACCTCGACGTCGCCTCTGTCTTCGACCCGTTTGGCAACGCGGTGCACGTCGCGACGCAGTTTCGCCTGGTGGCTGAGGACGTTCTCATCACCGGCGCGGGGCCGATCGGGATCATGGCCGCGATGGTCGCGCGCCACAACGGGGCCCGCTTCACCGTCATCACCGACGTCAGCGATTACAGGCTCGAGCTGGCCCGCAAGGTAGGCGTCACGATGGCCGTGGACGTGCGCAGCACGCGCCTTTCCCAGGTGCAGCAAGAGCTGGGCATGAAGGAAGGATTCGACGTCGGCTTCGAGATGTCAGGCGTGCCCAGTGCGCTGCGCGAGATGATCGACAACATGGCGCACGGTGGCCGCATCGCGATGTTGGGGCTGCCCGACCATGAGTTTCCGATCGACTGGACACAGGTGGTGTTCAAGATGCTCACGGTGAAGGGCGTGTACGGCCGCCAGATCTTCGAGACCTGGTACCAGATGTCGGTCTTCGTGCAGAGCGGCCTCGACATCTCCCCGGTCATCACCCATCGATTTCCTTATCGCGAATACAAGGAAGCCTTTGCGGTGGCGCACAGCGGGCAATGCGGCAAAGTCGTTCTGGATTGGAGCTCCTGATGTTCGAAAAGATGCGATCCCACCTCGCCCAACAGCTCGAAGAGATACGGAGCGCCGGCCTGGAGAAGCCGGAGCGGGTGATCACGACTCCCCAAGGCTCGATGGTCGGCGTTGCGGAGCGCGACGTGCTCAACCTGTGCGCCAACAACTACCTTGGGCTGGCCGATCATCCGGCCGTCGTCGAGGCCGCCCGAGCAGCGCTCGACCGCTGGGGCTACGGCATGGCGTCGGTGCGCTTCATCTGCGGGACGCAGGAGGTGCACAAGGAGCTCGAGGCGGCGCTGACCGAGTTCCTGGGGACGGAGGACACGATCCTCTACTCGTCCTGCTTCGATGCCAATGGCGGCATCTTTGAAGCGCTGCTCGACGAGCGTGACGCGGTCATCTCGGACGCGTTGAACCACGCGAGCATCATCGATGGGATCCGGCTGTGCAAGGCGAAGCGCTTTCGCTACGCCAACCGCGACATGGGCGACCTCGAGCGGCAGCTGAAGGAAAGCGGTGACTCGCGCTTCCGCATGGTGGTCACGGACGGCGTGTTCTCGATGGACGGCTACATGGCGCCGCTTGCCGAGATATGCGAGCTGGCCGAGCGCTACGACGCGATGGTGATGGTCGATGACTCCCACGCAGTCGGCTTCATCGGCGCCAACGGCCGCGGCACGCATGAACACCACGGCGTGATGGGCAGGGTCGACGCCCTCACCGGCACCCTCGGCAAGGCGCTGGGCGGGGCCAGTGGCGGCTACGTCTCGGGACGCAGGGAGCTGGTCGCCATGCTGCGCCAGCGCTCACGGCCCTACCTCTTCTCCAACTCGGTCGCGCCGCCGATCGCGGCGGCAAGCCTGAAGGTGCTCGACCTGCTGCGCGGTGCCAAGGACCTCCGCGACCGGCTGGCCGAGAACACCAGGTTCTTCCGCGCCCGGATGACCGAGGAAGAGTTCGAGATCCTGCCCGGCGACCACCCGATCGTCCCGGTGATGATCGGGGACGCCGCCCTCGCCTCGCGGATGGCCGCGGTGATGCTGGAAAAGGGCGTGTACGTCGTCGGCTTCTCCTACCCGGTCGTGCCCCAGGGCAAGGCCCGGATTCGGGCCCAGGTCTCGGCCGCGCACTCCCAGGACGATCTCGACCGCGCCGTTCGAGCTTTCGTCGAGACCCGCGCCGAAGTGGCGGGCTAAACCCCCCGGTACCCCACGCCCGAAAAGCGTTTTCGGGATACATGAGCGAGCAGGAGCGAATGCTGGTCCGGCTGGGCAGGGTGCTGGAGCTGATCTCGCGCCCGCACCCTTGCAACGACGTGCTGCCGGTCGAGGTCCAGGCGAACCTGTGGCAGCTTGGCTTTCCGTGCACCGAGCTCACGCCGCGCGAGGACCTGATCCCTCGCCTGTGGGAGCGCAAGCGAAGCCTGCTGTCGGCGATCGAGCCGGAATGGAGGGGTCCGGGGATCACGCCTCCGAGCGCGGCCTGACCTCCGATCCCGCGGCCGAAGCCGCACAGGAGGCGGGTCTCACCTATACGACCGACGGCGAGCCGGGTATCCATCGGGTCCGGAAGGGCAAGCGCTTCGACTACACCGGCCCCGATGGGAAGGCCGTCCGCGACGGTGCGACCCTGGATCGCATCCGCTCCCTGGCCATCCCGCCCGCCTGGGAGCACGTGTGGATCTCGACCAGGCCGCGGGGTCACCTGCAGGCGACCGGCCGCGATGCCCGCGGCCGCAAGCAGCACTGCTATCACCCACGCTGGCGCGAAGTGCGCGACGCGAACAAGTTCGACCGTATGGCCGGCTTCGCGAAAGTGCTGCCACGAATCAGGAGACGCGTCATACGCGATCTACGGCGGGACGGCCTTCCGAAGGATAAGGTCGTGGCCACAATCGTTCGCTTGCTCGAAACGACCTATGCGCGAATCGGCAACGAGGAGTACGCGCGGCAGAACCAGTCGTTTGGACTGACCACGCTGCGCGATCGCCACGTCCAGGTGCAAGGTTCGAGCGTGCGCTTCCTATTCAAAGGCAAGAGTGGGCGTGAGGTGCATGTCGGGATCACGGACCGTCGGGTCGCACGTGTGGTCAAGCGATGTGAAGAGCTGCCTGGGCAGCATCTCTTCCAGTACGTCGATTCCGAAGGTGAGCAAGGCACCGTGACGTCCGACGATGTCAACCAGTACCTGCGAGAGGTCACAGGCGAAGACTTCACCGCCAAGGATTTCCGAACGTGGGCCGGCACAGTCCTCGCCACGTGTGCCCTGCGCGCCCTGACGGGATTCGAGTCGGACGCCGAGGCGAGGAGCAGGGTCATCACAGCGATCGACACAGTGGCGCAGAAGTTGGGGCATACCCGTGCGGTGTGCCGCCGCTCCTACGTCCACCCGGCGGTGGTCGACGCATACACCGACGGAGTCCTCGACAGGCTCGATGGCAAATCAGATGAAGCAGCCGTCCTGGCGCTTCTGCGGCGCCAATCGCGAAAGAGAGTGCCTAAAGCCAGAGCGGCCTAGGTTAATCGACCCGGACCTCGCTCCCGTCCTGCGCCCAGCGTGTGTGATAGGCGCCCTCGCGGTCGACGCGGTGATAGGTATGCGAGCCGAAATAGTCGCGCAGGCCCTGGATGAGGTTGGCCGGCCCACGGGCGCGCCGATACCCGTCGTAGTAAGCGAGCGACGACGCAAACGCCGGGATCGCAATGCCGTGGTCGACCGCGGCCTTGACCACCCGGCGCCACGCCGGCTGCGCCTCCGCCAGCGCGTCCTTGAAGAACGGCGCGAGCATCAGGCTGGGCAGGTCGGAGGTCTGCTCGTATGCCTCCTTGATGCGGTCGAGGAACTTCGCGCGGATGATGCATCCGCCACGCCAGATGGTCGCCAATGCGCCGAGGTCGAGGTTCCAGTGGTACTCCTTCGAACCCGCGGCGAGATGCTCGAAGCCCTGCGCGTAAGCGACGATCTTCGACGCGTAGAGCGCCTCCTGCACGTCCTCGACAAGGCTGCTCGGAGCCTTGCCGCCTGCAAGTCCGGCCAGCACGCCGGACGCCTTGGCCCGTCGCGCCTTCTGGCTCGACAGCGTGCGTGCGAAGACGGCCTCGGTGATGCCGGTCAGCGGGACGCCAAGCTCAAGCGCCGACTGGCTGGTCCATCGCCCGGTTCCCTTCTGCTCCGCCTCGTCCTCGATCGCATCGACCAGTGATTTGCCGGTCCCGCCGTCGTGCTTGGCCAGCACGTACGAGGTGATCTCGATCAAGTAGGACTGCAGCCGCCCGTTGTTCCAATCCCGAAATATCGATGCCAGCTCATCGGGCGTGATGCCGAGCGCGCTTCGCAGGAGGTCGTACGACTCCGCGATCAGCTGGATGTCGGCGTACTCGATCCCGTTGTGGACCATCTTCACGAAGTGGCCCGCGCCGTCGGGCCCGATGTACGTGCAGCAGGGGACGCCATCGACCGTGGCCGCGATGGCGGTCAGCATCCCCTCCACGTGCGTGTAGGACTCGCGAGTTCCCCCGGGCATGAGGCTCGGGCCGTGCAGCGCGCCCTCCTCCCCACCGGAGACCCCGCATCCGATGTAACCGAGGCCCATCTTTTCAACGGCGGCCGCTCGACGCTGCGTGTCCTGAAAGAAGGAGTTGCCGCCGTCGATGATGGTGTCGCCCCGGTCCAGGACCTTCGCCAGCGCGTCGATCGTCTCGTCCACGGGTGGGCCGGCGTTCACCATCACGAGCACGGCACGGGGCGGTTTCAACACCGACGCCAGCTCTTCAAATGTCGCCGCGGCGGCGAAGTCGCCCTCCTTGCCGAAGTTGGCCATGAACTCTTCGGTGCGGCGGTGGGTTCGGTTGTAAACACCGACTCGAACGCCGTGGGAGGCCAGGTTCCGGGCCAGGTTCATCCCCATCGTGCCCAGTCCCACGACGCCCATCTCTGTTCCGGGCATGGTGAAAACCTTACTCACATGCGTTTCCGGATTGAGGCGCTACGCCGAGGACGAAACATGGAAATCGACCGCCGACGCATCAGCAGGCTGATCCGGGAAAGCCGCACCCGGGAGCGGACGCTGGACCGCGTGGTCCGCTCCCAAGCGTGGCTCGACCCTGTGGCCGACGTCGTGCAAAAGGCCGTCGGCGGGTTCTACGAGGTGCTCGGATCGCCCGGGCGTGCCATCAAAAACGTGATGTACGGGACGAAGCTGCTGGGGCATCCCCTGCACCCGGCGCTGACCGACCTACCGGTTGGCGCGTGGACTGTGGGCGTCCTCGCGGATTGGCTCTTCATCGCCACGGGTCGGGTGCCGCCGGCCGCAGGAGACTTCGCCCTGGCCGCGGGACTGGCCGGCGCTTTGCTCGCGGCGATGACGGGTTACACGGACTTTCACGAGACCGAAGGGCACGAGCGGCGGACAGCTGTGGTGCATGGGCTGACGATGACGGGCGTGGTCGTGATCGACCTCATCTCCCTCAGCCTGCGTCTGAGCTCGACCGGTTTGCGGCCGGCCGCCGTCGTGCTCTCAACCCTCGCGTGGCTGATCGTGCTCTTCGGCGCCTACGTGGGCGGACACCTGACCTTTGGGATCGGCACCGCGGTCAACCACAACGCGTTCTACGAC
The DNA here is from genome assembly GCA_005887685.1 of Chloroflexota bacterium. GTDB lineage: Bacteria > Chloroflexota > Dormibacteria > Dormibacterales > Dormibacteraceae > 40CM-4-65-16. The sequence goes on along the minus strand of VBHJ01000003.1, from coordinate 5,893 downwards.
GGGCCGATGGAGTTCGTGAAGGTGGGGACCCGCGATGACTTCCCCGAAGGAGAGATGCGGCGCGTGGAGGCGGGTGGGCTTCCGGTGGTGATCCTGCGCAACAAAGGATTGCTGCATGCGATGGGTGCGGTGTGCTCGCACGCGGGCGGTCCGCTGCACGAGGGGAAGGTCGCGGAGGAGGTGGTCACCTGCCCGTGGCATGCGTCCCGGTTCCGCTTTGAGGATGGAAAGGTGGTCGGCGGCCCTGCGACGTTCGATCAGCCGCTGCTGGTGGCACGCGAGCGGGGCGGGGTGGTCGAAGTCAAGCTGGCGCACCCGCTCAAATAACTTCTTTGGGCGCCCCTCTCCCCGGCCCTCTCCCCTGTGGGGAGAGGGTGCCTTTGACTCCTTAGTCTGCGGCTACCTCCGCTGCGTTGTTCTCTGTTTCTACGATCCGCACCTTCAACAGTCGGGCGGGTTTGAAGTGCGGCTCCAGGCGTTGAAACGCGGCCAGCGCGACGTTTTCCGCGGTCGGGATGACGCCGCGCAGAAAGTCCACATCTCTGTTCAGGTGGCGGTGATCGACCGCATCAACGAACTCGCGACGCAAAACGGCGTCCACGTGCTTGAGGTTGACGACCATTCCGGTCTCCGCATCGAGAGCGCCGCCGACGGTGACCTCGATCACGTAATTGTGTCCGTGGTCGGTCGTGCATGCGCCGAACACGTCGCGATTCTTCTCGTCGCTCCAGTCGTCGCGACACAGGATGTGCGCCGCGGCGAACGTGGCGCGGCGGGTGATGCGAAGGCTCGGGGTCATGGGTCCATTCGCAAGTTAGCACCGGTGAGCGGCGCGGATTCGTTGGAGGCGAGCCAGACGATGATGCGCGCGACATCAGCGGGCTGCAGCACAGGTCCCTCCACTCCCGCGATGCGCAGCATGGGAGTGTCGACCGCGCCCGGGCTGATGGCGTTGACACGGATGCCGGCCCCACGGCCTTCCGCTGCGAGCGCCTCGGTCAGCCCTGCCAACCCCGATTTGGCCGCCACGTACGCGGCCATGCCCGGGAACTTCTCGGCGCCGGCCACGCCTGACAGGCTGGACACGAACACGATCGAGCCGCCCCGATCCCGCATCAGCCTGAACGCCTCGCGGGAGCAGAGAAACGCACCGCGCAGTCCCGAGTCGATCTGAACATCCCACTCCACGGCGCTCAGCTCGATCAGGGGGCGCTTGATGAGCACCGCCGCGCAGTGAACAAGCGCGTCCAGTGACTTCAACCTGCTGAACGCCTTCGAGACCTGGTCTTCGTCGGAGATGTCACAGCCCTCCCGCCGGCTGAGCGAGACGACGTCCCAGCCGCGGGCGCGTAGCTCCCGAACGACTTCGGAGCCGATGCCGCCCGACCCGCCCGTCACGACAGCCGTCGCGGTCAACGCGATCCACCCTCCAGCGCCACCTCATAACGATCGAGCGTGCTGTCGAGCGCGAGGCGCCGCATCGCGCTGGCGCGGACGGACCAGCGGTCCAGCTCGATGCAGCCTTCAATGGCGCGAGCAAGCGAAGGCACGTCGTCCGGTTCGGCGAGCATTCCGCTTACGCCGTCCTCAACGACCTCGGCCATGGCGCCTCGCCGGTAGGCCGCGACTGGGCAGCCCGACATCTGCGCCTCCGCCGCGACCATCCCAAACGGCTCGTCCCATCGAACCGCGCAAATCGTGACCGCGCTGCCCGCCATCAGCCGGCGAAGCTCTTCACGCGGCAGCGGGCCGAGGACCTCCGCCCCGGTGAGGTCGACGTCATAAGCCGGATCGTAGTGGGCGCCCGCCACCTGCACCGCCAGGCCGGCCTGCAGCGCGGCTGCGATTGCATGCTCGATGCCCTTTTCAGGTGAGATGCGGCCGGCGACTAGAGCCTGTCGTTTCACTGGAGCTGCCGGGTCAGGACCTGGCGCGACTCCATTGGGCAGGACTTGCGCCACCTGGACGCCGGCCCTGCGCCACGCATCGAGGCAGGAGTGCGAAACCGTGGCCAGCCGGGCCGCGGGGATGGCAGCCGCGGACCGGACGACCGCCCTGACGATGGGAGGCAGGTGCAGCGTGTGCAGGACCGGAAGGTCTTTCGCCAGCCGGAAGGCGGGCGCATCGAACGCGTGCTGGCTGACCATGTCGAAGCCCTCGGCTGCGATCGACTCGAACATCGCCGCCAGCGCCGCCTCGACACCCGGCGCCGGGGGCGGCTCCCGACCGCCGGGCATGACAAGTGCCTCCGTGGCGTCGCTCGGCACCGGCACCGTGGCCAATCGGACGCCGGCCACCTCGGAACCCTCGGCGCAGTACAGCACGACGTCGTGGCCGCGGCGCGCCAGGCCCGCGGCCAGGTCGCAGATGAACGCCTGCGCGCCGCCGAGCTGCGCCGGGCGGAGCGCTGTGACCGGCGAGGAGACGACCGCGATTCTCACGACAGCGTCCTAGTCTGATCGGCGGGTCTTTTGGATTACGAAGAGGCGGTTGCGAAGGCTCCGCCGGGTTGGCGTCATTTCAGCATCCGCGACGTCGCGCGGCTGCCCGATGCCGTGCGGCGGCGCGAGATGGCGCGAGTTCCACCCGATGAAAGAGAGGATCGCGTGGTCCGCGCATTGTTCTGGACGCTCGTGTACCACCTCGAGCCTGAGAAGTGGGGCGAGCTGGCGCGGTTCGAGCCCATCCACCCATCCCTCGTCGAGGCCCTTCCTTCCGGCCTCGACACCGCCGTTGACGTCGGGGCGGGTAGCGGCCGGTTGACCGCCCATCTCGCCGCGCGGTGCAGGCGCGTGACCGCGATCGAGCCGTCATGGGGCCTCCTCGCGCTGCTCGCCCGGCGTTTGCCCCAGGTCTCGCCGGTCGCCGGGTGGGCCGAGGCGCTGCCGGTCGGAGACCACTGGGCGCAGCTGACGGCTTCGTGCGCCGCTTTCGGGCCGGACCCGGCGGTGCTCGCGGAGCTCCGCCGCGTGACCGCGCCAGGCGGGCTGATCGCGTTGATCAGCCCGGAGAGCCCGGACTGGTTCGAGGCGCACGGCTGGCAGCGGATGACCGCGCCGGCCATCCCCGCGCCCGATCATCCGGCCTGGATCGACGAGTTCTTCGGTCCGCTGGATCCACCGCACGAGCTGTTGACGCTCCGGGTCGAAAGCTAGCCGCCGTGCTCGTGCGGCTGGTGCTTGCGCTCGTCGAGGGCGACGCTGAGGCAGTCGTGGCAGACGACGTGCTTGCATTCAGGCTCTTCGCAAAGGTCGCAGACGTCGACCGCTTTGTCGCACTTCTCGCACTTGACGTCCAACGAGATCATTTCGGCGGCATCCCCAAGCGCACCGCATCGGCCCTGTAGAGCAAACCGACGAGCTTCCCGTCAGACGTCGTCACTGGCGAGCTCTCCAGGTTGTGCTCCTCCATGAAGTGGGCCATCTCGTGCAGCGAGACGTAAGGCCGAAAGGTGCTTGGAGCAGGTCGCATGGCCTGCTCGATCCGCATGTCCGCATCCTTGGCCAGCTCCTTCGAGCGCAAGAGACCAAGCACGACGCGGTCGCCGTCCACGACCAGCGCTGCGTCCCATCCGGCGGCCTTGACGCGATCGCGGACGTCACCGAGCCGCTCGGTCAGGCTGCAGACGGGCACGTCTTTGCGCGCAGCGTCCCCTGCGCGCGGGTGAAGCGAGTTCGTGCCCTCGGTCGGAAGCCCGGCGGCCATCCAGTCGAGCTTGCCCGCCTTGTACTCATGGACTTCGCCGAAGCCGAGGGTCTCGAGCCGCGCCGCGGCCCTGGGCGCCATGTCTCAAGCCATGTCCCAGCAGTAGACGATCACCGCGCGCTGGGCATCGAGTGTCGCCGCGGTCTCGCGATTGAGCTGGCGGAGTGGAATGCTCGTTGCGCCGGGCAGGTGATCTTCCCTGTACTCGTCTGCCGGCAGAACCTCGACGAGCTGTGCGCCGCGCGCCACCAGCTCTTGGAGCTGATCCCGATCGATCAGCGAGCCCACGAAACCCATCGTAGGGCTACGCCGCGACCGGTTCCTTCTCCGCCGTCGCCGGCTGCCGCGCCTTAGGGTTGCGAATCCCTACTGCGTTGACGATCGCTCCCGCCAGGAGCAATCCAGCGCCTATGAGCATGGCGAGGTGGAACGACGAGGTCGATGCGTCGCGCACCACCGCGATCAGATGCTGGTCGAACGGCGTGTTCAGTGGGCTGACCTGGTTGCGAAAAGACTCAGAAGAGACGTCGACACCACTCAGCCGGCCGGCCAGCGAGCTGTAGAAGTTGGCAGTGAGGAATACGAAGATCAGGGCGCCGGCCAGCTGCGGCCCAACTCGGGAGATGGCGTTGTTGATCGCCGACCCGAGACCGGAGTTACGCACCGGGACCGACGTCATGAGCGCGGTCGTCAGAGGAGCGACCAGGATGCAGATGCCGATCCCGAAGATGATCGAGCCCGGCAGGAAGTCGGTGAAGTAAGAGAGCGGCGGCCAGTAAGTGCTCGGGTTGTTCGGCAGGAGCTTCCACGGTGTGCTCGTCGCCGGAACGCGCGCAAACCACAGCACGCCCAGCGCCATGATCACCGGCCCGACGGCCATGAAGATTCGCGGACCGTACTTGGTCGCCAGGCTTCCGAAACGACGTGATAGGAAGATCAAGAAAAGCGACCCGGGAATCCCCGCCGCACCGGCGGCCGCCGCGGCGTAGCCGAGCGTGCCCTGCTGGAACAGGCCGACGTAATAGAAGGTCACGTACAGGGCGCCGTAGATCAGCAGTGTCGAGATGTTCACGACCGTGAAGTTGCGCGAGCGGAACAGCTCCAGCGGGATCAGGGGGTGCTTCGCCCGGCTCATCCAGACTGGGAGAACGATCGTCGCCACGACGCCGATGGCAAGGGCGACAAAACCCAGCGGGTCCCGCCAGGCGCGCTGCTGGCCGTAGATCGTGCCGAACGCCAGCCCGCCCACCGCGAGACCGACGATGGCGGCGCCGATCCAGTCGAAATGGCGGGTCGCGTTTTCATCCCGGCTTTCCGGCACGTGCTTCCACGTCGCCCATGCCGCCAGCGCGACCAGGGGGATGTTGATGAAAAACGCGGCGCGCCACGAGATCGTGTCGACGAGCAGGCCGCCGAGCAGGGGTCCGAGGATCGTCGTCGCACCGGACGCTCCGGCCCATGTTCCAAAGGCGCGTCCCTGCTCCTCGCCTTCGAAGTTGGCGGTGAGGAGCGCCAGCGAGCCGGGAACCAGCAGTGCGCCCGCCGCACCCTGCAGCACTCGGAACAGGACGAGCAGCTCCATGCTCGGAGCAAAGCCACAAAGAGCGGAGGTGACGCCGAACCCGAGCAGGCCAAGCAGGAAGGTTCGCTTGCGCCCATAGAAATCGGTGACCGCCCCGGCCAGGATGAGCAGCGCGCTCAGGGTCAGCAGGTACGCGTTGTAGACGTACGACTGTCCCTCGAGCACGCCGAGGAACGTGCGCGGGAGGTCGCGGCCGATTCTCGGCAGCGCGACGTTGACCACGGTCGAGTCCAGGAAGACGATCCCTGACCCGAGGACCGCCGCGGCGAGGATCCAGCGCTTGGTGGTCAAGCCCGGCGCCGCGAGATTCGCAGGCGTACGCCCGCCGTCACCAGCACCAGCAGGATCACCGCCAGCACGTCCGGCCATATCGCGGCGACAGGCGGCACGCCATTGTTGGGGAGTCCCGGCACGGTGCTACCTGTAACCGTCGAGGAGGCCGAGTCATTCGCCGGATTTGGATCGACCGGCGAGCTGGTGGTCCGTGTCGCGGTGTTCACGACGGGGGTGGTGCCGTTAACCGTCACCACGAGCTGGAGCGTGGCCGAGGACCCCACCGCGAGCGCTCCGACGTCCCATATGCCCGAGCCGGCGTTGTAGGTTCCC
>VBHJ01000001.1 GCA_005887685.1 Chloroflexota bacterium | reverse complement strand
GACAAGGCCGAACAGCTGACCGCTGTTGCTGACCGGCGCCAGCCGCAAGGTTGCATGGTCCCTGCCTTCGAGAAGAGCCGGCATCCAGACTCTGGCCCAGCTGGCGCTCGAGACATGGGCGTTGGCGGCGATGGCCTCCTCGGCGGGCGTGATCGGGATGGGCTGCCTCTCGGCCCGCGGCTCTGCCGCCGCCAGTCGCAGGCTGCCTCCCTCGCAGAGCCAGAGCTCGGCCAGGTCGAGCTTGAAGCCGTCCCGCAGAGCCTCGACCATCTGGAGCAGGAGCTCCTCTATGGGCACGCCGCGAGCAAGCTGTCCGGCGAAGGAGCTGCGTACGAAGTCGATGGCCGACAGGCTCTTCGTCTCCCGGCGTCGGCGCGCCACTGCTGAGGCAGAAGAAGCGACCACGGCGACGATCAGGATCGTGGCCACCAATGCCGCCAACAAAACAGTCGGGCTTACGAGCCGGCTCAAGTCAGGCACGTCCGTCGGTTCTGCTCAGTCCTCCAGCCTCAAAGCTTCGACAGCCGGCAGGCCAGCGGCACGCAAGGCCGGCACGATGGTGACTGCCAGCACCGCCAGATAGAGGACTCCGATGATGAGGGCCAGCGACAAATAGTCAACCTCGAGGGGCGCTCCGGGCAGGTAGCCATGCGCCAAGACAGCACTGATGGGCACGCCGACACCGATCCCGACGAGGGCACCACAGGTGGCCGTGATCACCGCCTCCGTGACCATCCCGGCCAGGACCTGGCGCGGACGGTAGCCGAGAGCCCGCAGCATGCCGATCGAGCGACGCCGCTCGATGACCGCCCTCAAGGCGAGGATGCCGAGGCTCAGCACGCCCACCAGGAGTCCAATTCCCATTACCAGGCGGACCATGTCGGTGAACGCCTGGCCAGCGCTCGATGCTGAGTCGAGCATCTCCTTGACGGTCGTCGCCTCGGCGCCCTGGCTGAAGACCGCGCGCTGAATCTGTCGGGCCGTCGCCACTGGGTCGGCACCCGGCGCCGTCTTGGCGAGGACCGTCATGCCGACCGGCAAAGTGGTGAAACGCGCCATCGCCGCTTCAGACCCTGCCAGGCCCCACAGCCCTACGTTCCTCAGAACTCCCGCCAACCGAAACGTCACGGGCCCTGCGGGTCCTGCGAGTGTCACCGTACCGCCCGAGACGGTGTAAGTCGGAGAGAGGACCAGGTGCGGGTCGTCTGCCAGCGCCTGCCAGACTTCGGCGTCGCTCTTGTAGCGACTGTCCCGGCCGGCGAGCTGGAAAGGTGCGGACAGCAGTTGGGCGCGGCTGAGCGAGTACAGGGGCAGGTATCGATCCTGCTCCGTAACCCCGTTGCTGGTGGTCACCTCCCCTCGATAGGGCCGGGTCGGCATCGCGACCTCGCGCGCGATCTGGGGACGCACCGAATCGGGCAGCGACAACTCAGCATTGGTCGGCGAGTTGACGCGGATGTCGTATTCAGTCAGAGCCGTGCGGAACTGGGCGTTGAACGTCGGGATGATGATCGCCGTCACTGTCATCAAGAGCAGGACAAGCGCGAACGCTCCTGTGCCTAGGCCGGCCCTGAGCGGCCGCCGGGTGAGATAGGCGAGCGATGGTCTCAGCGTTGCACGGGCTCGTCCTTGAAGCCAGCCCAGCGGGACCTCGAGCACGCGAAGGTTGGCTGCCACGACCACGCTGAGCCCGAAGGCCGCCGCCACCATGCCCATCACATTCGCGAGTCCTGATTCCGGCGTGACGACATCCTCGACCGTTGCCAGGTTGGCCACCACCCACACCGTCGTCGCAGCGCCGGTCAAAGTCGCCCGCAAGCGGTCCGAGATCCGGCCGCCGACCAGCGCCGCCGCCAGGATCACCAGGCCCACTCCTCCAGCCAGCCGGACCGGCAAGGTGCCGATGACCAGGGCTGCGAGCGAGCCGAGGCCCAAGCCGACCAGAAGCGCGGTCCTCCAGACCGATCGTTTCCGCCGAGGTGTTGGCTCAGGCAGGTTCTTGATGGCTGAGGAGATCTGCATTCGGGAGCTCCGGACCGAGGTGGCGAGCAGCGTCGCCAGCACGATCAGGGCGCCGATCGCCACCGATAGAGCTATCGCACTGAACGAGACGGCGTACTGCACCGGCGCAGTGCGATTGTCCACGGCCACGCTGTTCACCCGGACATAAAGCAGGGCGACGAGGGCCAGGCCGAACAACGCGCCGGGAACAAGCGCCATCACGCCTGCGGCGAGGCTGTACAGGGCTCCCTCCACCAAAGACAAGGCGACCATGCCGGCCCGACTGAGCCCCAGCGCTCGGAGCACTGCGTGGCGCGGTCGCCTCTCTTCAGCCAGGGCGAGGCCAAGATTTACGACCAGGGCGGCGCCGGCCAGGGCGATGAACAGGCTGAGCGCGGTGTACAAACCACGAGTCCTATCGACCTGTTTGACCTGGGCGTCGAAGTCCTTGCGTTTCGATTCCTGGACGTTCAGGCCGCGCCCGCCTGGAATGGCCTGCAGAGCCGCCCGCACATGGGGCGCCAGCTCAGTGGCTCGGTCCAGCTCGGCTCGCCCCTCGCCTGGAGCGGTCAGCCTAATGACGTTGATGCCCTGGCCTCCGATCAGCGGACGAAGGTTGGCCAGCGGCGAGAAGAGAGCCGGCCGGAGCGTGTAGGCGCCGGGGCCCTGGGCCTGGGCGACGCCCGCCACGCGGAGCTCCACAGCCTGCTGGGGACCGATTGAAACGCGGAGCCTGTCACCGGGATGGGCGTCCAGGGCGTACGCGAGCGATGCCGAGATCAGCACCTCGTCTGGGCCGAGGTCCTGTCCAACAGTCGTCCTACCGTCGGTGAGCTGATAGCTGCCGAAGGGACGTTGGGTGGCCGGATCGAACCCGACGAGCATGACCAGCGGCTTGGCATTGCCGCGATCGAGATCGACCACCGAGCTGGGCAGCTCGACACCTGCCTGCACCCCAGCCAGTGACGAGCCGACGTGAGGATCAGCAGCCAGTGCAGTGGCGAGCGCCGGGTCGAACAAGCCGCCTCCTTCGGTGGCGACCAGGTCGACGCGACCCCAGGCCAGGAAAGCGCCTTGCGTCTGGGATTCGTAGAACGAGTCGCCGAGGACCTGCATCGCAAAGATTGCGATCGTTCCAACCATCAGCCCAAGCACGACCACCGCGGACTGCCCACGACGCCGAACCGCCTCGCGGAGCGCCAGCCGGGCCAACAGGGGCCGGCGAAGAGCAATCACGAGCAACGCGCCATAACTCACCACGAACGCGGCGACCACGACGACAGTCAGGGTCATCGGACCGCTCCCACGGGTTCCGCATTGGTCGATTCGATGCGGCCGTCTCGCATTCGCAGCGTGCGCCGCGCGCGCTCTGCAACCTGCGGGTTGTGCGTGACCAGGACGACCGTCTGGCCATCCCTGTTCATGCGCACGAGCAGCTCGACGATGACCTGCGTGACCTCCGTGTCGAGGTTGCCGGTCGGCTCGTCCGCCCAGACCACCGCCGGCTTGTGAACCAGCGCTCTCGCCACCGCGACACGCTGCTGTTCCCCACCTGAGAGCTGGTCGGGGCGATGGTTGGCCCGATGGGCCAGGCCCAATGTCTCCAGCATCTCCAGCGCACGCCGGCGCGAGTCGCGCGAGCTGACGTTCTGCAGCAGGAGCGGGATCTCCACGTTCTCGACCGCCGAGAGGACCGGCAGCAGGTTGAAGGCCTGGAAGACAAAGCCCATGTGGTCGCGGCGGTAGGCGGTACGTACGCGGTCGGACATGGCGGAGAGGTCCTGGCCGTCGACCACGACCTGGCCGCCGTCGAAAGCGTCGAGTCCGGAAAGGCAGTTGAGAAGGGTGGTCTTGCCGGAGCCGGAGGGGCCGACGATGGCGACCATCTCGCCCCGCTCGACCTCGAGGTCGATGCCACGCAGGGCCTCGACCTCGTTGGCGCCGCGATAGACCTTGCGCAGGCGCCGGGCCTGCACGATCGAATCATGTGTCGGTAGTTGCATCAAAGGGTTTCCTCCCGCCGGTGGCCGGCGGCTATCTCGACGAGTTCCTTCCCGTCCGCGTAGCGTCGCGGTACCGAGGCCACCCGGCAAGGGGTCAGCGCCCTCAGTGTGGCGGTTCGCTTGCCGGTTTCCAGGGTTGAGCGCTCGCCGACGATCGCCCCGGGACCCACTTGGGCCACCTCAGTGCCGTCGACTTCGACCGCGAACGTGCCGTCCATGACCAGGTAAAGCTCGTCCCCGGTCTCGCCTTGCTCGATGAGCGTCTTGCCCTTGGGCAGGTTGCGACCCTTGGGCTTGCCGCTCTTGATCACCATCCGACCGAGCTCGCGCTCGAGCTCGCTCTCGACCTGCTTGGTGAGCGCGGGTGAGTCATAGGCGCCCCAGGGAGTTCGCTCGCCGAAAGCGTCGTCTATCCACGTCGCAAAGTCGGTCAGGCCGGTTTCCTCGACCAGCTTGCCGCTGTGGTCGT
>VBHJ01000155.1 GCA_005887685.1 Chloroflexota bacterium | reverse complement strand
AGCGTGCCCCGGGCATTGACGTCGAAGTCGGTGTTGGGGTCGACGAGCGACGTGGTGACCGCGACCTGGCCGGCGAGGTGAAGGATCGCGTCCTGGTCCCTGACGTGCTCGGCCAGGGCGTCCGCGTTCCTCACGTCCTCCTTGATGAAGGTGACGCGGTTGGGATAGCGCGTGAGGAGCCACTTGAGGTTGCGCTCGGTGCCAGGCCGGCTCAGGTTGTCCAGCACAGTCGCGTGCCACCCGTCCTTGATCAGGTGGACGGCGGCGTTGACGCCGAGGAAACCGGCCCCACCCGTGATCAGGATGCGCCGGTCGGGTTCGGCCGGCAGAGGCGGTCGGGATTTGGTTTTGCTGTTTCGGGCGGATGGGTCCATCGGCGGCGACTACGTTAAGGCAGGGCCTAGCCGGTGAATATCCCCCTCAGGTAAGCAATGCTCACAATCCAGCACGCGCCGGCGAGGATCAGGGCCTCGCGCCGGTCGGTTCCGCCACGCGCATACAGGTACGCCCCGGGGAGGAACACCACCGCAAAGATGCCGTACACCATGTGCAGGATGCCTCTCTGCGCGTTCCCGCCCACGGCCAACGCCGCCACGCCGAACAGGCCCTGGACGGCGGTCAGCCCGGCCATGATGAGGTAGCTCGATCGAAAGCCGCCGCTCAGCCGCCGATTGCGGAAGTAGGTGTACGAGCCCCACAGGCCGAGCACCACGGCGAATGTGAGAAGGGCCCGCGCGCCGAGCGAGTGAAAGAACGCGAGGGTGCTAAGCACTTAGACGGGAGATCTGGTCGCGGAAGTAGTCCACTGTGAGGCGCAGTCCCTCCTCGAGGTGGATCCGCGGTTCCCACCCGAGCCGCTCCTTGGCGCGCGTGTTGTCGAGCGCGATCCGATACACGTCGCCCTTCCGTTGCGGCCCGCGCTGGGGTTCGAGCTTGTACTCGGTGAGGATCGCCAGCTTGCGGAACAGGTCGTTGACGGTGACCGGAATGCCTGTGCTGATGTGAAAAGTTCCGCCGTCGCCCTTCTCGAGCGCGGCGAGATTGGCCATCGCCACGTCGCCCACGTGCAGCATGTCGCGCGACTGGTTACCGTCCCAATCGATGGTCAAAGGCTTGCCTTCTATCATCCGGCTCGCGAAGATGGCGACGACACGTCCCTCTTCGGCGAAAAAATCCTGGCGGGCGCCATAGACGTTGGCGTAGCGAAGCGTTGTGAACCGCAGGCCGAACGTCCGGTCAAAGGTTGCGAGGTACTGCTCGAAAGCGAACTTGCTCGTTCCATACGGCGACAGCGGCCGGATCGGATGATCCTCGTCCGCCGGGACGATGTCGGGTTCGCCGTATAGGGCGCCGCCCGTGGAGCTGAAGATCACCTTGCGCACCGCGTTGTCGACGCACGCTCGGAGCACGTTCAGGCCGCCGACCACGTTGACCAGCGCGTCATAACCAGGGTCGGCCACCGATTTCGGAACCTCCGACTGCGCCGCGTGATGGTTGACGACGTCCGGCCGGAGCGAGGCGATGACCTGCTGGACCGCGGCGAGGTTTGTCACGTCGACGCGATGCAGAGGTGCGTTCGAGTTGACGTTGTCTTCGCGCCCGGTGCTGAGGTTGTCCAGCACCGCCACGTCGTGCCCTGCCGTCACGTAAGCGTCGACCACGTGCGAACCGATGAAACCGGCGCCGCCAGTGACGAGAATCTTCACCGAGCGTGACTGTAATCGAAGCCGAAGTCGTGAAGGCGGTGCCGGCCGGCGTGCGGCCGGCGTTCATCCGCGGAGTGCTGTCACGCGCCGCGAAGGTGCCCGAGATTACGGCCCGGCTGCCCGCGGGGCATCCAACTGTCGCGGTCAGGTTGACGAGCGATCAGGAGATGCGCCGGCTCAACCGAACTTTCGCGGGCGAGGACCACGCAACGGACGTGCTTTCCTTCGCCGGTTCGGGCGAGCATCTCGGGGATATCGCGATCTCGTGGCCGGCCGCGGTTCGCCAGGCGGGGCGTTTCCGGCAGCACGAGAAGACCGAGCTTGCACTCTTGTCGGTGCACGGTTTGCTCCACCTGCTGGGCTGGGACCACGCGACCGCAACCGAGCGCGCAGAGATGACCCGTCTTACGGTCGCCGCGCTGCAGGCTTCCCGGATCAAGCTCGCTCCTCGGCGGCTCTAAACTCGAATCCACGGTCTGCGGCACTCGCCGCGGGCCTTGCTGTGTCTGCATGGATGAAATAAAGGAAGGGCACCTCATCGTCGGGCTCGGCAACCCCGAGTCGGAGTTTGGCGACACGCGCCATAACCTCGGGTTCGCCTGCGTGCGCGAGCTCGCGCGCAGGCTCGACACTCCGATCGAGAAGAAGCGCTGGCAGTCGCTGGTCGGCAGGTCCGAAGCGCGCGGGGTCTGGTTCGTCCTGCCCCAGACGTACATGAACCTTTCCGGGCATGCGGTGTCAAAGGCGTTGAAGGACACCGGTCTGACGCCTCAGCAGACGTGGGCGGTGTACGACGAGCTCGACCTGCCGATGTGCCGAATGCGGATACGGCGCGGCGGGTCCGGTGCGGGGCACAACGGTGTGCTGTCCATCATCGAGTCACTCGGAACAGACGACTTCGTGCGCTTTCGGGTCGGCATCGGCAAGCCGGCGCGAAAGGGTTCGGCGTCGGGTCGGCATTACGTGCTCGGGCGCTTCACCAAAGCCGAAGCCGACCGCGTGCCCCAGGTGATCGGTGGCGTCGCGGACGCGCTCGAGGTCGCGCTCGAGGCGGGGATCGAGCGCGCGATGGACCGCTACAACCGCGCCGGCGCGCTGGGCTGCGAGGAATTAGGATGACCGCCCTGCCGAGTTCGTCGGATCTCCGGCGCCCAGGCGGCCCATCTGCGTCGTTGCCTCCTGCGCTCCTCGCTCACGCATGCACGATGCGCTCGCTGCGGTGCTCGTCGGCGCCTAGCATCTGGACCACCTGGATCGCCGGAGCTCTCGACGCCCACGGCGTGGCGGTCATCCCTTGACGAAGTTGTGGCAGGCGACGATCGGCGCGTCGCCGCGGCTCGAGGGATGGGTCGGTCGAGGCTCTTCCGAGGTGCACGTAGCGCGTCTTCCGCGTCCCGCGTGGCCGATCCTCGCGGGGTCGGTGGCCCGGGCGTCCGCGGAACGCGGCAAGCCCATCCTTGTTCTCGTCCAGAGCCCGGATCGTTTTGCGGACGAGCTCCGGATGTGGTTGGCGGGCAACCCCAAGACCTACGTGTTTGCGGAAGTCGGTGTGTCGTTTCTCGACCGTCCGCCCGCGTTCGACGAATCGGTCAACCGTCGCCTCGAAGCGTTGACCGCGCTCGCGACCGCGGACCGAGAACCGGTCGTTGTCGTCTCCTCGCGTCGCGCCGTCACGCGGCAGACCATCTCGCGCGGCGACCTTGTCGGGAGCACGGTGGTCCTGAAACCAGGGCAGGGACCCGACCCGATGAGTGTCGTGGGACGCCTCGTCGAGCTCGGTTACACCCGCGAGGCGCTGGTCGAGGAGCGCGGCCAGTTCTCGCTGCGCGGCGGAATCCTCGATGTGTTCGGGTCCGCCGAGGACGCGCCGGTCAGGGCTGAATGGTCGGGCGACGTGGTGGACACGCTGCGGCTCTTCGACCCGGAAAACCAGCGTTCGGTGATGGCGATCGAGGAAGCGGTCATCCGCACCGGTCGCGAGCTGCTTATCGGACCGGAGCGAGGCCGAGCCGCGGTCGAGCGCTTGCGCCGGTCGGTCTCCGTGCAGAGCCTGCGCGGAGATGTCCGGGCGGAGTGGGAGGATGAGCTGGCGCGGCTGGCGGAGGGGGCCGCCTTCGCCGGCATCGAGTTCTATGCCGCATACCTCGATCCCTCGCGACCATCGCTGTTCGACCACCTGCCCGACGGGACGGTCGTGCTGGACTTCGAGCCCGGCCGCCAGCTGGCCGAAGCCCGCACGGTGCTCGACGAGACCGCGATGCTGGCGGCGGCCGAATCCGAGGGTGGCGAATTGCCCCGCGAGTTCAACCTGCCGTCCGTGCACCGGCTGGAGGAGCTTGGCGGGAGGCCGCGCCTCGTCCTCACCGCGGGAGAGGGCGCCCCCGACGCCCTCGACCTGGGCTGGTTCGAGGGTGAGCCGCTGGTGGGCCAGTCCCGAGCCCTGGCCGGATTCGCCGGGCGAAGCGAGGGCGCGGCCATCGTGTTCGCCACCGAGCAGGACGAGCGCCTCCGCGCGCTGCTCGACGAGGCCGGGGTCAAAGCCGCACTTCGGGAAATCGACCTGGACCTCGACCTCGAGCTGGAACCCGCGCTGCACCACTCATCGGTCGACCTCGCGGCGGGCTGCGCGCAGCCGTCGATCGGATTCCACCTGGCCACCGACGCCGAGCTGTTCGGCCGCGTCCGGCGCCCTTCGCGAAGCGCACGCGTCGCGCGCACGCGGGCCGAGGACATGACCCGCGAGTTCACGCTCGACTTCGCGCCGGACGAGCTCGTGGTCCACGTCGACCACGGAATCGCTCGCTTCAAGGGGATGCGCCTGATCGAGTCGGACGGGGCGCACCGCGAGTACCTCGAGCTCGAATACGCCGAGGGCGACCGCCTTTTTGTACCGGTCGAAAACCTCGACCGGGTGCAGAAGTACCTGGGTGGGGCGGAGGGGACGCCGGCGCTGCACCGCCTCGGCACCTCGGACTGGACGCGGGCACGAGGACGCGCCCGCAAGGTCGTGCAGGACGTGGCGGAGGACCTGCTAAAGATCTACTCGATGCGCGAGGCCCGGCCCGGTATCGCGTTCGCGCCGGACACCACATGGCAGCAGGAGCTCGAGTCTTCCTTTCCCTATGAGGAGACCCCGGACCAGGTCGCGGCGCTGGCGGAGATCAAGGCCGACATGGAATCGGACCGCCCGATGGACAGGCTCCTTTGCGGAGACGTCGGGTTTGGCAAGACCGAGCTGGCCCTGCGCGCAGCCTTCAAGGCGGCGATGAGCGGCAAGCAGGTTGCCGTGCTCGCGCCCACCACCGTCCTGGCCCAGCAGCACTTCCACGTCTTTCGCGAGCGCCTGAAGAACTTTCCGGTTGTGGTCGAGATGCTGTCGCGATTCGTCGACGACGAGACGCAAACCCGCACGATCGAAGGATTGAGGAGCGGCCACGTCGACATCGTCGTCGGCACTCACCGGCTGCTCCAGCGGGACGTCCGTTTCAAGCGACTCGGCTTGCTCGTGATTGACGAGGAGCATCGCTTCGGCGTGATGCAGAAGGAGCGGTTGAAGAAGCTGCGCACGCAGCTCGACGTCCTTTCGCTTTCGGCAACGCCCATCCCGCGCACCCTGCACATGGCGGTCGGGGGGATTCGCGACATGAGCGTCATCCAGACCCCGCCCGAAGAGCGCCAGCCGATCAAGACCTACGTGACGGCCGATGAAGATGAGCTGATTGCCGAGGCGATCGGGCGCGAGCTCCACCGCCAGGGACAGGTCTACTTCGTGCACAACCGAGTGAGGACGATCCAGAAGGCGGCCGAGCGGGTGCGCCACCTGGTTCCTGACGCACGCATCGCCATCGGCCACGGCCAGATGTCGGAAGACGAGCTCGCGACGGTGATGGTGGACTTCGAGTCCGGCAAGTTCGACGTGCTGGTCTGCACGACCATCATCGAGTCGGGCCTCGACATCCCAAACGTGAACACGATCCTGGTCGAGCGCTCAGACCGATTCGGTCTTGCCCAGCTATACCAGCTGCGTGGGCGGGTAGGTCGCTCCGGCAGGCGCGCCTACGCGTATTTTCTCTACGACCCGCGGCGCTCGTTGACCGAGCAGGCGGACAAGCGGCTCGATGTGATCTCGGGCCTGCACGAGCTGGGGCAGGGATTCAAGATCGCCCTCCGCGACCTCGAGATCCGCGGCGCGGGCAACCTGCTCGGCACCGAGCAGCACGGCGCGATCGCCTCCGTCGGTTTCGAGATGTACCTGCAGATGCTGCAGGGCGCGGTGAACAAGCTGCGCACAGGCTCTGAGGAGACGGCGGTCGGGGACGTGCTGTCCACCGAAGAGATGAATCTCGACCTTCCGCTCGATCACTTCATTCCGCGCTCCTACATCCGCGATGAGAAGCTGCGGCTGGGCGCCTACCGGCAGCTGGCCGGCGCCGAAGATGAGGAGGAGCTCGAGTCGATACTGCGCTCGCTCAAGGATCGCTACGGCAATCCCCCCTACTCGCTGCGCGTCAAGTTGAAGGGGCAGCGGATGGGACTGCGGGGTGTGATTGCGGAGGGCCACGACATCGTGATCCGGGTCGATCCGCAGCGGTTCCTCGACGTCGAGGAGCTGTCGCGCCGGCTCGCAGGACGCATCTCGCTCGGCCCCAACCGGATCAAGATGCGGCGGCAGGGCGAGGGTTGGCAGCAGGATCTGCAGAGGCTGCTCGACGACATGGCACAGCTTTACCAGTCGGGCCAAGCAGCGGCGGTTCCGTCGCCTTCATAAAATCATCGACACGCTGATGGAGAAGCCTTACTCAGACGGGATCGCGGCGATCTTCGAGGTCGTGCACCGGCTGCGCGCACCGGGCGGCTGCCCCTGGGACCGCGAGCAGACGCACGAATCGCTGCGGCCGTACCTGCTCGAGGAGACGTACGAGCTTCTCGAAGCGATCGATTCCGGTGATGACGGCAAGATGATGGAAGAGCTCGGCGACCTCCTGCTTCAGGTTGCGATGCATGCGGAGATCGCAGCCGAGGAGGGACGCTTCGACGCGGCGAAAGTGTCCGAGGCCGTGGCCGCGAAGATGGTCAAGCGTCACCCGCACGTGTTCGGCGACGTGTCGGTGGCCAACGCTGATGAGGTGCTGCGCAACTGGGAGCACCAGAAGATGCAGGAGTCGCGCAAGGCGGGCAGCGAGGAATCGGTCGTCGACCGCGTGCCGGCCAGCTTGCCCGCCCTTGCGTGGGCCCTTGGCCTGCAGAAGCGCGCGGCGCGCGTGGGGTTTGACTTCGAGTCGCCGGCGGCGGCCGCCGAGTCAGTCGGGGAGGAGGCGCGCGAGCTGGCAGAGGTAACCGATCGGGAGCGCGCGTTTGACGAGCTCGGCGACCTCCTGTTCGCCATCGTGTCGCTGGCGCGCAGCCTGAAGCTGAACCCGGAAGACGCGCTGCGCGTGGCGGGTCAGAGATTCCGCAAGCGCTTCGCCGCGACCGAGGCGGCGCTGCGCAGCGAGGGCAAGACCTTCAGCGACATCGATGACGCCGAGAAGCGTCGGCGTTGGGAGGACTCCCAGCCCCATCCCCCGGCTTCGCCGGGTACTTCCCCATAAATGGGGAAGACACGGGAAGAGGCGTCCCAGCCCCATCCCCCGGCTTCGCCGGGTACTTCCCCATAAATGGGGAAGACACGGGAAGAGGCGTCACAGCCCCATCCCCCGGCTTCGCCGGGTACTTCCCCATAAATGGGGAAGACCGTTTGATATAGTCGGCACCTCTTCCTCGTTTTTGAAAACGTCGCAGCATGAGACACAGCAGAGCATTGACAGTCGCGGGAAGTGTGCGCACCAGCTCGTTCGGGCTGCGCAAGATGGTCCTGCTCATTGCCGCGGCCATCGTGCTGGTGTGGGTCGGGATCGCCTTCGCGCAGGAGGCCTATCTCAGCCACCGGCTGAGCCAGCAAGTGTCGGACCTGCGCCGGCAGAACGCGCAAATCGCGGCGCAGAACGGCGGCTATCAGAAGGATGTACAGGCACTCACGTCCGGAACGGCCGACGAGGAGGAGGCGCGGCTGAACGGATACGCCAAGCCGAACGAGAAGCTGTACCTGGTCACGACCCCGCCGAGCCCCTCACCCTCGCCGTCCGCCTCTCCCTCCGCCAAGGCTCACTGAAAGCCGGCGGTATACTTTTTGGCGCGGAGTGGAGCAGCGGCAGCTCGTCGGGCTCATAACCCGAAGGTCCTTGGTTCGAATCCAAGCTCCGCAACCAACCTGATCTCCAAGCCCCCGCCCACTTGTGCCCGAGGCCATGAACAAGAGAAAGCGCGTCGCCATCGACAAGCACCGCAAGAAGAAAAAGAAGCTGAAGGCGCGAGCCCAAGCCGCTCGTTAAGCTCGTACCGACGGTGCCGTAGCTCAGGTGGTAGAGCGCGCGACTCATAATCGCGTTGTCGGTGGTTCGAGTCCACCCGGCACCACCATGGCCGGATGAACCCGCAAGAGATCTTGGCCCGAGCGAGAGAGCGTGATCTCCCTGCCCTGAGCGCTGATACGGCCGCGGTTGCCGCCGCGGTAGAGCAGTTTGCCGAAGGCGGCGATGCCGGATCGTCCCTCGAGCTACTGAGTCGTGCATGGCGCATCTGGACGTCGAGTGGCCGGCTCGTGGAAGGGAGCGCCGCCGCCCGCGCCGCGCTCGGCTGGGCCGGTGCGTCAGCCGTCGCTCCGTGGTATGCACGGGCTCTCTACGCCGACGGCTTGCTCGCTTTCCGTGCAGGTGAGAACGAGCGCTCGGCGGCCCGCAATGAGGAAGCTCTGAGGATCGCGCGCGAGACCGGCGATCCCAAAGGCGAATGCGACGCGATGGCGGGCTTGGCGCGCCTTGCTCTGCGCAACGGTAAGTACGCCGAGGTCGTCGCCCTCGCTCGCTCGGCTCGCGGCCGGGCCCATGCGGCGGACGACCTCGAGGCTGAAGCGGCGCCGTTGCACCTCGAGGCTGCCGGCTCTCGCCTTCAGGGAGAGTACGCCGCGGCTCGTGACCTGTACCTGGAGAGCATCAACCTGAACCAGAGGCTTGGCAAACCAGACATGGTGTCGATGGAGCATCACAACCTCGGCTGGGTAGAGCTTCATCTCGGCAACATCACCGCCGCTGAGGCATGGTTCCGCGAGAGAGACCTCGGCGCGGGCTCGGACGCCTACGGCAACGCCTGGAGCGACCTGAACTGGGCCGCAATCGCCATCAAGAAGGGTGACGTCGATGAGGCCAGGCGTCGTTACGAGGCCGGCATGCGCGCCCTGGATGAGATTGGCGTGGTGCTCGACCCAGACGACAGGACAGAGGTCGACTGGCTGAGCGCCCACGTCGAGGCCAAGGCATGCTGATTCCGTCGTTGCCGACCGGACGAGTCCTTGTGGCCGTGTCCGGCGGCCCCGACTCCACAGCGCTTCTCATCGCGCTCCACGAAACGGGGCACGACCTGGTCGCCGCGCATTACGACCACGCACTGCGCGAAGGCTCTGACGCGGTCGCGCGCGAGGTGGCCGGGCTTTGCGAGCGCCTTGGCGTGCAGCTCATCACAGAGCGCCGGAGCGAGGCTTTGCCCAAAGGTTCGCTTCAGGCCGCCGCGCGCACGCTTCGCTACGCGTTTCTCGACCGGGCTCGCGTCGAGTCTGGTGCGGAGGTGGTCGCGCTTGCTCACACGGCCGACGACCTGGTCGAGGGCGTCGTCCTTCATCTATTGCGTGGGTGCGGGCTCGCGGGCTTTCGCGGCATGCCCGCCCAGCGCGGCCGTTACGTGCGTCCGTACCTGAACGTGTGGAAGAGCGAGGTGCGCGAGTTCTTGCGTGGGCGTGGGGTGGTCCCCTACGAGGATCCGGCGAACGTTGACACCCGTTTCGCGCGTGTGCGCTTGAGGATGCAGATCCTCCCGGAGCTGGAGCGGGACCGCCCCGGCATCACCGGCCGTTTCCATGCGGCCGCGGTCGCGGCGGCGGGATTCCACGACGCCGTGAAGCGGGCAGCGTCGGGTCCGATCACGCGAAGTCGACTGCGGACCATGCCTCAGGCCACAGCCGCGGAAGCCCTCAGGCTGCTCTACGCGAATGCCGGCGGCGCCGAGCCAGGGCTGTCGCGGGCGCATCTCGATGCGATGCTGAGCCTGGTGGGGCCGGGTCGGGGCGGCCGAGGAGTCGATCTTCCGGGCGGCCTGCGATTCCGTATCGTGGGGGACCACATGGAAGTCGTCGCCTCGCGGCCGGCTGTTCTTCGCTCCCCTCGTCTCGAGGTCAGGAGCTGCGCCGGCTGCGACGACGGGCAAGCGGCTCACCTTCGGGCGGGCCTCCAACTGCGGGTCGGGTTCCGGCGACCGGGCCTTCGACTTCGGCCGGCCGGCGGTCGCGGCTCGCGCAAGCTACAGGACATCTTTGTCGACGCGCGCGTACCGCGCGAAGAGCGCGATGGCTGGCCGCTTGTCTTCGCCGGTGAGAAGCTCGCATGGGTTCCCGGTCTCGCTGTTGACGCCGACCTGACGCCACTTCCGGGTCAGGAGGTGCTCCACGTCGCGATCGCGCCTATGCCGGCTCGCATCGGCGGCAAAGTTGTTAGGCTAGAAACTCCAAAGGCTCTCGAGCGCAGGGCGCGCGCAGGGCGCACTTTATATGGAGATCTGACTTGAGTCGCTTTCCCCGCTCCAGCCTGTTTTATTTCGCATTGGTCGTTGTCCTGGGTCTGATCTTCTGGTTCACGTGGAGCTCCATCCAGAACGGCCAGAACCAGACCGATTGGACGTACTCGCAGCTGATCGACAAGGCGCAGGCCGGCCAGGTCACTGACCTGGAGATAAACGGGACCGACGGGGTCGCCAGCGAAACCGGTGGCAAGAAGCACAACGTGCAGCTGCCCGATTGCAGCAGCGGGTGCTCGCAGCTGCTTACCGAGATGCAGACCGACAAGGTCAACGTCAAGTTCGACAAGAGCCAGACCGGCAGCTATCTGATCAGCGTGCTGCTGCCGAACATCATCCTCGTGATCCTGATCGCCGCCTTCATGTGGTGGGTGCTCCGCCAGACCCAGAGCGGCAACAACCAGGCCATGTCATTCGGACGCTCCCGAGCGCGAATGATCGCCGGCGACAAGCCGGCCATCACCTTTGCCGACGTGGCCGGAGTCGATGAAGCGAAACAGGAGCTCACCGAGATCGTCGAGTTCCTCAAGTACCCCGAAAAGTTCGTTGCCCTGGGTGCGCGCATTCCCAAGGGCGTGCTCCTCGTGGGTCCTCCCGGGACCGGGAAAACCCTGCTCAGCAAGGCGGTTGCGGGCGAAGCGGGTGTGCCGTTCTTCTCCATCTCGGGCTCTGAGTTCGTCGAGATGTTCGTCGGTGTGGGCGCGAGTCGCGTCCGCGACCTGTTCGACCAGGCCAAGAAGAACTCGCCCTGCATCGTCTTCGTTGATGAGATCGACGCCGTCGGCCGCCAGCGCGGGGCCGGGCTCGGCGGCGGTCACGACGAGCGTGAGCAGACCCTGAATCAGCTGCTGGTCGAGATGGATGGATTCGACACCAACACCCACGTCATCGTCATCGCGGCCACCAACCGGCCAGACGTCCTCGACCCCGCCCTTCTTCGGCCGGGTCGTTTCGACCGCCACGTGACCCTCGACCGGCCGGACATCAAGGGCCGCCGGCAGATCCTCGACGTACACGCGCGCAACAAGCCGCTCGACTCGACGGTCGACCTCGACGTCCTCGCCCGCCAGACTCCTGGCTTCAGCGGCGCGGACCTTGCCAACCTGATCAACGAGGCCGCGATCCTCGCCGCTCGCGCCAACCAGAAAGTGATTGGCATGCTCGAGCTCGAGGAGGCCATCGCTCGCGTCATCGCCGGCCCTGAGCGCAAGAGCCGGCGCATCTCCGACCGCGAGAAAGAAGTCATCGCCTACCACGAGACCGGCCACGCGCTGGTCATGAAGGCGCTGCCGCACACCGACCCGGTGCACAAGGTCTCGATCATCTCCCGCGGCATGGCGCTCGGCTGGACGCTGAGCCTGCCCGAGGAGGACAAGTACCTAGTTTCGCGCGACGAGCTGTACGACCAGATCGCGGGCATCATGGGTGGCCGCGTCGCGGAGGAGATCGTCTTCAACGACATCACGTCGGGTGCTGAAAACGACATCCAGCGTGCGACCCAGCTGGCGCGCCGCATGGTGACGCAGTGGGGCATGTCGGAAAAGCTCGGCACCGTGACGATGGGCCACAAGGAAGAGCTGGTGTTCCTCGGTCGGGATCTGGGCGAGCAGCGCAACTACTCAGAAGAGGTCGCCGCGATCATCGACGAGGAGATCCGCAGCATCGTCGACCACGGATACCAGACCGCCAAGGGCATCCTGACCAAGCAGCGCGGCAAGATGGACGCGGTGGTCGAGCGGCTGAAGATCGTCGAGACGATCGACGGCAGGGAGCTCGACGTGATCCTTGCCCGCGAAGAGCCGTCGGCGCCGGCCGCCGCCAGCTCGTCGAGCGCCGCTTCGTAGAGACCCTCACCGTTGCCGGGCGCGGCAATTTAGGCCGCAGCCTCGCGCGTGCCCTCCGAGCCGCCGGCCTGCCGGCCGGCCTGGTGCCTGGGCGGACCGGTTTCCGTCTTCCGGCCCGCGGCTTGCTGTTCCTGGCCGTCCCCGACGGCGCCGTCAGTGAGATGGCGACTCGAATCGCGTCGATGAAGCCGCCGGCGGAGCTGGCCATCGTGCACGTGAGCGGCGCGCTCGGGCTCGACGCTCTGGGGGCGCTCCAGGGCAACCCGCGTGGCTCGTTTCATCCCTTGCAATCGTTTCCCGCTCCGCGCGAGCCCGTGGCGTTTCGCGGAATCACGGTCGCTGTCGATGCCACGACTCCGACCCTGATGCGGCGTCTTCGCGCGCTGGCCCGTGCGATCGGGGCCAAACCGAGACAGGTCGGCGACGAAGATCGGGTGCTGTATCACGCGGCGGCGGTGTATGCGTCCAATTTCGTCGACGTGGTGGTCGCGGAGGCCGTGCGGCTGCTGGGTGAGATCGGTTGGACCGAGCGGGAGGCTACGCAGGCGCTGATGCCGCTGGTGGAGGGGGCGGTGTCGAACATCCGGCGGCGAGGGGTGGTCGAGGCGCTCACCGGGCCGATCCGTCGGGGGGATGCCGAGACCGTGAAGCGACACCTCGAGGCGTTGGAGAAGGTTCGACGCAGCCCCTCCGGCGCTTCGCGCCACCTCCCCATGAATGGGGAGGAGACTGTTCTCATTTATCGTATGCTCGCGCTGGTTGCGCTCGAGATCGCGCAAGAGGCGGGACTCGATCGAGAGGCGGCCGAGCGGACAAGAAGGGCGCTGACCCGGAATGTGGCAGCGACCCGAAGGAGAAGTGGCGAATGACCACTGTGCTGGACGTCCAGCGATTCAAGGACGAGGGCCGGCGCTTTGCCATGCTCACCGCGTACGACTTCCTGAGCGCGAAGATCCTCGACGAGGCCGGGATTCCGGTCCTCCTCGTCGGGGACAGCCTCGGCATGGTCATGCTCGGGCATCCCACCACGCTGCCGGCGACCATGGACGACATGCTTCATCACGCCAAGGCGGTCGCCCGTGGCGCTCGCCAGGCCCTCCTGGTCGGCGACATGCCGTTCATGTCCTACCAGGTGTCGACAGAGCAGGCCATCGCGAACGCCGGTCGCTTCATCCAGGAGGCCGGCATGCACGCGGTCAAGCTCGAGGGTGGTGGGCCCGTCATAGAGATCTCGCGGCGCCTGAGTGAGATCGGTATCCCGGTGATGGGCCACCTCGGGCTCACGCCGCAGTCAGTCCACACGATGGGCGGCTTCAAGGTGCAGGGCAAAACAGAGGCGCAGGCGGCGCGGATCCTCGCCGACGCCAAGGCACTGCAGGACGCGGGCGCGTTCAGCATCGTCCTGGAGGGTGTCCCGAGCCAGCTCGCGGCACGCGTCACCAACGCGCTGCGCATCCCGACCATCGGCATAGGCGCCGGTCCGGCCACCGACGCCCAGGTGCTGGTGCTGCACGACATGCTCGGCCTGACCACGGGCAAGGCGGCGAAGTTCGTCAAGCGCTACGCGAACCTGGCGGAGGAGATCACTCGGGCGGCGACGAGCTACGCCGACGACATCCGCGACGGCAAGTTCCCCGGGCCCGAGCACGAGTATTCGGCCAACGGTTCGGCTCCCGCATCCCCGCCAGTCAAACAAGTCGGGGAAGAGGTCAAATACGGCGGATAGCGTCGTCATCGATACCCCCGGCGCGATGCTCGACGCGTCGCGCCGGTGGAGATCCGAAAGAAGAACGATCGGCCTCGTGCCGACGATGGGCGCGCTCCATGCAGGCCACTTGAGCCTGGTCGACGCGGCGAGGCGCGAGAACGACGTAGTGGTCGCCAGTGCGTTCGTCAACCCGATCCAGTTCGGACCTGGCGAGGACTTCGGGCGCTACCCGCGCGATCCAGACCACGACGCGGCGCTGTTTGCGCGGGCCGAGGTCGACGCGATCTACCGCCCCTCGACTGAGGTGATGTATCCCCCAGGTGCAACCACGCGAGTGCACGTGGGAGGCGTGTCGGAGCCGCTCGAGGGAGCGGCGAGGCCGGGTCACTTCGAGGGCGTGGCCACGGTCGTCACGAAGCTGTTCGCCGCCGTCGAGCCCGACCGGGCATATTTCGGGCAGAAGGATGCGCAGCAGGTGGCGGTGGTCAAGCGCCTGGCCCGCGACCTGGACCTGGGGGTGGAGATCCGGGTCGTGCCCACGGCACGGGAGGCCGACGGGCTCGCGCTCAGCTCCCGCAACGTGTACCTGGCGCCCGACGAGCGCAGGGCCGCCGCCGCGCTCAGCGCTGGGTTGCGAGCCGCCGCGGACGCCTACGCGTCGGGCGAGCGCCGGCCGGAGGTGTTGCGCGCCGCGCTGCTCAGCCGGCTCGATGTCGAGCCGCTGGCGCAGGTCGAATACGCGGAGCTCGTCGACCCGGCTACCTTTCGGAAGCCGGGCAATCTCGCCGTGCTGGCCGTCCGGATCGGCAAAACGAGGTTGATCGACAACCACGACCTCTCAGAACCGTTTCCCGGTAGATCCCTTTTTGTGCGGTAATATTGACGTTCGTTTTGGCGGAGGCCGTTTTGACGACCAAGACCACACCAATAACTTCTAGGGGGTTCGTATTTTGGCAACTGAGTCCGGTGCCGTCCTGACCGAAAACGAGGAGGGGACCGACCAGGAATCATCGGGATCGATGACCATGGAGGACTACCTCCACTACGAGGAGGAGGCCTTCAAAACCCCCAACCACGGGGACATCGTGGATGGGATCGTCGTGCGCGTCGACCCGGACGAGGTCCTGGTCGACATCGGAGCCAAGGCTGAAGGCGTGATCTCGAGCAAAGAGCTCGGCATGCGCGGGGATCTCGACTCCGCCACCCTCGAGCCAGGCGACCAGATCAAGGTTTACGTCCTTCAGCCGGAGAACGAAGAGGGCAACGTCGTCCTCAGCCTGCGCCGCGCGCGGGCGGAGACCACCTGGATCGTCGCCGCCGAGAAGCAGACGGACGGAACGGTCATCGACGCCGACGTGCGCGAGCAGAACAAGGGCGGCCTGATCGTCAACATCCTCGGCCTGCGCGGCTTCCTGCCGTCCAGCCAGGTCGCGCGTGCCTACGCCGGGAGCCTCGAAACGCTCGTCGGCAAGCGCATCCCGGTGAAGATCCTCGAGGTCAACCGCAAGCGCAACCGGCTGATCGTCAGCCAGAAGGCGGCAGAGGACGAGGATCGCGCACGCAAGCGCGAGGAGCTGTTCAGCCGGCTGCAGACCGGGACGACCGTGAAGGGCACGGTGTCCGGGATCACCAGCTACGGCGCATTCGTCGACATCGGCGGGGCCGATGGCCTGATCCACATCTCGGAGCTGTCATGGGACCGCGTGTCCAAGGTGACCGACGTCCTGCAGCTGGGCGAGGAGGTCTCCGTGAAGGTGATCAAGCTCGACCCGGAGCAGACCCGGATCTCGCTGTCGCTTCGCCAGCTGCAGCAGGACCCGTGGGAGCGCCTTGTTCAGTCGATGCCGGTCGGCTCGATCGTGGAGGGCCAGGTGACGAAGACCAAGAAGTACGGGGCCTTCCTGCAGATCATGCCGGGCATCGAGGGCCTGCTCCATATCTCCGAGCTGTCCTGGGACCACGTCGAGCGGACCGAAGACGTGCTGAAGGTCGGCGAGACGGTGCAGGTGAAGGTGATCGGCATCGACACCGCGAGGCGCAGGATCTCGCTCAGCCTGAAGCAGCTGTCGGCGCCGCCGGCAAGCCTGGCCGGAGCGAGGACCGACCGCCGAGACGAGTACCCCGAAGAAGAAGAAGAATAAAAAGTCTCCTCCCCACCTGTGGGGAGGTGGCGGCGCAGCCGCCGGAGGGGCTGAAGCTAGCCCAAAGCAGCGAGCCGCTGCGAGGCCGGGGTGAAGTAAGGGTCGATCTCTAGGGCGCGCTGGTAGTCCCGGCGCGCCTGGTCGCGGTTCCCGAGCTGCAGCTCCATGTCGCCGAGTTCGAGGTACATGTCCGGCTCGGTCTCGCCCAGATCCGCCGCCTGGCGCAGCTGCTCCACGGTCCCGATAGCCCAGTGGTACTGGGCCTGCAGCGGGTCGACCTTGACCGCGAGGTCGGGGCGGCCTTTGAGGTACCAGGTGTCGGCCAGGATGGGGAAGACGGCAAACCACGTCGCCGCAGCAACGAGGGCGACGGCGGCTATCCCCCTCACCCCACCAAGGTGGGGCCCCTCTCCCCGGGGGGAGAGGGTCTCTCCCACGCCCGTACTACTCCATAAGGTTCCGGCCAGGAGCCAGAATGCTCCGGTGGCGGGGGCCCAGTCGAAGTTGAAGAGCACCCAGACCGTGTAGCCGACCAGCGCGGCGCTCAGGGCACCGACGTCACGGTCGAATCGCTGGCGCCACGCTCCCCTGGACAGCACCACGAGCACCCAACCGAGTGCAGCCAGGCCGAGAACGCCCTCGGTCGCCGCGATGTCGAGCGGTCCGGAGTGGATGCGGTCGAAGGTCACCAAGGATGCGTAGTCCTGGCTCAAGAAGTGGCCGAACGAGAGCCCGGTGGCATCCTCGCCCCAGCCGGTCAGGGGCCGCGCCGCGATCATGCGGAGCCCGTCGCCCCAGAGATGGAGCCGCAGCTCCGGCGGGTCATTGTTCAAGGCGCGCAGCGGAGATGCGAGCATCAAGAGCAGCCCCACCGCCACGATCCCGACGGCGGCCGCAGCGGCTCCTATCACCAGGCGGCCGCGGGTCGCGAACACTGCCAGCGTCAGGCAGCCGGCGAGGACCCCGAAGTCGCCGCTTCGCGAAGTGGTGACGAGCAGTCCCGCCACCAGGACCGGGACCGCCGCCACCCAGGCGAGCACGAAGACCCCGCCGCGAAGCGCCCGGTCGACCGCCAGCGGCACCGCCATGGCCACCAGGGCCGCCAGCAGGTTCGCGTTGCCCAGGTTGCCGTCAGGGCGGAAGGCCACGTGCCCGGCCCACTGCTGCACTCCCTCGAGCGACGCCACGCACGTGCCGAACACGAATCCCGCCACCACCCAGTCACGGTGTCTCTGCTCGCGCAACAGCGATACCGCCGAGGCCAGCAGTCCGAGGTAGCTGAGGCGCATCGGCAAAGACTCGTATCGTGTCCAAGAGCCGGCCAGGCTCAGCGGCCAGGAGACCGAGAAGGCGAACGCCAGCGCCGCCGCGCCGGCCGCGGCCAGGAGGGGCCATCGCAAAGGGCCGAGGCGCCTGCCGTTCGGGGTGACGAGAGTGAGTCCGACGCCAACGCAGGCGCCCGCGATAACGAGCGAGGCGCGAGGCAGGATGTAGGTATCGCTCGCGGTGGGTATAAAGACGATTGGCAGGGCCCCGGCGACCACCGCAGGGAAGAAGCCGCTAAGCCGGCTGAGAAGGCGTTGCACCCGCCTACTCTTAACCGAAATCGACCGCCGGAGTTGGACGTTATATTAGGTGCGGAGGTACCGTTGGGTACCAGAGCAACGTTAGAGGAGGTGCTGGCCCCACCTAGGTAGTAGAAAGGAGTCCAGGAGGATAGGGACCTTGTATCCGTTTGAAAGATTCACTGAGCGGGCCAAGAAAGTTCTGACGCTCGCGCAGGAAGAAGCAGAACGATCGCACCACAGTTACATCGGCACAGAGCACTTGCTCCTTGGACTGCTCCGTGAGGGTGAAGGCCTGGCCGCCAAGGTTCTGAACAACCTTGGAGTAGAGATCGGCAAAGTCCGCCAGACGATCGAGTCCGTGCTCGGCCGGAACGAGCGGATCATCATCCAGCAGATCATCCCGACGTCGCGGGTGAAGAAGGTCATCGAGATCTCCTTCGAGGAAGCGCGGCGCATGGGTCACAACTACGTCGGCACCGAGCACCTGTTGCTTGGTCTCCTCATCGAGGGCGAGGGCATCGCCGCCCACGTGCTCGAAGACCTGGGCGCGAACCTCGAGAAGGTGCGCGGCGAGATCGAGCGCCTGCTGCACGACTCGAGCGCCGAGACCGAAGCCGAGCCGGCGCCTAAGAAGCCGTCCAAGACTCCGCTGCTCGACCAGTTCGGCCGCGACCTCACCGAGCTCGCGCGCCGCAACCAGCTCGACCCGGTCATCGGTCGCGAGCAGGAGATCGAGCGCGTGATCCAGATCCTTAGCCGGCGCACGAAGAACAATCCGGCGCTGATCGGCGAACCCGGTGTGGGCAAGACCGCCATTGCCGAAGGCCTCGCCCAGCAGATCAACCTCGGCAACGTGCCCGAGTCGCTCCAGCACAAGCGCGTGCTGACGCTCGACATGGGCGCGCTCGTCGCGGGCACCAAGTACCGCGGCGAGTTCGAGGAGCGGCTGAAGAAGATTCTCGATGAGATTCGCTCGAGCCGCGAGGTCGTGCTCTTCATCGACGAGCTGCACACGCTCGTCGGTGCGGGCGCCGCCGAAGGCGCGATCGACGCCGCCAACATCCTCAAGCCGGCGCTGGCACGTGGCGAGATCCAGTGCATCGGCGCGACCACGCTCAACGAGTACCGCAAGTACATCGAGAAAGACGCCGCGCTCGAGCGCAGGTTCCAGCCGGTGTTCGTCGACCAGCCCACGCTGGCCGAAACGATCGACATCCTCAACGGCGTGAAGTCGCTCTACGAGAAGCACCACCGCGTGACCATCACGGACGCGGCCGTGCAAGCGGCCGCGGTGCTCAGCGACCGCTACGTCAGCGACCGTGCGCTGCCCGACAAGGCGATCGACCTCATCGACGAAGCGTCGGCGCGCGTTCGGATGAAGCTCACCACAACACCGGAGGACCTCAAGGAGCTCCAGAAGGAGATCCGCAAGCAGCGCGCCGAGCAGGACGATTCAGTCAACAAGCAGGACTTCGAAGCTGCCGCGGGCGTCCGCGACAAGGTGAAGAAGCTGCAGGACAAGCTCGCTTTGAAAGAGGCGGCCTGGCGCGACAAGCTCGGCGAGACCGTGCCCGAGGTGGGTGAGGAGGACATCGCGCAGATCGTCGCCGCGTGGACGGGCGTGCCGGTTTCTCGATTGGTCGAGGAAGAGAGCGCCCGACTCCTGCGCATGGAGGAAGAGATTCACAAGCGCATGGTCGGTCAGGACGAGGCGATCATCACCGTCTCGCAGGCGGTGCGCCGTGCTCGCGCGGGCCTGAAGAATCCGCGGCGGCCGATCGGATCATTCATCTTCCTGGGGCCGACCGGGATCGGCAAGACCGAGCTGGCGCGCGCGCTGGCGGAGTATCTCTTCGATTCCGAAGACGCGCTGATCAAGCTCGACATGTCGGAGTTCATGGAGCGGCACACGACCGCTCGGTTGGTCGGCTCGCCCCCTGGCTACGTCGGGTACGACGAGGGCGGTCAGCTCACCGAGGCTGTGCGGCGAAGGCCCTACTCGGTGATTCTTTTCGACGAGATCGAGAAGGCGCACCCCGAGGTCTTCAACATGCTGCTGCAGATCCTCGAGGACGGGCGCTTGAGTGACGCGAAGGGGAAGATCGTCAACTTCGCGAACACCGTGATCATCATGACCTCCAACCTTGGCATTCGCGATGTCAACCAGGCGGGCACGTCGTTGGGTTTCCAGCCCGCAGTGGTCGACGAGAAGGACGAGGTGGAGCGCCGGCACCTGAACACCAAACAGAAAATCGATGACGAGCTCAAGCGGATGTTCCGCCCCGAGTTCCTGAACCGTGTCGACGCGGTGGTCGTCTTCAAGAGCCTGACCACGTACCAGATCCGCGAGATCGTCGACCTGCAGCTGCAGAGGCTCAGCAAGCACCTGACCGAGCAGCAGATCACGATCGAGGTCACCGACGCGGCGAAGGACCTGCTGGCGAAAGAGGGCTACGACCGCACGTACGGGGCGCGACCGCTACGTCGCGTCATCACGAGCCGGATCGAGGATCAGCTCTCCGAGCACCTGCTGCGCGGAAAGATCTCGCGCGGGGACACCGTACAGATCGACGTGGAAGGCGAGGACGCGCTGAAGTTCACGCCAACGAAGCACCGGCACAAGGAACCCGCCGCCGCGGCACCGGCGCCAGCCAAGCCCTAACACACGGCCCTCTCCCCCGGGGGAGAGGGCTCCACCCATCGCTAGTTGCCGAGCCAGTCTTTCAGGCGCTGGGACAGACGGGCCGGCGTGGTCTGGCTCTTGATCAGATGATCGAGTGCGCCGAGCTTGACGCCGCGTTCGACCAGCTCTTTTTCGTTCCAGTTGGACAGGATGACGACAGGGATGGGGGCGGTCGACGGGTCAGCGCGTAGCCGCTCCAGGACTCCCAGGCCATCGAGCTTCGGCAGCCTGATGTCCAGAAAAATGATGTCGGGATGCATGGTCTTTGCTTTTTCCAGCGCAACCAGGCCGTCCCCGGCGACCTCCACTGTGTATCCATCCAGCTCGAGCTTGAGGCGGTACATCTGCGCGACCGACACATCGTCCTCGACGAAGAGGACCCTTACATCATCCGCATCGGGGGCCGCGCGCTGATTCACTTCTCATCCCCTTACCTTTGTGCAACGCTTGGCCTCGACCTTTATGACATCCCTGGGATCTGATACGTGAGCGTATCGCCTGCGCTCAGGCTGCGACCGCTCGAGATCGGCGACCTGCTGGACGAGACGTTCCGGATGTACCGTCGTCACTTCGTGCTGTTCGCGGGGATCTCCGCGATTCTCTCCATTCCCTCGGCAGCGATCATTGCTCTGGTCCTGGGTTCGTTCACCTCCGTCCTGCAGCAGAGCAACGGCGCCATCACCGATGTCAGCTTTCTGA
The DNA here is from genome assembly GCA_005887685.1 of Chloroflexota bacterium. GTDB lineage: Bacteria > Chloroflexota > Dormibacteria > Dormibacterales > Dormibacteraceae > 40CM-4-65-16. The sequence goes on along the minus strand of VBHJ01000155.1, from coordinate 3,692 downwards.
CGCCCCTCCTTACAGCCTTCGCCGTGGGGCTTGTGGTCAGCTTCCTGATCCTGCCTTTCACGATGGGAGCGGTCATGTACGCCGCGTGTGAATCGGCGCTGGGCAGGCCGGTGACTGCAGGTGGCGTCTTTTTCGGCGTGCTGGGGCGGTACTTCCCGCTGCTGGGCTACTGGACGCTCTTCCTCGTTGCGCTCTATGTCTCTCTGGCGCTCTGCATCGTGCCGGTCGTGCTGTGGATCTGGATCTTCGTGTTGTGGATCGTCGTGACCCCCGCGATGTTCGTGGAAAACATCGGCCTCGGCACTGCGATGGGCCGGAGCTGGCGGCTGGTGGAAGGGCGCTGGTGGAGGACCTTCCTGATCCTCTTCCTCATCGTCATCCTGTGGTGGGTCGTCCAGATCGCGCTTGGCGCTTTCCTTCAGCTGGGCCAGATACTGCTGCAGCTTTTCGTTTCGCCGTTCATTGCAGCCGCCATAGCAGCGGCGAGCGGTCAGATCGTCGGCGCCGTGGTGAATCCGCTTCTGCAGATCGCGATCGTGCTGCTCTACTTCGACCTTCGCGTGCGCAAAGAAGGCCTGGACCTGTTCCAGATGGCGTACCGGCTGTCAGCTCCGCCGGCAACACCCTGAAACCCACAAGCCTCGTACGCGTCGCCATCGCTTTTCTGGCGGCGTTCGTGCTCGTGCCGGCGTCGGCCACCGTCGCGTCCGCCGACCCGATGCCACAACCGAGCTACGTCGATGCGGTCCAGCGCGCGCAGGGCATCGTCCAGGACGCATCGCCGCAGGACCTTTTCCCGGCGGAGCTGGCCACCCAGGTGCTGATTGCCGGCACCGGCTACAGCCAGCCCGAGATCCTGAACGACCTCAGAGCGAGGCCGCCTCTTTATGCCGACGCGAAAGCGCGACTGACAGCCCTGCTCGCGGCGCTCGGCCAGCCCGCCACGACTTCGGACCCTGAGCTCGCGCGCCAGCGCCTCCACGACGTGATGTCGATGAGCCGCTACGACGCATTGCACCGTCCGCCGTCGCTGCTCGATCGTTTCGGGCAGTGGGTCCAGGACCGTATCGCTGCACTTCTCCGTCTCCTGTTTGGAAATGGGCGAGGTGCCCAACCTCCCGCCATCTGGTTGTACGTCGTGGGTATCGCCGTCTTGCTCGCCGTCGTCTTCGTCGTGGTCCGAGCCGCGCGCGGCCGGTTCACGGGGTCGATCGGTCTGCCCGCGGGCGGCCCTCGGCCGGCAGCGGATTACTTCGCCGAAGCGGACCGCCTGGCCGCGAAGGGCGACCGCGTCAATGCGATCCGCGCCCTCTGCGCCGCGGTCGCGGCGACCCTTGCCGGAGAACGTTCATGGGAAGGAAGCCCGCTGACAGTCCGCGAGATATTTCAGCGTGCGCCGGACTTCGCGAGCCTGCGGCCGCTGCTGCTGCCGTTCGAGGCGGCGATCTACGGCGGACGTGAGGTCGACGAGGCGACGTACGAGCGGGCGGCGAGAATCGCGGCCAATTTCCGCCAGCCGATCGAGGCTGCGGCTTGAAGGGCGCTCGCGGCTGGATCATCGCAGCGGTCGTCGCGATTCTCATCGCCGGAGCTGCGTACCTGGTCCAGCCCCAGAAGGACTCGCCTGAGCACAGCTCCAACAGCGACGCAGCCAACGGCGCCTCCGCGGCGCTGCTGTTTGCACAGGCGATGGGTCATCCGGCCGACCAGATCACCGGCTCGTTTACTGCGCAGCCTCCCTACTCGATGATGTTCGTCTTCACGCCCACGAGCCCCTTCACCGCCGACGACGCGGCCAGCACACGGGACTGGGTGCGGTTCGGTGGGGTGCTCGTCTATGCGTCTGAACAGGGCGATCCGGAGCTCGACCGAGCGCTGGGGGTGAGCCGGTTTGGCGGCTACGTCCCAGGCGGAGATTACAAAGCCACGCCGGCCGTTGCGGGAGTGGGGACTGTGGTCGGAAGCAACAGCGACGTTGTTCCCCTCGACCCTTCGCCGAACCAGGTCACCTTCCTTCGCACGGCGCAGGGCTTCGCCGTGGGCTACATCGAGACGCTGGGTCAGGGCACCGTCATCGTGCTGGCGGACCCCCTGGTGTTGTGCAACGGCTACCTCGAAAAGGCAGACAACGGAAGGCTCCTCGCCGACCTGATCGGGACCGTCGATCCGAACTCACACGTTGCCTTCGACGAGTTTCACCACGGCCTGACCACCAGTGACTTCGCGCCGCAGGCCTGGATCACGACGCCCTGGGGGGCCGGATTGCTCTGGCTCCTGGTCGCGGTGTTCGTCGGCCTCGTGCTCCGCGGAAGGAGGTTCGGGCCGCTCCTCGAGAGACCGGCGGAGGTCGCGCGCTCCGACGCCGAGTGGTCCGTGGCCGTCGGACAGCTGTTGCGGCGTTCGAGCGGCCGAGGCGTCGCGCTGGGCCTGCTGGCCGGGGCAACCGAGCGAGCGGTTGCCGCTCGAACAGGCCTTCCCCTGCAGCCGCGCGAGCGGTTCTGGAATGCTCTTTGGGTGCGGGCACCGGAGGTGGCAGCCGAGCTGGCGCAGATCGAGACGTCGCTGTACGCGGCTTCGGGCAACGAGCGCGAGCTTTTGAATGCGGCTCGCAGGTTGCACGAGATCGCCCATCCGGCGCCTCGTGTGACCCTCAAATGACAGACACCACGGCCACCACCGCGACCAGGTTCTTCGAGCGCTTTCGCGAACAGCTCGCGAAGGCGATCGTCGGCCAGGACGATGCGATCCGGTTGTGCGCGATCGCGCTGGTCGCCCAGGGTCACGTGCTGCTCGAGGGGGTGCCTGGAACAGGCAAGACGCTGCTCGCGAAATCGATCGCCCGCGCGCTGACCCTTGACTATGGTCGCGTCCAGTTCACGCCCGACCTCATGCCGGCCGACATCGTGGGCACTTCCGTGTATGACCTGACCACGCGCACGTTCGCGCTCCGCCGCGGACCGATCTTCACCAACGTCTTGCTCGCCGACGAGATCAACCGCGCGCCGGCGAAGGTGCAGTCGGCGCTGCTCGAGGCGATGGAGGAACGGGGTGTGACTCTCGAGGGGCAGCAGCTGCAGCTGCCGCCGCCATTTTTCGTCCTGGCCACGCAGAACCCGGTCGAGTACGAGGGCACGTACCCCCTGCCTGAAGCGCAGCAGGATCGCTTTCTCTTCAAGGTCCGCCTCGATTACCCCACTCCAGCGGACGAGATGGAAGTGCTGCGTCGCTGGGAGTCAGGCATCGAGTTGCGCGATCCGGCGAAGGCGGGCGTCGAACCCGTGCTCGGCAAGGCGGACATCGACGAGTGCCGCGCCCAGGTCGGCAAGGTGGTGCTGGACGAGAAGATCCGGCGCTACGTCGTCGACCTGGCCTCTGCCACTCGTGCCGCCCCCGAGATCGCGCTGGGCGCCAGCACGCGAGCTGAGGTGCTGCTGATGCTCGCGGCCAGAGCCTACGCGGCCTTCGACGGCCACGACTTCGTCACGCCGGACCACGTCAAGGCGCTGCTCGCCCCGGCGTTCCGGCACCGCCTGATCCTTCGTCCTGAGGCGGAGGTCGCCGGGCAGACTCCGGACAGCGTGCTCGACGCTGTCGCGAGTCGCGTCGTACCGCCGCGCTGACGGCTTTGGATCGGCCGCGCCGGCGTGAATGGGGAGGTGGCCTGGCGCCGCAGCCCAGGCTCATCTGGGCCG
>VBHJ01000165.1 GCA_005887685.1 Chloroflexota bacterium | reverse complement strand
TTCCGCTGCTTCACGTCTAGCAACGGCGGTGTAGGTTCCAGAGGGTCGGTCATCTCGTGCTCCCGGCCTGTTGTAGCGGTTGAGATCCTAACTTTGGACGTGGAGTGCGTTCCTGAACGAGTAACTACCGCTGGTATATCCCGCGGAATGTCACCGCTCGACGGCGCACTGATGCGATTGACTCGCTGAACGGACCGTTGAGAGGTCAAAATCAAGTGCCTGACCCACATCCGCTACCCAACGCGGAATCGAGGTCGGTGGCGCGTCGTGTCGGCTCAGTCGTTCTCTTCTGCTTGGTTGCGTTCCTAGCCACCCTGGCTTCCCAATCCGTTTGGACCGGCCTGCTCGTCGCCAATCTAAAGACCTCTCCCGCCATCCCGTGGTCAGTCGCAGTCATGGCCGTCTTGTTGTGGACCATGTGGCGATACGCGGGCGGCGCGTGGTGGCCTAGCAGCACGCGGCAGTCCCGCGCCCGCTACCGCCGCGCGAACCCGGTTTCGCGTGATCTTTTTCTACGGGCGATGCTGGCGGGCTTACTGAGCCTGGCCGCATTGATCGCCCTGTGGCTCGTCCTTGGACATCTCGTTCATCTTCCTGGGAATCCAGCCGCCAACTACGCCGGATATTCGCTCCTGACGATCATCGCGGTGATCGGAATGGCAAGTCTGGTGGGCGCCGTAACAGAGGAAGTCGGCCTTCGCGGATACATGTTGACCCGCCTCCAGCGATCGGTCGGAGGCTGGCTTGCGGTGGCTATCGTCGCATTGGCCATCTCGCCTGGCCATGGGGCGACCCAGGGCTTCGCGGTTGTAACACTAGCCTGGTATCTGCTTTCCGACCTCCTACTGGGCGCGCTCTCGCTGCTTACACGATCGATTCTCCCCAGCATTGCAGTGCATGCAGTCGGTCTGCTCGCATTCTTCTCGCTGGTTTGGCCCACCGACAGCTTGCGGCATCCAGCTCCGCTCGGCTCGCAGGGTCTGGAGTTCTGGATCGAAGTTGTCGCGTTTGGCATCCTGGCAGTCGCAGGACTCGCCGCGCTCCAGAGTCTCGCTGCGCGCGCACCGAAAGGCGGCGCATAAGCCACCACTTCGTTCGGTCTGCGTCAGACCACAGTGGTGGACCGCTTCGGCAGGCACCATGGAGCATGTTCGCGCGCCGAGAATGGATTCGATGGAAACCCAGCATTGCGGTCAGGATCAACGTCGCCAGCCGACGCCGCGGCTCGGCGCCATCTGCGGTCATTGTCTGCCTCACGCTTGTGCGCTAGCGTGGGCCCAGGACGCTACGAAAGGACGTGCGTGTGGCGGCGGTCTGTATCCCAAGAGCCGCAAGTTGCGGGCGGCATATTGCGTTCTCTGCTTCACGTCTGGCAACGGCGCGATGCTTGGTGGACACGATACGCCAGGAGTGGGCCCTTAAGGGTCAGCGGACCCCCCACTGGAACCAGCGGATGCCAATGCCTGCGAAAACCACCGAGTAAGCGGCGCTGACCGCCAGCGCCAACCAAGTGTCGCTGTTCCAGCTCGAAGGGTTCATTGCGCCGGTGAGGAGCGTTTCGACGGTCCCGCCGGGTGACCATCGGGAGATGAGCTCGAAGGTCGTGCCGAAGATGGTCGACTGGCCGAACAGGCCCAGGGCAAACAGGGGCAAATAGGCGATGCGCCCAACCGCATTCAGCGTGTCGGCGGATCTGACCAGACCGGCCAGCGCCTGGCCTACACCAAGGAAGAGGGCTGAGCTGAAGATCACGCAGATGAAGGTGAGCAGATACGCTTCGGCGGTCAGGGAAACGCCCTTGAAGAGGTCGGCTGCCACCAGCACCACCAGTGCCATCGCCAGGATGGCGGCGACCTGCACGACGAGGCGGCTCGTCATGATCGACCAGGTGGGCGCCGGAGTCACGCGTAGGCGCTGAAAGACTCCCTTCTCCCGATCTCTCGCCACAGTCATCGCGTAACCCAGGATGGCGATCGACGCCATGCCGAGAGTCAGCACGGACGCGACCCTGAACTGTGGATCACCCAGTGCGATGTAGAACTTGCTGGCAAAGAGAGCGAAGAGGACGACCAGAGGCAGAGCGAAGCTCAGCAGCAGCGCGCGGTTGTTGCGCAGCTGAACGGTAAAGTCGGCCTCGAGAAGCGCTCTGAAGATTTCGGTTAGCGCCGGTGCGCGGAGGGGAAGCGAGACCGCCGGAGTCCTGACCGCGTTGGGCTCACTCACGGAGCTCACGCCCCGTGAGACCGATGAAGACGTCCTCGAGCGTGACCTGGCCTCTAGCGACCGCCAGCACATTGGGGTCGTCTTTGTGCTTCTCGATCAGGCCGGCAGGTGTGTCGACGGTCAGGATCTTGCCGTAGTCCATGATCGCGACCCGGTCGCATACCGACTGCGCTTCCTCCATCGAATGCGTGGTCAACAGGATGCTGCGGCCGCTCTTGCGGATGCGCTCGATTCGGTCCCAAAGCTGACGCCTCGCCTGCGGGTCGAGGCCTGATGTCGGCTCATCAAGCAGGACCAGCGGAGGGTCGTGGATTGTCGCTATGAGCAGCGCCAGGCGCTTCTGCTGCCCGCCTGACAGCTGGCTGAACCGCATGGACGCTTCGTCGGCCAGGTGGATTTCGGCCAGGCGGTCGAGGATCGCCGGCTTTGTGAGCGGCACTCCGTACAGACCGGCGTAGAGCTTGACGATCTCGCTGATCTTGAGCTCGGACTGAAAGCTCGTCGACTGGAGCTGAACGCCGATCAGCGCTTTGGCCAGCACGGGGTGGGCTCGAGCGTCGACCTGGCGGATCAGGATCGAGCCGGACGTCGGCTTGAGCAGTCCCTCGATCGCGCTCAGGGTGCTTGTCTTGCCGGCTCCGTTCGGACCCAGGAGCCCGAAGATCTCGCCCTCGCTGATATCGAGCGAGACTCCATCCACCGCTCGCTTGGGGCCGTAGCTGACGCGCAGGTCACTGACCTGGAGGGCAAGACCAGTCACCGGCGGCGCTTCAGAGGTCAATCCGTTTACACGGAGGGTATACCCCCAACGGACGAGATCGGTTGCCGCGAGCTTCAACAGCTTCGGTGAGTTCCCACCCCGAACCGCGCGGTGACGTGGATAGTTCCGGCGCAGGCATCTGAAAAGATCGCGACCGGCCGTTGCAAAATAGTCGGCCCATGATCCAGCCGCCACAGGCGCCGGACGTCTTCACCCGCGAAGAGCGACGAATCATCCAGCGACACCGCACCCCTGAACAGGTCGAGCAGTTCCTGCGCAGGCTCCCATACAACTGGGAGCTGCACGGGGACACCCTCCGATCCTTTCGCCAGGTCGTCCGCCACAAGACAGCGCACTGTTTGGAGGCGGCGCTCGTCGCTGCCGTGATTCTGGAGCAGCACGGCTACCCCCCGCTTGTGGTCAGCTTCGAGTCCAAAGATGGCGTGGATCATGTGATCTACGTGTTTCGCCACGGAGGTCGGTGGGGCGCGGTCGCCCGGTCCCGGGATGCGGGCCTGCACGGCCGCAAACCGGTGTTTCGCGGCATTCGCGATCTCGTGTGGAGCTACTTCGATCCATACGTGGACTTCACCGGGCGCATCACCGGCTACCAGCTGGTGGACCTGCGCGCCCTGGGCAAGTACGACTGGCGCCTGGCCCTGACGAACATCTGGAAGGTCGAGAAGTATCTCATCAAGATTCCGCACCGCAGACTGAGGTCGTCGAATCGCCGCTACCTGCGCTTGCTCGCGCGGTTTCGCGCATACCGTGAGCGACATCGCAGCGGCCCGGTCGTGGAGATCTATCGCGACCGTCAGCGCTGGATGTAGCCGGGCGACCGTTCTCTGCGCTGACGATGCGGAGGCCTGTTACCCGGCTTTGAGACTCAGGTCGTCGAACCAGAACGTGCCGGCGATGTAGCTCGTGGCCGAGACGGTGGTATGGACAGCTCCGGCCGGCACCGTGAATTTCCCGGATACGAAGTTCCATGTCGCGCCGCGTGGAAAGTACAGGTCGGCGCTGGGGCCGATCGGGTTCCAGTTGGCGTCGTAGCTGGCGATCGTTATGACAGCGCCGCTGCTCCCGTGCTCGTAGCCGGAGAGGGTATAAGTCTGGCCTGGAGTGACGACGACCCCCTGCCAGCACACCTGCCAGCCAGTGGACGCTCCGAGTTTGAGTGAGCGGGCACCCGACCGCACATTCGTGTAATTGATGGAGTCTCGCCACGACAGATTCCAGCTCGCGCTGCCGCTCTCGAAACCCGGATTGAGAATCAGGTTCGGAGCGCTGGGCGCCGGAGGCGGTACCGGTGCGGGCGTTGGTGTTGGAGTCGGTACAGGTGCGGGTGTCGGTGTCGGCACGGGCGCGGGTGTGGGTGTCGGAGTCGGCACCGGCGTGGGAGTCGGCACCGGCGCCGGTGTCGGTGTCGGTAGTGGCGTTGGCGTCGGAGTTGGGGTGGGCCCCGCGACGGGGCAGGCCCCAAAGGCGGTCGCGGTCCCGGCCAGCGAGTTGGCGGACGAGTCAAGGGCGAACGGGATGCCGTTCTCGCTGAACCAGACCGCTGCTTTGATGCGCGGGAACTGAGACCCAAGCGCCGAGGCGGCATCGATGATCCACTGGCCCTTGGAGACGCCCGCGGGATCGCCGGCGACCGGTTCGGCGCTGCCCCACTCGGCGAACATCATCGGCTTCGAGGAGAGGCCGGCCAGGTTGTTGTAGATCTGCATGTCGCCCAGCAGCTGAGCGAGTGACTCCCACTGCCCCGCGGCGGCGCCCCAGTTGTAGACGTCGATCGCCATCCAGTCGACGTAGGCGTC
>VBHJ01000164.1 GCA_005887685.1 Chloroflexota bacterium | reverse complement strand
CCGTCCATCTCGTGGAGGACGTCGAGCATCACCGGGTCGCCATAGCTTTGCAGGCCCACCGCCCAGGAGTCGATGTAGGCGTCGTAGTTGCCGGCCGCGATGTTCTTGAGCGGGAACATGTTGTTCCCCACCGTGAATGGAGCGCCCCACGCTTCCCAGGTAAGAAGCGGCGTCGCACCAACCTCGTTGACCGAGTTGTAGTTGCGAATGTTGTCGAACAACGGGTGCACATAAGCCCACGTGCCCCATGAGGCACCCCATTGCGTGTACCAGTGGACGATCGACGAGTGGCGATTGATGCTGGTGTCAAGTGTTCGCAGCGAAACCATCGCCGGATCCAGCGGACCGTTAGTCACATACGTCCCCCACTGAACGGAGCAGGGGGCGACCGCCGCGTTTGTTTGCTTCACATGCGTCATGAGACCGGCGGCGAAGACCGAGATCGAAAGCACAACCAGCACCGGCGGCACGAGTCGGCGCGCGCGAGATACAAACCAGATTGCCATGTCAACCCCCGCGCCTTTCTCGGTCCTGCGCTTACGGACCGGGCACCGATGGCGTGCAGATCCAGGTAACGCCGGGGCTGACTAGAGTCTTGCGCGAGTCGCACTGCGGCTGGACCTTGTCGCATGTGCTCTTTCGTATTTGCCGCGTGTTTTCTGAAGATCGAAAAATTTCACGTGAAACAAATCGATTGCTAGCGGTCTATACGCAGCTCGATTATTTCGTTTTGTCGGTGATCGCGGCGTCGAGCAACGCCTCGACCGCAAAGCGCACCGCGATCGCGGCGCCGCGGCGGGCCCGATCGATGAACCTTGACGCGGCTCCGGAAGCGCCCAGGGCCATCAAAAGGAGTGACCCCGGCAAATCCGTCCGGCTTGCGCCTTTCGGACCCACCGAGGCCACTTCAATCATTGCGCGCAAATGTCCTGGTGCGCAATCTGGTGCTTGTTGCCAGGCGACATTCGGTCGCCTGCCCAGCTTCTTTCGGTCCCCGGGCCGGCTACGCGCGCTTTTCCGCGGGCTGGGCCTCCCTGGTCTCCTCGGGCACGGCGTCCTTCGCCTCGAGGATCTCGCCTTCGATGTTGATCTGGATCTCGTTGCTGACGATGAACTTGCCGTCGAGCATCATGTCGAACCGCATCCCGAAGTCCTTGCGGTTGATCTGGGTCTCGGCTGCGTACCCGATCCGGTGGCCCATCTGCGCGTCGTTGAACTCTCCGTACTTGACCGCGCTCAAGGTCACCGACTTGGTGATCCCCTTGATGGTCAGGTCGCCGGTGACCCTGTAGCGGTCACCGCCGGTGTGCTCGATCTTCGTGCTCTTGAAGGTCATGGTCGGAAACTTGTCGATCTCGAGGAAGTTGGACGATCGCAAGTCGTTGTCGCGCTGCTCGTTGTGTGTCCGGATGCTGGCGGTGTTGATCGTGGCTTCGACCGTCGAGCGCTCCGGATGCTCGGGGTCCAGGTTCCCGGTCGCGGTCACCTCGGCAAAATGGCCGCGCACGGTCATCATGCCCAGGTGCTTGGCTGAGAACTCCACCTGCGTGTGATACGGATCGAATTTCCAGGTTCCCATCTCGACTCCTCCCGTCAAACCAAAAATCAAGCCACGGGGCTATCAATTACTTGCCAACCGGTTGGGCACTCCACTTATTTCTTTGCTAATGGGTGCGGGCGAGGCAGGCGTAAGCTGCCACCCGTGAGCGACAGCTTCGTACCGGGCCTGCGCTATTCCTCGGGCGCCCAGGAGCTCTGGGCGCTGCTGGTCGAGACGTTTGCGAACTGGGAAGAGCGGATCAACGCCGCCGCGTCCGACGCCGCTTTGTCACCGGTGTCGGCCTGGGCCCTGGTTCAGCTCGACCCGGACCACCCGATGTCGCAAAAGGCCCTCGCTGAGCGCCTGAAGTGCAATCCGTCGACGGTCGTGGATCCGACCGACCGGCTCGAAGAAGCCGGTCTGGTGGCCCGGAAGCCGAACTCTTCCGACCGACGGGTCAACGTGCTGGTGGTCACGCCAAAGGGCGCGCGGGTCAGGGACCTGCTGGTCGAGCGCCTCTTCGAGCCTCCGGCCGCCTTCAGACGGCTGCCCGCCAAGGAGCAGGCGCGCTTTCGTGACGTCATGCGCGAGGCAGTGAGCGGAGAGAAGCCGGCCCAGACGGCGCGCAGAGGTCGGACGGACAGGAGAACCTAGCCGGATGTACGACCCCTCGATCTGGCGCGACTACTTCGTGATGGTCGGCGGCGGCGCCGCCGCCCTGACGGGTCTTGTGTTCGTCGCGATGACGCTTCACCTCGAGGACATCGTCCACCACCCGGTTCACAGGCACCGCGCCCGGACGATCCTCACTGGCCTGACGGCCGTGTTCTTGCGCTGCGGGCTGGTGTTGATGGGGAGCCAGCCACGGCAGGCCATTGCGCTCGAGCTCATCGCTGTCCTGGTGGTCGTCGAGGTGATCCTTTACAGAAGCACTCGCGATGCCTTCCAGGCCGCCGACACCAGGGTCCTGCTGCGGGCTGTGGGTAGCTTCGCCTGCCTGGTGACAGAGCAGGTCGGCGCCGCATTTCTGTTCTTTGGAGCTGTGTGGGGTCTCTACGTCGTGGGCCTGGGGATGATGGCGTCGTTCGTATTCATGGTTTCGGGCGCATGGCTGTTGCTGGTCGGGGTCGAATCGGTGCAAGCTGGAAAGAAGCTCGGCGAGGCCGAGCAGGTGCAGTCATGAAGGATCTCGAGGTTGAGGCCGACGATCTGGCCAAGGCATGGATGGCGGCCAGGCCATCGGCCGATTGGCTGGTTGCATACGACGTCCATCGGTGCTGCGGGGGCGGGGCGATCTGCAGCGTTACGGTTCGCGGGCTTTCCGCGCGCGACCGGCGCGACGATTACGCCAGGGCGACGCTGCCGGGCGGAATCAGGGTGCTCGTCGACGGCCGGGCCGCGAAGCGCATGCCCGCGAGTTTCGGGCTGACGGTCCGCGGGCGTGGCCCGCTGAAGCACCTCGACCTTGTGCTGAGCGGAGAGCAGTGGGGAGAGCTTCTCTACTCCTAGCGTCGCTGGAGGATGACCACAGGGATGAGGCGGTCTGTTCGCTTCTGGTAGTCGATGAATGACGGCCAGATCGTGGACATCATCGCGAATAGCCGGTCGCGCTCGGATCGATCTTCGACGACGCGCGCCTTTGCCGTGAACGTCTCGGTCCCGTGCCCGCTCGCCACCTCGACCTCGACCTCGGGGTTCTTTTTGATGTTGCCGAACCAGATTGGATTCGCCGGCGCCCCGCCCTTTGAAGCGACGACGACATGGTGATCGCCCTCCCGACCGTAGACGAGTGGGGTCGTGATCGACTCGCCGCTTTTGGCACCGGTTGCGGTCAGCAGAAGCACGTGATCGCCCCACATTCCTACGCCGAGGCCTTTCTTCTCATGAAACTCGGTGATCGTCTTCTGGTTGAAGGGGCTCGCTCTCATGCCTTGAAAAGTAACCGAAGGCTGTAGTGCAAGGCGGCGTGGTCTATCCCGACGCGGCGGCGACGGTTGGCCGCACCCCGCTGGTCAAGCTCAGCCGTTGCGGCGCAGGGTTGCCGGGGTTGCTGCTGGCCAAGCTCGAGATGAGGAATCCGTGCGGGAGCGTCAAAGACCGCCTGGGCGTCGCTTTGATCGAGGACGCCGAGCGACGTGGCACTTTGAAGGCGGGCATGACGATCGTCGAGGCAACCGGCGGCAACACCGGCATCGGCCTGGCGTTCGCCTCAGCGATTCGCGGTTACCGCCTGATCCTGACCATGCCGGCGGCGATGTCAGCCGAGCGCGTGGCCTTGCT
>VBHJ01000163.1 GCA_005887685.1 Chloroflexota bacterium | reverse complement strand
CGGTGTACCCCGAGGAAGACCTGTCGGCCGCGATCGAGCGCCTCACGCTGTTTTTGATCCAGTACTGGGGCGGTCCTTCGACCTACAGCGAGCAGCGCGGCCACCCTCGACTCCGGATGCGGCACCAGCCTTTTGCCATCGGCCAGGTCGAGCGCGACGCCTGGCTCGGGCACATGACCGCGGCAATCGAATCGCTCGGCCTTTCGCCCGCGGTGCGCAAGGCGCTGCTCGATTACTTCGAGACCGCCTCCACCGCGATGATCAACCAGCCACCTGGGGAGTCGGAGGAAGCGCGCTAGCCGGCTCCGGCGGGACAAGGTCCTTGGCCACCACGGGGGCGTCCTCAAGGTCGACCACCGCGCCGTTACCCGACGTTTTCGCCCGCCGCAGCGCCGCGCGGACGCTGGGGATCTGTTCGCGCAGTGGCTGCTCGAGCCAGTCGAACGAGATGACGCGTTCGTTGACCTCCCAGAACAGGCCGTTCTGCATCGCCTCCATGCGTACAAGCGCGGCCTCGACGAAATCGGGCGGCGCCGCGGCGATCCCTTCGACGAGGACGTGCGCGATGTCTTTCTGATCGGAGGCCATGGCCCAGCAGGTCAGCTTCGCCACACCTTTGAAAAGCCCGTTGAGGCCGATCGGCCGCGCGTTTGGAATGAGATCGAGAAAGTTGCGGACGAGGAGCTGCGCCAGCCGAAACGAGACCTGCGGGTCGCGGATGCGGGCCTCGATGGCAAGGTCGGCGACGTCTTCCGCCGCCGCGCCGAAGATCGCCGGCATTCCCGCCTCGTCGAAGTGGCGGCCGTACCGGAGAAGATGGGCAGCCGCCTCGACCGCAAGGTCGCGTCTCCACTCCAGCGCGCCGATCGCATACCGCCGGTACTCATTCATGATCCCGGACGCAAAAGTCGGCGCGGACCGGTTGATCGATGCGCGCAGGTAGGTGTTGAAGAACCGCAGGCTCAGCTCGGCGACCTCCGAGTCGCCGGCCTCGATCGCCGCGAGGCCGATCTTGCGGGTCGCGACGGCGATCGCGTGGACCGCCTCCTTGCGATGGACCGGTGTCAGCCCGATCATGTCGACGAAGCTCGACATGACGCTATAGGCGAACCAGGTGCCGGCCCGGTTGACCTCGGCGACGATCTGGTCTGACGCACCCGGCAGCTCCGCATGCCCGACCTTCAGCCACTCGGGGTCGAGGTTTTTCTTGACCGGCAGGTATTCGCGGGCGAGGAAGTCGCCCATGACCTCGACGCTCAACAGGCATACCGGCATGTCGCCGAGCTCGACCGAGCCGAATGCGATGTCGGAGACCTGCGCGAGGCAGGTGAGCAACGCGCTCCGGTGCTGAAGGCTCCGCCGCCGGTGCGTGGCGCCGCGCAGCTCCTTGCGGGCGCGGCGCATGATGCCCGACACGAGGGTTTCGGCGCGCATGACCTCGAAGGTGTAGAGGACATAGGGAAACAGCAGCGCGAAGTTGATGAGCGCGAGCACCTCGGCGACGGCGACGCTCGCCATCGGGACGTAGTTGACCTTCACCTCCGAGCGAACCAGGAACGTGTAGAGAATCGAGGCGAGGGCGAAGCTCAAGACCAGTGCGTTGAGCGGGTTGCGGGTGAAGATGCCGATGATGCGTGGCGAGTAGCGCGACGACGAGGTCTGGATACCGAACATGACCCCAAGCAGCACGATGCTCAGGGTCACGCCCTCCGCACCGCCGACCAGGCCGAGCGTTCCCGCGGCGGCGGCCGAGTCTGGAGTGAAGAAGTCGGCGATCGAGCCGAAATGAAGGGCATCCAGAAAGCCGAAGAGGACCACCAGCATGACCGCCACGGTCACCAGCGCCAGGCCTGACATGACCGCGCCGACCAGCCCGATCGAGGTGGCTTGTGGCGCTTTACGGTCCTGGTTCACGGCAACGGCGATCCTAAGCTTTGGGACATTGATTCGCGCCATCGTGTTCGACTTCGACGGCCTGATCCTTGACACCGAGGAGCCGATCTACCGTTCGTGGCTCGAGGTGTACGAGGCGCACGGCGAGGACCTGCCGTTCGAACGCTGGGTGCAGATCGTCGGTTCGACCACCGCCGGTTTCCATCCGCAGCACCACCTGGAGGAGCGGCTCGGCCGGCCGCTGCCGAAAGAGGTGCTCGACCGCCGGCTCGACCGGCGGACCGAGATGATCCTGGCCCAGCGTGTGCTGCCGGGCGTCGTGCATCGGCTGGACGAGGCGCGCGCCCTGGGCCTGAAGCTGGGGGTGGCGTCGAGCTCCACTGGAGAATGGGTCCGGGGCCATCTGGCCCGCCTCGGGATCCTCGAGCGGTTCGACTGCCTTCGCTGCCGCGACGACGTGGCGAACGCCAAGCCGGAGCCAGATCTCTACATCGCCGTGCTCGACTGTCTGGGCGTCACCGCCGCCGACGCCATCGCCATCGAGGATTCGCCCAACGGGGTCGCGGCAGCCAAGCGCGCGGGCATGCGGTGCGTCGCCATCCCCAACTCGATCACCGCCCGGCTCGACCTCAGCCAGGCCGACCTGACGTTGACCTCGCTCGCGGACATTTCCCTGACCCGGCTGCTGGAGCGCATGACCGGGACGCCTTAACCTATTTCCCGATGCGCATCGGAGTCCTCACCGGAGGTGGAGACGCGCCCGGGCTCAACGCCGCGATCCGGGCCGTGGCGCGCCGCGCCTTCCAGCTGGGGCACCAGGTCAGCGGAGTCAAGAACGGCTGGGCAGGCTGCCTCGGCGAAGGCCTCATCGACGAGCTCAAGCCCGCCGACGTTCGCGGCATCCTCCCTCAAGGCGGCACCATCCTCGGCACCTCCCGGACGAACCCGCTGAAGGAGCAGAACGGCATCGACCGCGTCATCAGGGCGCTGCGACACAACGGCATCGACGCGCTGGTGCCGATCGGAGGGGACGACACCCTGAGCGTCGCCGCTGCCCTGCACGAGGCCGGGTTCCGCACGGTCGGAGTGCCCAAGACCATCGACAACGACCTCGCGGTGACTGAGTTCTGCATTGGTTTCGACACGGCCGTCGGAGTCGTGACCGAGGCCCTCGACCGTCTGCACACCACCGCCTCAGCGCACCATCGCGTGATGGTCGTCGAGGTGATGGGCCGCGACGCCGGTTGGGTCGCGCTGATGGGCGGCGTCGCCGGTGGCGCAGACCTGATCATCATCCCCGAGTTCGAGGTTCCCCTCTCCGAGGTGGTCGCCCACCTCTACCGCCGTCGCGGCGAGGGCAAGCTCTTCAGCATCATCGTTGTCGCGGAAGGCGCCCACATCCCCGAGCTGGAAAGAGAGATGGGCGGCGAGAAGGAGAAGGACGCATTCGGCCACATCAGGCTCGCCAAGCGCGGACTCGGCGACCTGCTCGCGGGCAGGGTCGAGGGCGAGACCGGTTTCGAGACGAGGGTGACCGTGCTCGGGCATCTGCAGCGAGGGGGTTCACCGTCGCCGGTGGACCGCATCTGGGCGACGAGGCTCGGCGTCGCGGCGGTCGAGCTGATCGTCGCCGGCAAGAGTGGGGTCATCCCGATCCGGCGCAATGGAGACGTCGAGGTCGTCCCGTTGACCGAGGTCATCAAAGAAACACGGCGGGTGCCCAAGGAGCTGTACGACCTCAGCAAGGTCTTCGAGTAAGAACGCCGGGCCTCGAGCCCGCAAGAAGCGGATGCTCGAGCTGACCGGCACGGGCGATGACGGCACGACCGGCCTCCTCGGCGGCGGGCGCGCCCCCAAGGACGATGCGCGGATCGAGGCGTTCGGAACCGTCGACGAAGCATCGAGCGCTCTTGGCCTCGCGCGCTCCCTGACGCCACACGCGCGCGTCGGCTCGATCTGCGAGGAGCTTCAGCGGGGCCTTTACGCCGTCGGCGCTGAGCTGGGGACCAACCCCGAGACGGAGACCGTCTTCGTCACCACCGGCGACGCCCAGATCGGGCGCCTCGAGCACCTGATCGGCGAGCTCGAGGACGAGGTGACCATGCCTTCGGGTTTCATCCTGCCCGGGACCACGGCGGCGTCGGGAGCGCTCGACCTCGCCCGCGCCATCACCCGCCGGGCAGAGCGGCGATGCGTGACCCTCGAGCGGTCGGGCGGCCTGGGCAATCCAGCCGTCGTACGTTGGCTCAATCGGCTCAGCCTGCTGCTCTTCGTCCTCGGCCGCTATGAGGAGGAGCTGGCCGGTCGCCGCGCGCAGCCGGCAAAGAGATCACACCCGAAGCGTTCTAGTTAAGCTTCGAGTCAGGTGGCCAGGTGATCTATTTAGGCCTCGCGATCTTCGGTCTGGCTTTCGTTTACGTCGGCCTCTCGTACCAGCTTTACCGCCGTGCGTTCCTGCCGCCACGACCGATCTGGCTGGACGATTTCACATTCACGCCGTTCGAGTTCCAGGCCGACTACGAAGAGGTCGACCTCACAACCGCGGACGGGCTCAACTTCGGCGCCTGGCACTTCCGGCAGCCCGGGTCGCCGCAGACGGTGATCGTCTCAGGCGGCCACAAGGGGCAGCGCCAGGGAGCGCTGGGGATCGCGGTCTCGCTCTGGCGCAAAGGGTTCAACGTGGTCCTCTACTCCTACCGCGGCATGCCGGGTAGCGACCGCGCGCCGATCACATTCGGCATCAAGGAAGTGCTCGAGCTGCAGGCGGTGATCGCGTTCGCCCGCAAACGCATTCCTAACGCGAGGATCGGACTGCTCGGCTACTCGATGGGCGCGGTCGTATCGCTGCTTGGAGCGGCCGGCGAGCCGGGCGTCCAGGCGCTTGTGCTCGACAGCCCGTTCAGCGACCTCCGCCGATTGCTGGTCGAAAACGTGCGCAGCACGAGCAAGCTGCCGGGAACGCCATTTGTGTGGTTGGCGGGCCTGATGTTCTGGCTCCGCACGCGATGCTGGATGTCCGCCTGCAGCCCCGTCGACGTGCTGAGCTCGCTCGAGCCGCGGCCGCTGTTCTTCATCCACGGCGGAGCCGACGCCATCACGAATGTCAATCACAGCCGGCGGTTGTACGACGCCTACCGAGGCCCGCGCGAGATCTGGATCGTGCAGGGAGCGCCGCACACCGGCGCCTACTTCGCGGACCGGCCGCTGTACGTC
>VBHJ01000162.1 GCA_005887685.1 Chloroflexota bacterium | reverse complement strand
GCATCACGCTGTTCGACCAGACGCTTCAGCTCACTCCGTCGACCACTCCAACGCCGCCGGTTGCCGAGCTGGCCTCGCCCTTCGACGGCCAGAACATTCGCGACGTCGACCTGAACGCCGCCAAGCACATCGACGTCCTCTACACGAGTCCTGGCGGCACAGGCATCAACGCCGCCTCGGTCACCGGCAGCGCGCCGAAGATCACGCTCACCGGCCACGTGCCCGCCTCGTTGGCGCTGAGCTCAGCCTCCCAACCCGACCCGAACAACCCGTCGCTTTTCCGTTACGGATTCACCTGCGACGCGAGCCTCAACGGCGCCTGCTTCAGCGGACTGGGCACCGACACGATGGTCCAGGTCCATTTGCTGGCCGGCGCGGTCAGCGACAGCCAGGGCAACACGAACGTTGCCTCGACGCAGTCGTTCTACCTCTACGACCCGGTCAACCCGACGCCCGCCCCGCCGATTGCGAAGGCGCGACTGTCCAGCCCGCAGAACGGCGCGACCGTCAGCCAGCAGACGCTGACCGCGCGCGAGACGCAGACCGTCAAGGGCACCGAGGGCTACCTCGACGTCACGTTCGACGCGGCTGGAGGCGCGGTCTCCGGGATCTGCGGCGATGTTTCAGGCACCTGCGACCTGACGAACAGCCTGACCCCGATCCTGGGATTGAGTGGGCCCGGTGCAGCCAAGCTCGCCCAATACCCCGACCTGGTGACGAAGCTCGGGCCGACCACATATCGCTTCTTCTTCGAACCGAAGGCCGCAGCTGACCCGAGCGAGATGTTCCAGGCGGGCGAGGTCGACGTTGAATTCCTCGCCGGCGCATGGCAGGCAACCGGTGTGCCCAACGTCACCGGTGGGACGCTGTCGGGAGTCCACAGCTTCGCGAGCTTCACGGTCACCGCCACCGCTAAGGACATGACCGCGTCCACAGGCGATACCAGTGGCGGCGATAAATCGAGCTCGCCGATCATCTTCAAAGGCCCGTCGATCGGTATCGCGGACACGTCGTTCAAAGACGGCAAGCTCACGATCACGATCAGCTTCGGCGCCAACGAAGCAGGGCTCAACTTCGGCGGAACCTCGGGCCTGATCGGCGCCGACCTCAAGGGGATCCTCGGCACCTTCGAAGTGCATGTCGACGTGCTCCAGGCGCTGCAGGCGCTGAACGATCCCGCCAAGCTCCT
The DNA here is from genome assembly GCA_005887685.1 of Chloroflexota bacterium. Taxonomy (GTDB): domain Bacteria; phylum Chloroflexota; class Dormibacteria; order Dormibacterales; family Dormibacteraceae; genus 40CM-4-65-16. The sequence continues at coordinate 4,000 of VBHJ01000162.1, read as the reverse complement.
CAAGGCCTTCAGCGTCGGCGGCAAGTTCACCCTGAACGTGGCCAGCCTCGATGTGAACATCCCCAACGCGATCACCGTCAAGGCGAAGGGGATCGCGATCACCTACGACCCCAACTACGCCGAGAACAACCCGAACGGCGGACCGCAGAAGCTCGTCGTGATCCAGAGCGCGAGCATCGAGCTGCCCGCGTTGAACGGCGTCAAGGGCACCCTTCTGCCCTGCGGCGCTCCAACTTGCACCACGCCAACTCCGGGGCTGACCGTCTTCGACAACGGATTCCTGCTCGGCGTGGGCACCATCACGCTCCCCGGCGACGCCGGCATTCCCGGGATCTTCACCTTCCACAACCTCGGCCTGGGCGTCAGCAACTTCCGGGTCACGTTCCCCAGCACGGGCGGCGTCCAGTTCAGCGGCGGCCAGGACGGCAAGACCGGCCTGGTCCTGACGGCGGAAAGCGCGGAGTTCCTGCCCAGCAGCCCGATCAAGGGCCTGATCACAGACGGACCGGACGCCGACAAGATCGGCCTGAGCGCCACCTTCGTCTTCTCAGGCAGCTCTTTCTCGTCCTTCCTCTTCAACGCCGACGAGCTCAGCATCAAGTTCGGCGCCTTCCTGGTCCTGAAGGCCGAGAACCTCAAGATCGACACCGGCGCCGGGCCGACCGACCCGCTGGTCAGCTTCGCGTCGATCAGCGCCGAGCTCACCATCCCCGGCCTGGATATCGGAGGCGAGGCGCGCTACTTCGAGTTCCTGGGCAACGGCTCGTTCAAGGCGCTCCCCGGATTCGGCATCTTCCTCAGCCTCAGCGGAGCAAGCGGCAGCAGCTTTGCGTGGCCCGACTGGCTGCCGATAAAGATCAACGAGATCGGCATCCAGTGGCCGAACGGTGATCCCACCTCCGATCCCGCCAACTTCGTCCTCACCCTGTCCGCGAGCGTCACGGGGATCAAGGGCATCGCCGGCCTCACGTTCTCGGGCGCCATCAACGGCATCCAGATCGACATCGGCAAGCTCCTTCACGGTGAGTTCCCCGTCGTCGGCATCGCGTCGTTCGGCGTCGAGGTGGAAGGCGAGCTGTTCGGCGGCAAGCTCAAGGCCGCGCTCATCGGCGGCATCATCAAGATCAGCAACTCCGACCAGGTCATCGACGACGCCGACATCTCGACCCCGGTCAAGAAGCGAATCTTCTTCGCGGGCGTGGACGGCGCCTTCGAGATGGCCGGCATGGCCGGTTTTGGCATCAGGTTCGCCCTTTCCGAGCTGGGCCCGCTGTCGGTGCAGATCAGCGTCAGCCTGCCGACCGGCATCATCATCTATCCCCCCTTCGGTCTCACGCTGAACGACTTCGTCGCCGGCGTCGAGTTCTTCCATACGCTGCCGTCGATCACGGACCCGATGCAGCTGCGGGACGCGGCGTTCCAGGCGCCGACAAACGTGTCTCCGGACAACTGGCTCTCGACGGTCAAGTCGCAGGTCGTGCAGCAGTACCTGGCGATCCTTGCCGACCCGTCGAAGAACGGCTGGGCAGCCGCGTTCACCTCACCGATGACGATCACCGGGTCGGCCATCATCTACACGAACCTCACCTCCAAGAAGGTGTTCAACGGTCGGGTCACGCTGATGATCAGCACCGACGGCAAGATCCTGATCATCGGAACGCTGAACTTCGCCGACGACCACCTGAGCATCAGCGGGCGCCTCTACGCTGACCTCTCGCGCATCAGCCAGGGCGAAGCGGTGGTCCTCTTCCTGGCCGACGTTCCGGACCAGGTTCGAGTCCTGACTCTGTACGGCAAGCTCCAGATGGGGTTCAAGGACATCCAGGGCCAAGAGGTCGCGTTCAAGGTTCCCGACGTCCCGCCCGCCAGCCCGACGGCGAATCTGGCCGGGCCGAAGAACGGCGGCTCGATCTCGAGCGGCGAGCTGAACGGCCGGGGATACATCGACGTGAGCTTCAAGGTCGACGATGCGACCCAACGCCTCGACGACGCCGCGATCACGAGTCTGACTCAGAAGTTCGACATCGCCTCCACGGGTGGCGGCACGATCACCCTCGACCTCACGCAGCCTGCGCTGCTCATCGACGCCGCGACCCACAAGTACCGCTTCTGGGTGACGAGCAGTGGCACCAACACCAACGTCACGCTCACGCCGAAGACGAAGGCGTGGAGCCTCATCGATAAGGCCTCCGGCAACAAGACCGACAATCCGACGACGGCGACCGCTGCATTCACGTCGACCGCGTACGCGAACGCGCCTTACATCGACGTGAGCCTGGCGCCGAGGGCCAATCAGACCGTCGACGCGACAACAGTCGGGTCGGACGACTTCACGGTGACCGGGCCCGGCGTGGTCGGCACCGCGACGATCTCGTTGACCAAACCCACGCCGATTCCCGGCACGCACGTCTACCGCTACTACCTGACCGGACAATTCACCACGGGCGCGGTCAACCTCACCTTCGACGCCGGCAAGTGGAGCGACACCGCCGGCCCAAGCGCGTCGAGCTCCAGCTCTTTCACCGTGGTTGCACCGGCGCAGTCCCTGAACGGACCCTTCAGCGCGGATCCGAAAGTGGATGGCGGAATCGCAAACGCGGCCCTGGACGCCGGGATCGCAAACGCGGCACTGGATGAAACCGCCAGCCCTGTCACTGTGAGCGGAGGGATCACCGGCACGATCACCGTCCCCGGGGCGAACAACCCCGTCATCGCCGCCGGAGCCACCCAGGTGATCCTTGCCTCGACGACGGCTCCGTCGGCCGGTCAGTACATCCAGATCGACACCAACGCCAAAGCCGAAGTGCGCAAGATCATCACGATCTCAGGCAGCTCGTCGCCCTACACGATCACGCTGGACAACCCGCTCGCGTTCGGCCACGGGACTTCGACGACTGTGTACCAGGTCCAGGTGCCACGTTACGTGGACGTCACCTACACGCCGACCCCGGGGGCCACGCTCGACTACAGCTCGATCTACGCGTCGGCGCAACTGACCGTGACGCCGGCCGGCGGCTCTGCGTACTCCTTGAAAGCTCCAACGCCGATCGAGATGAAGACCGACCCGAACTCGGGCGCGCAGATGGCCACGGTCGTGCCAATCAGCGGCGCAACTCTTAACGCGGACGACATCGCGGCGCTGCAGAACGACAGCGTCACGCGCTTCCGATACGACCTCACCAACGTCAACGACAAGTTCGCGGCCGGCGACCTGACCGTCAACTTTGCGGGCACATGGAAGGACAGCTTCGGCAACACGCCAGGAACCGGTTCGGTCTCGGTGCACATCGCCGGTCCGACCGCGGCGGTCGTCTCGCCCGCGGGCGGTTCCGGGATTGACATCAACACGGTCAACGGCCGCACCTACATCGACGTCACCATCCCCGATCCGCCGGCCGGCTTCCAGATCGACTGGGACGCGATGGCACAGCGGACGCCTGTCTTCACCCTGAGTGGCCCCGGCGTGGGCAGCGCGAAGGTCGACACGTCGCAAGCGCCCCTGGTCGACTCGGTCGCCAAGTCCGTGCGTTACTGGATCACCGGCGCCTTCACGACGGGCGATGTAGTCCTGACGTGGGTCACCGGTAGTCCGGCCCTGAAGTCAACCGTGATCGCGAACGTCACTGTCCCGTCGCTGGTCGACCTGGGACCGTCGACGATCGACATCGTGTTCCCGAACATGCTCGATGCCAACAGGATCGTCGCCTCGAGCCTCGACTTCACGCAGTTCGACCTGGGCGGGACCTTCGGGGCTCTCGCGGTCAACACGACGATACGGCCGCAGGTGCAGCCCGATGGAAAGACTGTTCGCTACGCGGTAACCGGCCTTCCAACCGACAAGAACGGCGTGACGGCGATCTTCAACGGGAGCAGCTGGTCGGTCGTGCCCAAGGCGGGCGGCGCAGGCTCCCAGGTGAGCTCCACGGGACCGATCACCGTCGCGGTGAATGATGCATTCGGCCTCAACGTCATCTTCCCCGTGCCGGCCGGCGCGGCGCTC
>VBHJ01000161.1 GCA_005887685.1 Chloroflexota bacterium | reverse complement strand
GACGCCCTGGACAGCCGCAGCGACCGGTACGAACCGGTTCCAGACACAGGGTCCCTTCGTGGGGACCTGAAAGAGTTTTGCGAGGGGGTACGCGCCAAGCTGACCTCAAACCACGGAAAGGCAATGCTGAAGAGCCTGGTTGCGGCGGTCGATCAGTCCCCTGAGATTGTCGAGACGGTCCAGCGCTTCTGGCGAGGACGGCGCGATGTAGGTGGGTACTTGATTCAAAGGTGGATACGCAGAGGAGTTCTGCGTCCCGAGACAGACGCAGATCTGCTGGTCGAGTTAATCCTCGCACCCATCTATCTGCGAGTGCTTTTGCCCGGAGGGCCACTCACCGAAGACGTCTTGGCGAGCTTCATCGATCTCGCCCTTGATGGCGTCCTTGCCGCCACGCCTCCAGCACCGGCTCCGGCGTGAAGGGGTCTTGCCTATCGCCGCCGCACTGTGATCGTCGTGTGGGCTACCGACACGCTTCCACCGGCGTCGGTGATCGTCACCGTGACCGTCATCGTTCCCCTGCGCGCGTAGGAGTGTGTGCCCACCACCTCGAAACCGCCACTGGCGACGGCCACGATGGTGCCCGCGGACGTGGTGCCGTCACCCCAGTCGATGACAGCGTGGTAGTCGCTCGCGATCCCATTTGGATCGAGGTCCGAAAAGCTCGCCACCGAGTGCGTGAACGTGACGCGCCTGACAACCGAGGACGTGATGCCGCTCGAAGCCAGCGCGGCGTCCGCAATGTTGGCTGTGTCTCGCGCTGAAGCCGCGCTGCCACCGACATCAGCGATCTGAACGGTGATGGGATACGACCCTTCCTCGGCATAGGTGTGGCTGGCGCTCACGGCGAAGCCACCACTCCCGGCGGCCGTCACGGTGCCGGTCGACGTCGAGCCGTCACCCCAGTCGATGGTCGCTGTGTAGTCGCTCGCAGCCCCATTTGGATCACCGTCAGTGAATGTGGCGACGTTGCCGCTGAAGGACTTGCCCTCGATGCCGTCGACTGCCAACCCCGACGCCGTCAGTGGCGCGTCAGCGATGGTTGCGGCGGCAGTGATCGAGGCGCTGCTGCCGCCGGCATCCATCACAACGATGCTGACGGTGTAGCCGCCCTCCTCCGCGTATGTGTGGCTGCCCGCCACAGTGAAACCGCCGGATCCCGCGGCCGTCACTGTTCCGGCCGAGGTCGAGCCATCACCCCAGTTGATGGTCGCTGTGTAGTCGCTCACAGCTCCATTTGGATCACCGTCAGCGAATGTCGCGACGTTGCCGCTGAAGGACTTGCCCTCGATGCCGGCGATCGCGAGGCCGGAGGCCGAGAGCGCGGCGTCCGCTACGCTCGCGGAGCCCGCACTCGTCGCGTTGCTCCCGCCGGCGTCCGCGATCGTCACCGTGACGGCGAAGGTCCCCTCTTCGGCGTAGGTATGGCTGCCGAATACGGCGAATCCGCCCGACTCATTCGCGCTCACCGTGCCCGTTGAGGTCGAACCGTCACCCCAGTTGATGGTGGCCGTGTAGTCGGCCGCCACTCCGTTTGGATCGGCGTCGGTGAACGTCGCGACGGTGGCGGGGCCGAAAGCTACCCCCTCGGTCGCGGAAACTCCCACCGAGCTCGCCACCAGCTGAGCGTCCGCGACTGTCGCCGTGCCGTTGGCAGCCGCCGTGTTGCTAGAAAGGTCGGCGTCGGTAACTGTCACGGTGACGGTGAATGACCCTTCTTCGGCGTACGTATGCGTGCCGGAAACGGCGAAGCTGCCGCTGGCACCGGTGATGGCGCCCGACGAATTGCTGCTGCCGTCGCCCCAGTTGATGGTGGCCGTGTATTCGTCGGAAGTGGCGGCGGCGTCGGGATCGGTGAAGGTTGCTACGACGCCGGAGAACTGACTGCCCTCGACGGTCGACACGGCCGTGCCAGTCACGGAAACAGGGGCGTCCGCCGACGATGTTGGCACGACGACCAACACAAGGCCTGTCGTCCGGTAATCGAGCTTGAACATCTCATTCGCGTCGATGGCTGTTCCGTTCACCTGGGCGAAGCTCCCGGTCACCGAGCCGTACGGCATGACCAGATATTCGTCCCCGAGCGTGGCAAACGGTCCGGGCATCGCAATGTTCATGACACCGTCCTGGGTCACGTTTCCAGTCACGGCCAGTTTTCCAAACTGGCCACTGGCCGGGCTGCCGTTGATGAAGAACGTCAACTGCGCCGAGTGAGACTGCGTATAAGCGCCGCCGACGTTCAGAGTCGCCGCCGGACCCAGGAATACGGTCCCGTCGTTGGCGAGCGAACCCGGGTCGCTGAGTGTGTGGTCGATCAGCGACACACTGCCGGTCGGCGCGATCGTGGCCAGGTCGCGCAACGCGCTGACGTCCGACAGGTCGGTGATCGCCCCCGCCGGACCCTCGAAGTCGATCTCGGCCGCGAGGTTGACAACGTCGGCGTTTGAAAATCTGATGCTCGACTGGACGACGCCAGGGCGAGAGTTGGCTCCGTAGACTCCGCCAGTCAGCGTCTTGCTGACGGAGTCGTAGTTGCTGAACAGACCCTCGATTGAGATGATGCCGCTGTCGACCGCGAGGACGCCGGCGCTATCGTTGGTGAACCGCGCGGTGATGACTGCAGTCCCCGTGCCGAGGTCCGAGGAAATCAAGCCGCCATTGAGCACCAGGCCGGTGCCTGTCTGCCCCGCGCAAACCCGGAGGCCGCCGGGCGGCAGGGTGATGCGACCGACCACGAGGGTGGTCACAACGTCGTTGTGGAGCGTCACACCGTCATTGAGACACAGGGTGTCGCTGAATCCGTGGCCCTGGCCGTCGATGTTGGCCTTATTGGTGAGGTTGCCGGCCAGCGTCAGCGTCCCATTTGTCGACAGGTGCAGCGTGCCTGGGCCGGTGATCGTGGCGTTGGCGAAGCTTCCTCCGTTCTGGTTGGTGGTTCCCCAGTACATGTTGCCGATGAGGCTGATCGTCCCGGTCAGCGTGCCGCCGGTCAGGTAGACGCCCGTGCCGGTCTCGTCGCCGCCATCGATGTTGACGCCAGCGAAATTGCGCGTCCCCGATTCAAAGAAGATCGAACCCTGACCCGGTGAAGTTCCGTAGGAGCCGGTGTCGGTCTGCCCTGGGCTGTTGCCATTTCGTATCTCGAGACTGCCGCCACCCAGGTCGACGGCTCCGTGGTTGTCGAAAAGCGATTTGATCAGACCGTTGTTCGAAATCGACGCATTCGAGTCGTTGACGAGCCGGCCCGAAGCCGTTCCGGATCCACAGTTGCCACCGGTGCCGGCGACGACGAAGCCCCCGATATCGAAGTGACTGGCGTTTTCGAATACGTCGCCGTCGAAAATGCACAGCGTCGGGGCATTACCGATGCCTGCGTGAAAGTTGCCCCGGTTGATCAGGTGACCGAAGAGGTTGACGATCCCATTGGTGGCGACGGTCAGGATGTCGTGGTTGATAAGCGTTCCGTTGCCGAACAGGCTTCCGTTTGTCCAGGTCGCGTTGCCGGTGAGCGTCAGCGTTCCCTCGCTGCCCAGGCTGCCGCTGAGGGTCACGTTGTTGAGGGTCGACGTCTGGGCCGGATCCGTCAGGGAAAGGCCTGCTCTCACCACGAGGCCCTGGCTTTGCTCATCGACTCCCAGGAGCGTGGCGGTGCTGGAGAGGGTCACCACCGTGGCAGCGAGGGCCGGGATGCATGCGTAGTCGCTGATGCCCGGAGGGCCGGTGGGGTTCCAGTTGCTCGGCGTCTCCCACTTGCCGTCGTTCGCGGCGCCGGTCCACGTCATGGTGCATGGGGCCGCGGCGAGGACAGGCTGGACCGTAGGCGGCCCGGCTGCTTCGGCCGCCGCCCCGGCCACGGCCAGCGCGACGGTCACCCGCACGACCGCGACCCAGATCCGGGACCGCTGGTGCACCCTCAATCTGTCCTTGCCCCAGACAGCGGGGCAACCCTGTGAATCAGTTGGGTTACTTACCGAGCTTCGGCGTGAGCCTATCCTCGCCGGCAACAACTGTCAATCGCCTGAATCGGTCCTCGCCTCAGGAGCCCCGGAGCGAAAGTCGGTTGCCGTCAGGGTCGGTGAAATTCGCGTACCCGCCGCCATTCGGGTAGACGATCGGATTCTTCTCCACGAACTCGATACCGAGTGACTTCAGCCGCTCGAAGTCACCCTGGAGATCGCTCGTGTCGATGATGCAGGTACCGGGTATCGGTCCCGCGGTCGGATCCGCCTTGCCCGGTGTGCCCGGCCAGAGGACGACCTGCAGGTCCTGGTCTTTGAGCCCGACGGTCACGAACTTGACCCGGCCGGCCGGGTTCTCCTCCCGCTTCTCAAACCCGAGCGTGTTGATGTAGAAGTCGAGCGCCTTTTCCTGGTCGTGAACGTTCAACATTGTCTTGCTCCTCCTGGAAATGTTCATCTGTCACATCCGCGCCCGGTCGCCGGTCTACTCGTTATGACCGCCTGCGTCCGAGGAATGTGACGGATGAAAACCGAAGGGCTGACGGAACAGTTCGAAGAGCAGCGCAGCCGGTTGCGGGCCATCGCCTTCCGCATGCTCGGCTCGTTCAGCGAGGCGGACGACGCGGTCCAGGAAACCTGGCTGCGCCTCAACCGCAGCCGAACGGATGAGATCGAGAACCTGACCGGGTGGCTGACCACCGTTGTGACCCGGGTCTGTCTGAACATGCTGGAGGCGCGCAAGACACGCCGTGAGGCGTCACTGGAAACGGTCCTGCCTGAGCCGACGGTCACCGTGGCCTCGCTCGACCCGGAGCACGAGGCGTTGCTCGCAGACTCGGTGGGCCTCGCCCTGCAGGTGGTGCTGGAATCGCTCTCGCCTCCTGAGCGGGTCGCGTTCGTGCTTCACGACCTCTTCTCCGTTCCGTTTGACGAGGTCGCATCGGTCATGGGGAGGTCGTCGGTGGCCGTCCGCCAGCTAGCGAGCCGAGCTCGGCGGCGTGTGCAGGGCAGGCCGGTGCCCGACCGTGACTTCGCTCAGCAGTGGGACGTGGTTGCCGCCTTCTATGCAGCCACGCGAGAAGGTGACTTCGAGCGGCTGATGGAGGTGCTCGACCCCGACGTGGTGCTGCGCGTGGAGGGCGGTGCCGGCGCTCCGAAGCTGGGAGTGGTCCGCGGGGCTCGCAGAGTTGCCAACGGAGCCAAGGCCGCCGCCCGGTTCGGACACCAGGTGCGTCTGGCCCTGGTCAACGGCGCGCCGGGCGCGATCCTCCTCGAGGGTGGCCGTCCCGTCACGTTGGCGAGCTTCACCATCATCGAAGGGAAGATCGTGGAGATCGACGTGCTCATGGATCCAGAGCGACTCGCACAGCTGTAATCGCCAACCATCAATACTCGCCGGGGAGGAAACCTCACATGAAAGACACGCCGAAGTCCGCCAAGAGCACGACCGCGAAAAAGAAGAGGTACGACGGATTCACGGCCGAGGAAAAAGCCGCGATGCAGGATCGCGTCCAAGAGATGAAGGCGGGCCCGCGCGCGGACGTGGCGGACGGGGAACGCGAGGTGCTCGCGAAGATCGCCGAGATGCCGGAATCCGATCGCGCCATGGCGAAGCGGCTCCACGCTGTTATCAAGGCCAGCGCGCCAACCCTCTCGCCGAAGCTCTGGTACGGGATGCCCGCGTATGCCAAGCAGGGCAAGATCATCTGCCACTTCATTAGTGCGCAGAAGTTCAAGACGAGGTACGCGACGTTGGGCTTCAGCGACGATGCGAACCTCGACGAAGGCTCCATGTGGCCGGTCGCCTTCGCGCTGACGACGAAGTTGACCGCCGCCGATGAGACAAGGATCCGCTCGCTCGTGAAGAAAGCGGTGAGCTGAGGACTGATCAGATCCGAGTCGTCAGCTCCCTGGACGCCACGCCACGAGGGAGCCTAGGCTGAAACCATTGACGCGGCCAACGCCGCGAATGTCACAGGAGGAAACGAATGAAGATCCAACTGGCAAGCATTTACGTGGACGATCTCGACAAGGCCTTGCGCTTCTATACGCAAGTGGCCGGGTTCGTGAAGAAGACGGACGTTTCGCAAGGGGGATACCGCTGGCTCACCGTCGCGTCGCCTGAAGAGCCGGATGGCACCGAGCTGCATCTCGAGCGCAATGACAACCCCGCGGCCAAGGCCTACCAGCAGGCGCTCTTCGAGCAGGGCCAGCCCGCGGCCATGTTCTACACGGATGACGTCAAGCGCGACTACGAAAGGATGAAAGACGCGGCCGAATTCAAGATGCCGCCCACAAAGGTGACAGGCTCGACCATCGCCCAGGCGAATGACACCTGCGGCAACCTGATCCAGATCACTCAGCTGGACCGCGTACGCAGCGAAGCGGGACGCAGGTAAGCCGGTCGAAGTCGAGCCAGCTCAGCATTTGAGCTGACGTCAGCGGGTCGCGCCTCGGACGGCGCGACCCCGCGGCCCCCCTTCGTCCTCCCCCATCCGTCAGGCGTTGTCCGCATGGAAGCCGTGCATGTCGAGATTCGTCATTCATATCGGAGGTCAACTTTGGAGCGCACTCCAGCACATTGCGAATCTGAGGAGATCACATGAGCAAGACGCATCTCGCCCCGTACATCAACTTCCAGGGCAGCGCTCGCGACGCGATGGAGCATTACCACCGGATTCTCGG
>VBHJ01000160.1 GCA_005887685.1 Chloroflexota bacterium | reverse complement strand
GTCGCTCAAGCAACTGCCTGGCATTAGGGCCCTCATCCAGACAACTTGGTGGAAGGTCCGTAGGCATCGGCTGACCTTAGCGCTTAGTCCCAGGCGGAACTGTCACTTTACCTGCTTTCTCAGGCTGCCCACCCAGTTTGAGGCACTATCCGGGCTGGTATTGGATTTCCTAACGCAAGACGGGAGCGCGAAGCCTTTGGATATCGCCGTCATCGGATGTTCCACGGGAGCGGAGGCCTATTCGATAGCATCTGTGTTACGAGAGCGGCACCCTGATCTCGTCTTTACTGTGCGTGCCTATGACATTGACGGGGAGTGCATCGAGAAAGCCAGGAGTGGTCGGTATACGCTGGAGGAGGTATTTCGCACTGACCTGTCAGGAAGAACGACGGTAACAGCGAATTTCATTAGGGCAACGTTTGATATCGAGGATGGCTGTTATGTCGTCAAGCGTGATGTGAGGAAGCATGTTCGTTTTGGTTTGGCTGATGCGCTAGCCCCGAACCTGAAGGAACGTATTGGTTCAGCGGACATTGTCTATGCGCAGCATGTGCTTATTCATCTAGCAGCGCAAGATGCGAAACGGGCGTTTCGAAACATTTGTCTCCTTTTGAATCCTAGAGCCGTGCTCTTTGTCGCCGGCATGGATCTGCATATTCTTCAGGAGCAGACGCGGAAGCTTGGTCTCGTCCCATCTGGATACAAGGTGGAGGAGATCTACAGGGAATTGAACGCGTTTAGCGATGGTTGGCCGTGGAATTACAGCGCACTAGAGCCGTTCATGACTGTTCGCAAGGAATGGCACCGAAGATATTCAACGATATTCTTTAAAGAGTAGTGTGGGGACTCAGGGCGCGAGCGTGCTACCGCCGGTCATCCTGCTGGGAGGCACGGCGAACGCCCTGTCGGTCGCGTGGACGCTTCGCCGTCGCGGGATTGCTGTGTATGCGCTTGCCCCCCCGAGCGCGCCCATCCGCTACTCGCGCTACAGTCGCTGGATTCCCGTGCGCGAGAACGGAGATCGCCAGGGCGCTTGGCTGGAATGGCTGACGGGAGGCGGCGCTGCTGCGCTCCAGGGAGCCGTGCTGCTACCGTGCGGGGACGACGGGGTCGAGCTCACCGCACGCAACCGCCCGCGGCTCGCGGCGCGGTTCCGGCTGATCGAGGGGAACGACGAAATTCTCCTCGCCATGCTGGACAAGGCATCCACCTACGCGCTGGCCGCCCGGGTAGGCGTGCCCGCCCCCGCCGCCTGTCCCGCTCGCACGCTACCGGAGGCACTCGCCGCAGCGGAGCGGGTGGGCTACCCTTGCGCGTTGAAGCCGCGGTACTCACACCGGCTGCAAAGGTTCTTCAAAGAGAAGCTGTTTGTGGTCACCAGCCGGGAGCACTTGTGCTCGGCGTTCGAGCAGGTGCAGGCGCACGGGCTCGACATGCTGGTGACGGAGATCATTCCCGGTGGAGACGACCGGTTTTGCAGCTACTACACGTACCTCGACGACCGGCTCGAACCGCTGTTCCACTTCACCAAGAGGAAGCTGCGCCAGTACCCCAATGGGTTCGGGACCGGGACCTACCACATTTCGGACTGGAACCCTGAGGTCGCACGGCTGGGCCTCAGGTTCTTCCAGGGCGTCGGACTGTCGGGATTCGGCAACGTCGAGTTCAAGCGGGATCCCAGGGACAATGAGCTCAAGCTGATCGAGTGCAATCCGCGCTTCACGCTGCTGCACGAGATGGTCCAGCTCTGCGGGATCGACCTGTCGCTCCTCGTCTACAACCGGCTGACCGACCGGCCCCTCCCCACGGTCGGAGAGTACCGACGGGGCGTGCGGTTCCTCGTTCTGCGCGAGGACTTTTACTCGTTCCGGGAGGCGCGCCGGCGGGGCGAGCTCTCCTGGACGCGGTGGCTACGCAGCCTGCTCCACCGGCAGCACTTCCTCTACTTTCGCTGGAGCGATCCCTGGCCAGCGACGGTCCTCGCGTCGTGGTACCTGCGCGACCAGGTCCGCCGGCGGCTGTGGGGTGTCTTCGCACGGATACGGTCCGCCCTGCCTCGAGGACTCGGTGACGCCAAACATCGCGCCTGAGGCGCATCGGCGGTTCGTGCGGGAAGTGTTGAGGGCGGTGGGCGCCGCGCCGGGTGACGCGGACGCTGTCGCCGACGGACTGCTGTGGGCGGATCTGCGGGCGCGGCCCGCGCAGGGCCTGCTGCGGCTCCCGATCCTGGTGCGCCGCGTGGCCCGGAAGCTGATCCGCTCCCCCGCACCGATGGCGTGGACGGCCGTCGCCCCGGCGGCGCACTCCCTGGATGCGGCCTACGGGTTCGGCCACGTCGCCGGTCGCCTCGGCATGACACGGGCGCTCGAGCTCGCGGGCGCCGAGGGGATCGGCCTCGTCGCCGTGCGGCGTAGCCTGCACTACGGGGCCGCAGGCTACTACTGCGCGCTCGCCGCGGACGCCGGGTTCCTCGGCTTCACGTGCAGCAATGCCTTCCCGAAGGTCGCGCCTTTCGGCGGCACTCGAGCGGTGCTCGGGACGAACCCCCTTGCGTTCGGATGCCCGACGCCGTCGGGAGCCCCGCTGCTCGTCGACCTCGCCACCAGCACGCTCGCTGGCTCCGACGTGCGCACCATCCACGGCGCGCGCGGCCGGTTGCCGGCAGGGTCCGCGCTCGACTCCGCGGGGAAGCCGACCGACGACCCGGAAGCAGCCGCCGGCGGCTGCCTCCTCCCCGCTGCGGGGCCCAAGGGGTTCGGCCTCGGGTTGATGGTCGAAATCCTGAGTGGAGTCTTGGCTGGGGCCGGGGTTGGACGTGAAGTCGGCTCGCTGTTCAGCACGTGGGATCGCTCGATCGACGCCGGCCACGTCTTTGTCGCCATCGATCTGGAGCGATTCGTGCCGCGCCAGACGTTTCTCACGCGCGTCGGGCAGCTGCTCGATTGGGTGCGGACGGCGCCCCCAGTGGAGGGGGGCGACGCCATCCGCTACCCGGGGGAGATCCGGGCGTGTTACGCCGCGGCCTACGGCCGCGACGGCATCCCATGCGACGAGGCAATGCAGCGAGTGATCGACGAGCTGACGGGAGAGGTCGGCGTGGCGCGGCCGTGGTAGCCGCCGGGAGGGGAAGAGTGCCTCAGCCGTTGCAACCGTGGCGAGCGTACCGCTGGATGCGACTCCTGATCAGCTTGGCTGCTGCAAGCGTGGTGGGGGGAGCGACCGGTACGACCTCCCCACGCGGCGTCGTCACGACCGTCGCAGTGGGCTCGGCCACCTTCACCGCGACGAGCGGGTGGCAGAGTGGCAGCGTGGTCGCGCTGGCGGCTGCCACGAGTGACGACGAGTGTGCCGCACCACGGCCGGGGTGGATCTGGTGTGACGACTTCGAGCAGGATCGGCTGAGCCAGTACTTCGAGTACGACAACGCCGATGGCGCATTTGTGCGGGTGAGAGGGGCAGGTCGGGACGGCTCCTACGGAATGCGGGCGCAGTTCGCTAGGGGGCAGGTCTCGGCGGGCGCGCTGCACCTCGCCATGGGGAAGGTGCCTGGACGCTATTTCCGGACGGTGGACGCGGGGACGGCGATCTACCGGGAGGTGTACTGGCGGATGTACGTCCGGAATCCGGCTAGGTGGGTGGGCGGCGCAGGCTACAAACTCACACGCGCCAGCAGCATTGTCACGTCCGAGTGGGTGGAGGCCATGGTAGCCCATCTGTGGGGGGGCGATTCTCCCGACACGAACTCTCTCCAGCTGGACCCCGTGTCCGGCACCGACGCGGCGGGGAACCTCCAGACCACACGGTACAACGATTTCGCGCACTTCCGTTGGCTCGGAAGAAAGCCGGGCGTCACCCCGCTTTTCGACGCGAGCCACGTGGGCCCGTGGTATTGCGTGGAGGCGCATGCCCGGCTCAACGACACCGGGCTGTCCAACGGCGTTTTCGAGTTCTGGATCAACGATAACCTGGAGGCCCGGGAGACAGGACTCAATTGGCTCGGAGGCTTCGGCGCGTACGGCATCAACACCGTGTTCTTCGAGAACTACTGGAACACGGGGTCGCCCGTGGCCCAGGAGCGCTACTTCGACAACCTCGTAGTGTCCGTGCAGCGGATCGGGTGTTAGGCGTGGGGCGCACCGTCCGTGGCCCTACGTCGCTTGCACGTCCCCCCTCGTAGGGGTCCGGCATTCGGTAGGACGCAAGGCCAGCCGTTCCATTCTGTGACACGATCGGTCGGCTGCGAAACGACCCGCCACTTTGCGTGGCAACGCGTCCGATCGTATCGCAGTGTACAGCCGAACCGCTGCAGCAAACCGCGCCGCACCGCGCGACCATCCGATGTATCATGTGCTCCTGTTGCTACTTAGCCCTGTCAGGTCAATCCTGACTTGCGTCGCCAAGTATGTGTTGCGAAGTTGCGGCACCCGTTGGAGCAGGGCAGCACCTGTACGGTTGCTCGACCGCTCCAAACGAGTCCCGCGGCGCGCCCCCGCCGAACAATCCGAAGTCGCTGCTCAGAGCAAAATCGTCGAAAGACGGTGACGCAGAGCTACGGGACTAACGCGACTGTGGTCGCCATGTCCGCCGGGCCGCCAGCGAATCGACCATGAGTCGAAGCTGGCGGCCTTTTTATATCCGGGAGTAGGACCGATGCCGTTCACTTTCAAGCTGTCGAAGCGCCTGGCACTCATGAAGGCGTCGCTCGTCCCTGCGGCGGCCGCGGTTCTTGCCGCGTGCCAGCTGCAGGATAGACGAGGGATTACTGATCCTACCCTGCCGAGCAACTCCGTAGTGCAGGTTGTTACTTCTCCCGATACCGTCACGCTCGAACCCTCGGTAACTCAACAGTTCCTTGCTTATGGCCGGACCGAGGCGGGCGATAGCGTTGCGATCACCATGACCTGGAGCACCACGGACGGCGCCATTTCGTCGGGTGGCCTGTACACTGCCGCCCCCCTGCAGGGCGACTATGACGTGACCGCCACCGTGCTCCAGACCACGGCGACGGCCAGCAGCGCGACGTCCCAGGGCCTCGCCCGCGGTCACTCCATGGTGCATGTCCGCTCCAACCCCCAATTGGCGCAAGTCGTCGTCGTGCCCCGCAGCGTGAGCCTGGGGACGGGCACCACGCAGCTGTTCGGCGCGTATGGGCGGCTGAACAACGGGGACTCGGTCGCGGTGAGTGTGACGTGGGGCGCCCAGGGCGGCACGATCTCGT
>VBHJ01000154.1 GCA_005887685.1 Chloroflexota bacterium | reverse complement strand
CTCGATCGCGAATGGCATGAGCAGCGCGTTGTAAGCAGCCGCCGCGAGCGTCAGCTGGACGGCAACTCCGATCACGGGCGCAGGCTGTCCGAGCAGGCCTGCTGTAAAGACGAGCACTGCCGAGTAGACAAGCGTGGTGACTGCCGCGGTCAAGGCAACCTGGACCGCGGTCGGGTTTTCCAGGTTGCGCGCCCAGAACCCGACCAGGTAGGCGCCGGCCAGGAGCGCCACCGCGTGCGGCCCGATGGCGCCCGACGACGTCAGGTCGAGAAGGAGGCCGCCGATGCAGGCCCAGGCCATCCCCGCTCGGGAGCCTAGCGTCCAGGTCACGCCGACGACGCCGAGCAAGACCAGGTTGGGAAAGGCGCCTCCTACCTCAAACCGGGGCGCCCATGTGACCTGTGCCAGGGCCGCGCCCGCCATGAGGACGGCGCCCGCGGCCCTTCTCACGAGGGTAGGAAGTCCGTGAGGACCAGCACGAAGCTGATCGCCGAGGGGTCGTTGACCCATGCCACCTGCGCCTGGTCGGTGGTGGCCGAGTCGCGGCGGGTCACGCTCGCGATCTCGCCCACGACCAGGCCGCGCGGATAGCCGCCACCCACGCCGCTGGTCAGGGCCCATTCGCCGGTGGATGCGGCCGCGCCAAGCGTGTGCTGGACCTCGAGCTGGAGTGCGTTCGGCCCGCCCGACACCGTGCCCTGGAGCGCGGAGGTCGAGAGGTAGACGTTGACCCGGCTCTGCGGGTCGGCCAGCGTCTGGACGTTCGCCGAGTGAGGCCCGACCTCGCGCACGCGGCCGAGCAATCCGGCCCCTGTGACCACCACCATGCCGGCCTGCACGCCATCGGATGTGCCGCGGTCGATCTCGATCGTCCGGCTGAAGCCGTCTGGGCCGAGGCCGATCACCTGGGCGGCCACCATCTGATGGCCGGACGCCTTCTGGAACTTGACCGCCGCCTTCAGGTCCGCGTTCTCCTTGGCCGCGGCGTTCAGCTCCACGATCTGCCGGCGCAGCGCTTCGTCCGCCGCGCGCAGCCGGGCGTTTTCGGCGCGCAGGGTGGTGACGTCGCCGAAAACAGCGGTCACTCGGTCGACCTGCGCCGCGATGTACGTCATCACCTCCTCAGCCGGCGCCAGGGCGCTTCTCGCCGCGCCTCGGGCACCCGCGGCCCAGGGTTGCTGGCTCAGCATCGCGAGCAGCAGCATCGCCGCGCACAGCGTCAGGAAGAGCCCGGTCGATCGGGACGGGCTCTTCGCGCTGTACATCGAGCTAGTAGCGCAGGGCCCTCGCGCGGCGGGTGCCGAGAAGAACGCGGTTGAGGGTGTCGATCTCCTCGAGCACAATGCCCGTGCCGCGCACGACGCACGTCAGCGGATCGTCCGCGATCCGTACAGGCATCAGGGTCTCATGCGCGAACAGCTGATCAATTCCGGTGAGCAACGCGCCGCCGCCGCACACGACGACTCCACGCTCGATGATGTCCTCCACCAGCTCCGGCGGAGTCGCGTCGAGCGTCGATTTGACGGCACGAACGATGTCGATCAAGACGCCCGACAGCGCTTCGCGGACGTGGGCGCTCGTCATCTCGACGGTTTTCGGCAATCCGGTGATGAGATCGCGGCCGCGCACGAGGAACGAACGCTCCTGAGGCGTGGGGAACGCTGAGCCCATCGCGATCTTGATGTCCTCGGCGGTGCGCTCGCCGATGAGCAGACCCATGGTGCGTCTGACGTACTGCACGATCGCGTCATCCATCTCATCGCCGCCGACGCGAACCGACGTCGCCGCCACGACACCACCGAGGGAGATCACGGCGACCTCGGTGGTTCCGCCACCGATGTCCACGATCATCGATCCGCCCGCGGCCTGGATCGGCAGGCCCGCGCCGATGGCAGCCGCCATCGGCTCCTCGACCAGGTGAGCCTCACGCGCTCCGGCCATCGTCGCGGCGTCGGTCACTGCGCGTTTTTCGACCTCGGTCACGCCGGAAGGAACTCCGAGCACGACGCGCGGGTGGCTCACGTGCCACGCCCGATTGTGTGCGCGAGCGATGAAGTGACGAATCATCTGCTCGGTTTTCTCGAAGTCGGCGATCACGCCATCTCGCAGTGGACGCATGGCGACGATGTCGGCGGGCGTGCGTCCGAGCATTCGCCTGGCTTCAGTCCCGACGGCGAGCACCTGGCCGGTCCGCTTGCTCACTGCAACGACAGACGGCTCGTTGACGACGATGCCACGCCCGCGGACGTGCACCAGTGTGTTGGCGGTCCCGAGGTCGATGCCCACATCGGCCGACCAGATCCCCAACACGGAGGTCAGTAGGTTCAAGACGCGTGCAAGACGTTGGTCAAAATTTCGGTCGGGTCGCGGTGGATGATACACCGCGCGTCAACGATTGATGGACGCGCTAACGCATCAGGATCGAAGTCACCACCACGATCGCCAGCACAAGCGCCGCGTACGGCGGGACGGCTCTCACGTACAGTCCTCGCGCGATCGCAGGCCCACGCCGTTGCATCAGCAACGCAATCGCAATCACGATCGCCGCGACAAGAAAGGCAAAACCAAAGAAGCGCAGCAGGCCTATCGCATCTTCTGACGACGGGGTGATGAAGAGCGTCGTGAACAGCCCGCAATAGGCAAACCACGTGAGGACTCGCCCCGCGTCGAGCCGCCGCTTGCCGCGCCTTTCGCCTGCCGGCGCGAACGGCCAGAGGCGGAGCAGCGGCGGCAAGCACAAGAGATAAAGGAACGCGCACGCGATCTTCACTGGAAGCAACCCAGGCACCAGCATGTTGCCGAGCACCTGCGGGCGAAGGCTTTCGGGCTGCACCGCGGGCCCCAGCACCGCAAGCAACCAGCAGACCTGGACGAGTAGCAGGAGCCCGGGCTCGGCGACGAACTCGACGGTCAGCGCAAGCTCCGCCCACACGGTGAAGGCCAACCCCACGGCCGCCAGCACGATGCTGCGCTCGTCCCCCGGCACAGGGTTGAGCGGCGCGCCAAGCTGCACCGCGGCCAGCACCGAGCACAGGGCGACCGTGGCGACCACCGGAGTCGGCCGGCGCCGCGGCAGGATCGGCCACCCCCAGTCCCGCGCGCTGAGGCGAAGCCATGCGAGCTCGACCAGGGCTCCAAACGCGACCATCGCGAAAAGGCCCGGATAGAGGAGCAGCGCCACCGTGTGGGTGGCAATCGAGACGAGGACCTGGATCACAGATGGGCCGCCAGCAGAAGGGGCAGGGGGTAAAGCCCGACGGCCACGTTGACCGCGAGCACCAATGCAACGCCAACCGCCTGCCGGCCTTTGGGCAGGCCCAGGCTCCGGCCGAGCCTTAGCGAGCCGGGAAGCCACAGCAGCATGCCGGCCGCCAGCACGACCGCGAGTGGCCAGAAGAGCTGGGTCGCGGCGCGAAGCAGGAGGAGGCGCGCCGCAAAGCCCGCGAACGGAGCTGACCCGGCCAGGGCGGCCGCGACCACCAGGTTGACGGGCCGGCGCGTCACCGCCTTTTCGCGCGGAGCCTCTAGCGACACCAGGCACAGCGGGAGCCGGCACAGCACGATGCTGAACAGCACCAGGATGGCGGCCCGCTGCCCGTCCGCCACGATCAGGCCAAGCCCGCACAGGACCAGACCCCAGTCGGCGACAAAGGAATATCGCCAGGCCGCGGCCTCGCTCTCGGTCAGCCAGGCCGCCGCGCCGCCCCACACAACGTTGACGAGGCCGAGTCCGATCAGCAGCGCGCCGAACGCGCCGGCCGCATCGACGGGCAGGAAGCTCTGTGAGCGTTCCACGATGACCGCGGCCAGCACCGGGCCGACGAACGCGAGCCAGACCACCGGAGACGAGGTCAGCTGTTCTTCCGGATCGATCGGGTGGAGATACGGAAGGACACCCACCGCGGCGGCAAGGCCGGCGACGATGCCGACCGCGGCCAACCGCTCCAAAACGTCAGGACCCTGGACGCGGGCAAAAACAGCGCCCAGCGCGAGCAGCGTCACCGCGACCACGGGTCCGCGCAGGCGAAGTGCCAGTGGGCGCTTGCCCTCGACGACGGAGTGGACCACCCCGAGCGCCAGCACGACGAAAAGCGCGAGGTCGAACGTCGGCACGGCGGCGATCGCGGCCGCACCCACGATCCCGACGCTGCCTTTGCCCAGCAGCTCCCGCCTGGAAGCTGCGCGGGGCGAGAAGGCGACGGCGAAAGCCAGCGCCGCCGCCGCCAGCACGATGAGCTCGACCGCCTCAGGCTGCACGAACGGGCCTCGGGGAGATCCAGGCGATACTGCCCGCAAGGATCGCAGCCGCCAGGAACGGCCATGGCTCCGGTGCGTTAAGTCCGGTCCCGGCGGCCAGGGCGACCGAGAGGGCCAGCAACCCGGTCGCGGTGAAGAGCACCGGCGCGTCCTCGCCACCGAGGACACGCGCTCCGGAGAGCCCGATGACCACCATGGCCGTGAAGCGAAGGGGTGCGCCGGGTCCGGTCGCCACCCCGGCGGCGACCCACAGCGCCAGCAGGCCCGCGGCGATGCAGAGGACCAGCCGCGGGGTGGAGCCCGCCGGCATGATGTGCCAGCCCTCGCGACCCGAGCCAAGCCGTCCCGCCGCAGCAACCAGCCCGCCCAGCGCGATCGATCCCGCCGCGATGGGGCCGGCGACGTCTAACGCGATCACCGCGATGCCGGCGGCGCCAAGCGCGACGCCGAGCGCCAGGCCCCGTCTCCCATCCGACAGGACGACGACCGACGCGCCCAGCCAGGCGACAAACGCCGCGGCCGCTTCGACCACTAGCCCGTCACTAGCGTGTCACGGCAAAAGCGAGCGCAACCAGCGCGACGAGCCACAGCACCATCCCACCCCCCGCCGCAGCAGCTTCCAGCTCGCGGACGTTCAGGATCGAGCGGTACTGCTCCGGCACCGTCGCCGCACGAACGGCGGCGCGAGCCTGCGCAACCAGGGCGAAGGACGGAAGCTTGAACAGCGCAGGACGCGCCTGCGTCTTTATGGCCGAGGTGCTGGACACCGCGTAGGCGACGATCGCGATCACGAGCAACGGCGCAAAAAGCGTGACCGCGGGCAGGAGGCTTGAAACGGTGATCACCGACGTCAGGCCGCCGCCCAGGGGGGCCGCGGACGACCGCATCACCTCGGCCGCGACGGGGTTCGCGAAACCCAGCTGAAACGCGGCGATCGCGGGTCCCAGCAGGAGAGTTCCCGCGGCGATGAACATCGCCACACGGGGAAAGGTTTCGGCGGCGGGGTGGCCACGGCCGCCGGGGAGGCCGATCGCGCGCGCGCCGGCGACCATCCAGGTCGCCCAGACCGCCGCGCCGGCGATACCGACCAAACCGAGAAAGTCGCCCGCCTCGAACGCGCCCGCCACCCCGAGCACTCGTGCGCCGAAGGCGATGCCGGGCGGCAAGCCGACGGCAGCGGCGACCGTGACCAGGGACGCGACGCCCGCACGGTCGGGCAGGAGGGCAAGGCACGCCACGAATGCGGACGCTGTCGCGAGGATGACGAGGCCGGCGACGAGCCCCAGGGGAGTGCCCAGCGCAATCGAGGCGAGCGCGAAGCCGCCCAGGCCCGGAATGACCTCGCCGAAAAATTCGCGGCGCGTGGCCGCGGCCTGCGCTCGTGCGGCGGCGCTGAACGCCGTGCCCAGCCCGATCACGGCGAGCAAGACGTTGAAAAACGGGGACGGGTAGCGCCCGTCGCCCAGCTCATAGGCGCGGACGAGAAGATAGAAGCCGAGCGGATAAAGGGTCGCGATCGATATTCCCGCGGCCCGCAGCGATGGGCGCGACCAGAGCTTCGAGGGCCACATGCGCCACGGCAAGAGACACGACGCGAGAAGGGCAGACGCCGCGAGAAGGGCAAAGAGCGCACCGGTGACCGTCGCCACCGGTACCGCCGAATATACGGCGGTCCCACCACCCACCTGGAGGATGACACCGCCCAGGCTCAGCGCGAGCCAGCCCGCCAGGAGCAGCGCCCAGCTCGGCCTCGGCGCGGCCGGATCCTCCGTCTCCAGGAGCACCACGGCGACGGTGGCAGCCGTTCCCCCGGCGATCGCGGTCAAAAGGACCCCGCCGCCCTCGACCGCCGCCATCGCCGCTCCAACTCCGAGCAGTGCGATCGCCGTCTCCTGCCAGGTTCGCGGCTGGAGCGTCAACAGCACCGCCGCGGGCAGGACGATCATCAGTCCGAACGCGAAGCTGACGCCGTCGAGGCGAAGGTCGAGCGCAGAGCCGTAACCGAGCTGGCCGAGCAGCAGCTCGAGAGACGATCGCACCGGCAGCCACACTGCAACCAGCGCGACGGCGGAGCTCCATGCGCCCGCCGCGGCGGCCGTCCGGCCGAGGCTGATGCCGGTGATGCCGAAGCCGGCGATCACGGCTGCGGCGAGAAAGGGCAGGACTACCGGCGCGAGCACGGCTGCTGACGGCATTCGCCGCTAGCGTAGGGTGCCCAGTCTCTCCAGCGCCATGCGGGCGGCGTCGGCGCGTGCTTCGAGGTTGGCGACCACCTCCGGCGGAGCTTTCTCGCGAAATTCGGGATTTGCGAGCTTGGCCTCGATCCTTGCCAGGTCCTCTTCGAGACGTCTCTGCTCCTTCTCGCGTCGCATGTCTCCGGTCCCCGCAGGAAAGCTCACACGACCAGGAGCGATCGCGAGGGGCACGCCACCCGCATCGAGCACATCAACAAGGTCGACAGAGGCCAGCCTCGCGACGAGCCCAGCGATCGTGTCGTTGACCGAATGGTCGAGATGGAGATGGCCGCCACGTGGGGGTGCACCCGCCGCTTGACGGTGGCCGCGCACCTCTTCCACGATCGACATCACCAACCGAAACTCTTGCTCCGCCCCGGGGTCGACGAAGTTGCCGTTCAGGTCGGGCCATTCCGCGCGCATCACGAAATCGCGGTCGCCCGGCAGTCGCGACCAGAGCTCTTCGGTGACGAAAGGCATGAACGGATGCAGCAGGCGGAAGAGATTGTCGAGGCAGAAATAAGCCACGTCCTGCGCTGCCGTATCACCGGCGCGGAGCCGCTCCTTGGCGGCTTCGAGATACCAGTCGCAGAACTCATTCCAGGCAAAGGCATAAGCCGCGTTGATCGAATCCTGAAACGAGAAGCCTTCGATGCCTGACGTGATGGCTGTGGTGGCATACGAAAGTCGGGAAAGGATCCACCTGTCCTCCAGGTGCTCGCCGGCTTCCAGAAAACTCGGCGGCCTCGCGGTAGGCGTGCCCGGTGAGCTCAGCACGAGGCGGGTCGCGTTCCAGATCTTGTTGGCGAACCGCCGGTAGCCTTCGACGCGGCTCTCGTCGAAGCGCACGTCCTGGCTCGACATCGCCACTGACGTGGCCCACGCCCTCAGCGCGTCGGCTCCGTACTTGGAGAGAAGCTCGCGCGGGTCGACGCCCGTGCCGAGCGACTTCGACATACGCCGTCCATCTGCTGCTTGAACCACACAGTGGATGACCACATCCGAGAAGGGCGCCTCGCCCATGAACTCGAGGCCGGTCATGATCATCCGGCTGACCCAGAGGTTGATGATCTCCCGCGCCGTGCAGTTGATGTCGGTCGGATAGAACGCCTCGAGGTCGTCGGTCTCATCCGGCCAACCGAGGGTGGCGAACGGCCAGAGCGCGGCTGAAAACCACGTGTCGAGCACGTCGGGGTCTTGCTCGAGCTGAGTGCTCCCGCACTCGGTGCACTCGTCGGGTCGGTCGACGGCCACGATCTGGTGACCGTTGTCGCATCGATAGACCGGAACGCGATGGCCGAGCCACAGCTGACGTCCGATGTTCCAGTCGCGAAGCCCGCGCAGCCAGTCGAGGTAGGTCCGCTCATAGCGCTCGGGATGCCAACGCACCTTGCCGGCCTCTGACGCGGCGACCGCGTTGTCCCGCATCTCTTCCATCTTCAGCCACCACTGCTCGCTGATGAGCGGCTCGATGACCGTGTGGCAGCGGTCACAGTGGCCGACCTCGTGCGTGTACGGCTCCTCCTTGACGAGCAAGCCCTGCGCCTTCAGGTCCTCGACGACTCGGCGGCGCGCTTCGAGCGAAGGCAGCCCGTCGTAGGGCAGACCGGGCGCATTCATGCTGCCGTCCTCGTGCATGCCGTTCACGATCTCCAGCCCGTGCCGCTGCCCGATCTCATAGTCCATCGGGTCGTGGCCGGGCGTGACCTTCAGCGCTCCGGTGCCGAAGTCCTTCTCCACCGCATCGTCGGCGACGATCGGCAGCTTGCGGCCGACGAGAGGGAGGATCGCGGTCTTGCCCACCAGGCGGCGGTAGCGCGGGTCGTCCGGGTTCACGGCCACGCCCGTGTCGGCGAGCATCGTCTCCGGCCGCACGGTCGCGATCGTCACTTCTCCACCGCCCTCGACCGGATAGTGGATGAAGTACAGCGTGTCGTGATGCTCCCGCCACTCGACCTCGAGGTCCGAGATCGCGGAGCGGTCGTGCGGACACCAGTTAACGATTCGCGGTGCGCGATAGATCCAGCCCCGTTCGTAGAAGGCCACGAATGCGGTCATCACCGAGCGGTAGTAGCGCGAATCCATCGTGAACCGGAGTCGGGTCCAGTCCATCGAAGCGCCGAGCAAACGGAGCTGGTTGATGATCGTCGCGCCGACCTGCTCGTACCATGCCTCGACCCGCGCGGCGAACGCCTCCCGGCCGAGCTCTTCTTTGCTCGTGCCTTCGCGAGCGAGCCGGTTCTCGATCACGTTCTGCGTCGCGATCGCCGCATGGTCGTAGCCGGGCAGGAACAGCACCTCGTACCCCGCCATTCGCTTGTAGCGCGCGATCAGGTCATAGACGGCCGTCTGCAGCGCGTGCCCCATGTGGAGCTCGCCGGTGATGTTGGGCGGCGGGAAGCACATCGCGAACTTCGTCTTGTCAGTCGTGGGATCAGCGATGAAAAGACCGTCCGATTCCCAGCGCGCGTACCAGCCGGCCTCGATGGCCTGTGGATCGAACGCTTTCGGCATCTCAGTTTTTTCTTGCATGGGCGTGTTTGATCGCTCGGTTTGGCTCAGATCCGCCGGCGGATGGTCGCGGTTAGCGCGACTGAGCCGGCGACGGTACGGATACGCGCTCGACTCGGCTCATGTTGGCAACGAATTTTAACGCTTGTCGCGCTGACGCTCGTCGAGGTCTTCGTTGGGACGCGTGGCGCCGGTCATTCGCGCCGTCGCCGCGAACAAGCCTGGAGTCACCGCCTGCAGCTTGAGCGTCGCCCGGAGCTGGATCGGCACGACGTCGACGTCACCCCTGTTCCTTGCGATGGCTCTCCAGACGGCGTCGGCGACCTGCGCCGGCGATACCTCCCCGGCGATCGGGTTGGGCTTGAGACCGGTCACCGCCCACATGCCGGCCCCACTCACAAACGTGGGGTTGACCACGGAGACCCCGACGCCGGTCCCCCACAGCTCCTCGCGAAGGGCCAGCCCAAATCCCCGCAGCCCGAACTTGGTCGCGTTGTAGATCGTCTCGCCGCCTGAAGGGATCTTGCCCGCGATCGAGGCCATGAACACGAGGTGGCCGGACTTGCGTTCGACCATGGCCGGGGCGAGCTCGTGGGCGAGGACGATTCCAGCCCGCAGGTTGACCGTGATCGCGCGGTCGATCTCCTCGATGGCGAAGGTTGCGAGGCGCCCTGTGGCGGGCACGCCGGCGTTGGAGACGAGGACGTCGACTGGGCCGGCCTCTTTCGCCAGCCGCTCGGGCTCCCCGGCACGCGACAGGTCGGCGACCACGATGCGTGAATCGCCAAGCTCATGCGCCAGGGTCTGCAGGGCCGCTTCGTTGCGCGCCGAGAGAACGAATTTCGCGCCCGCCTGACGCAGTCGCCGGGCGATGTGCGGACCGAGACCGCTCGACGCACCCGTTAGCAGGACAGTTTTGCCATGGAGATCCACGGCGGCAAACGTTACGCCGGCAACCTCGGATAGTCCGGACTAACCGTGAATCGCGCGACGGACGTTTTCGGATAGTCCGGACTATCCGGGATGTCGAGGGTTAGGCCGACTCTCCGACCGCCCTCGCCGGGCCTTCCGTTTCTTCCGCGACCTCGAACTCCGGTTCGAGAGCGTCCCGGATGGAGCGCTCCGAGATGATGCAGCGCTTGATCTCGGGCCGGGAGGGGATTTCGAACATCGAGTTGAGCAGGGCCTCTTCGATGATCGACTTGAGGGCGCGTGCGCCCGTGCCACGCAGCAGCGCGAGCTCGGCGATCGCATCGAGCGATCCTTTCTGAAAGACGAGCTCGACGTTGTCGAGCGTGAAGAACTTCTGGTACTGCTTCACGAGCGCGTTCTTCGGCTCGGTGAGGATGCGCACGATGTCGTTCTGGTCGAGGTGGTGCAGGGTCACGATGATCGGCAGGCGGCCGATGAACTCGGGGATGAAGCCGTACTTCAAAAGGTCCTGCGGCTGCAGGTGCTTCAAGGTCTCGGAGACGATCCGCTTCTCGGTCCGGTTGTTCGGTGCGCCGAAACCGATCGCCCGTCGCCCGATGCGCTGCTCGACCACTTTCTCCAGACCGTCGAACGCGCCGCCGCACACGAACAGGATGTTGGTCGTGTTGATCTGGATGAAATCCTGGTGCGGGTGCTTGCGCCCGCCCTGCGGCGGGACGTTCGCGACGGTGCCTTCGAGGATCTTGAGAAGCGCCTGCTGCACGCCCTCACCGCTGACGTCACGGGTGATCGACGGGTTGTCGGACTTGCGCGCGATCTTGTCGATCTCGTCGATGTAGATGATTCCGCGCTCGGCCCGGCTGATGTCGAAGTCAGCGGCCTGGATCAGGCGGAGGAGGATGTTCTCGACGTCCTCGCCGACATAACCGGCCTCGGTGAGGCTCGTCGCGTCAGCGATGGCAAACGGAACGTCGAGGATCTTGGCCAGGGTCTGCGCGAGATAGGTCTTGCCGCAACCCGTCGGCCCGACGAGAAGCACGTTCGACTTGGTCAGCTCGACGTCGCCGACGGACTTGGAAGCGCTGATGCGCTTGTAGTGGTTGTAGACCTGGACCGAGAGGACCTTCTTGGCGCGCTCCTGCCCGATGACGTACTGGTCAAGCGCCGCGCAAATCGTTTTCGGGTTGGGGATGAAACCGGTCTTCTGCTTTTTCGTCCCGGCGGAGCGGTTGTCGTCCTCCAGGACCTCCTGGCAGAGGTCGATGCACTGGTCGCAGATGAAAACGCCCGGGCCGGCGACCAGCTTGCGCACCTGGTCCTGGCCTTTGCCGCAGAAGCTGCAGCGGGTGTAGCGGCGTCGGTCTTCTCGTTCGTTCATAGGTTCTGGTTCTTGTCCTTACGGGGATGCGGGCGCCGGGGGATTATGGCCCCAGAGAATCTCATTGGCAAGGCTTATGCACTCACTGCAGATGAACACTCCGGCACCGGCCACCAGACGAACTCCCCTCTCCCCCTGGGACTTGCCGCAGAACGAGCACTTCGGACGGTGCCTTGTGACCTCGTCGCGCTTTGCTCTGCGTCGGAAGATCATCCCGCCGCGACCTTCTCCTTCACCTTTTCTTCGTCTTTCGGCTTGTCCTTTTCGCCCAGCTTTGTCGGCGTGAGGATGATGTCGTCGATCAGCCCGTATTCCTTGGCCGCCTCAGAGGTGAGGAAGTAGTCGCGCTCGGTGTCCTGGGTCACCTTCTCGATCTTCTGACCGGTGTGCCGCGCGAGGATCTGGTTCAGCTGCTCACGCGTGCGCAGGATCTCCTTGGCGTGGATCTGGATGTCTGTGGCCTGGCCCTGCATCCCGCCCCACGGCTGGTGGATCAGGATGTTGGCGTGCGGCAGGGCGTAGCGCATGCCGTGAGCTCCGCCGGCGAGCAGCACCGCCGCCATCGAGTAGGCCATGCCGATGCAGATGGTCGAGACGGGCGGCCGGATGTACTGCATCGTGTCGTAGATCGCCAGTCCAGCGGTCACCTGGCCGCCTGGGCTGTTGATGTAGAGCGAGATCTCTTTCTCAGGGTCCTCTGACTGCAGGAAGAGAAGCTGCGCGACCACCAGGTTCGCCACCTGGTCGTCGATCGGAGTCCCGATGAAAACGATGCGTTCCTTGAGCAGCCGCGAGTAGATGTCGAAGGCGCGCTCGCCGCGTCCGGTGTTCTCGACCACCATCGGGACGAGGTAGCTGGATGGATGCTGATTGTTGGTCATGTCGCGCACAACGTCATTCTAGACACGCCCTCCCCGAATGCCGTCAACTAGCCACCTCCAGAAGGCGGTCCAGGACCCGCCGCCGGCGCAGGCGGGAGGCGAAGTAGCGGCGAACGGCCGTACTCTGCTTCAACTCCGGGACCTGCCCCTTCAGCTCGCCATCCTGCTCGGCCTGCTCCTCGAGATACGCCATCACGTCTTCGTCGGATGGCTCGAGGCCTTCGCGCCTGGCAAACTCCCCCAGCACGAGGTCGACCTTGAGCCGCGCTTCGGCCTCAGGACGCTCGTCGGCCATCCACCGGTCGACTGACTTGCCGAGGTACTCCAGGTAGCGGTCGAGCTTCATGCCCTGTCGGTTCAGGCTGCGCTCGAGCGCCTCGAGCTGGCTTGTCAGCTCGCGGTCGACGAGCGCCTCAGGCACCTCGACCTCCGACGCATCGACCAGCGCTTTGACGACCGCCTGCTCACGCTCCATCTTGACCACCGCGGCCGCCGATTCCTCCAGCTCCTGGCGCACCGCACCGCGATACGCGTCGGCTGTTTCCTGCTTGCCGTTGGTCATGCTCTTCGCCAGCGCGTCGTCGAGTGGCGGCAGCACCTTTTCCTTTACGCCGCGCAGCGTGACCCGGATCGTCGCCTGCTTTCCCGCCAGCTCAGGGTTGCTGTAGGTTTCGGGAAAGCTGACGCTCGCCTCACGCGTTTCGTCGACGAAGGTGCCCGGCAGCACCGCGAGAAGCTCGGGCAGCAAGACGCCCTCCTTCACCTCGGCCTCGGTCGACTTGCGCGACTCGGATTCGATCACCCTGCCGTCGACCTCGACCTCGATGTCGATGACCGCGATGTCTCCGGCTCGTGCCTCGCGTTCCACCGGCGTGATCTCGGCCATCGGCTCACGCAGGTCATCGAGACGGCGTTCGAGCATCTCGTCAGTGACTTCGTGAGAGTGGTCCGGTGGTTCGATCTTCAGCGTGGCTGCGTCCGCCAAGGTCACCTCGGGCATGACGCTGATCGTTGCCTTGAGCCGGGCCGGACGGCCGCGCTCGAGCTCCAGGACTTCGATGTCGGGATTGTCGATGGGGTCGATCGAGCGCTCGTCAAGCGCCTGGCGCAGCACCTCGGGCACCATCGTCTCGACGACCTCTTCGCGCAGCGCCGCGGGACCGATGCGGGACTCGACGAGGGCGCGCGGCGCCTTGCCGGGACGGAAGCCTTCGATCTTGGCGCGCGACGCGAGCCGGTTCAGCACCCGGTCGTAGGTCGCGTCGACGACCTCGGCAGGCACCTCGATGGTCATGCCCAGCTTGCTCTTGGGCAGGCGCTCGGTCGCAACAGAGAGGGGCTCCGGCACGAGCCGGAATTCTACGGGCGCAGAGGGAACCCTCCCGGGTTCCCCCTACGACGGGGCGCTCGCCGGGCGGTCAACTGCGGCCGTGGTTTCAACTATCGCCGGACGAGCGCCCCTAACCCCTTCCGGAGACGAATGATTTACGAAGTGGTGTCCCCGGGCAACCTCGGGAGCCCTTGTGGGACATGGGTTGCCGCCGGAGTGAATCCGGCGGCAAGGCGAGATGTTTAGCAGTTCGGCGGCGTCTTCTGCGGGTTCGGACATGCCGTCGGCTTCGGCGACGGGCTCGGGCTCGCCAGGACCGGACCGCCCGGGTCGGGCGGTACGACGAACACGGGGGCGCTCGGGGTGGGGCTTGGCGGGTTGTCGCCCGGCAGCTTGTCGATATGCGTGGTGTCCAACAGGTACCAGCTGTTGCCCGGGCCGGCGACCACGTCGGGCGGCGGCGTGTACCAGCGGTCGCCGGGGGTTCCGTCCAGCGCGCGCGACACGAACTCATGGACTCCCGGCGAGGCGACGAAGACGCCGTCCGAGCCGCCGATCATCGTGTAGCGGTTGTCCTTGATGTCGCCGACCCACAGGCCGGTCGCAAGGTCCGGCGTGAATGCGACGGTGACCGCGTCCTTGAAGTTGTCGGTCGTCCCGGTCTTCGCGGCCACGATCCGGTCGCTCCAGTGCAGCGCGCTGTTGCAGCCGAAGATCATGCAGCGGTTCTGGTCGTCGGACATGATCTGCGCCATGATGAACGCGACTCCAGGGTCGATCGCCAGACGCGCGCGCTGGTCGGGGTGGTCTTGGTAGAGGGCCTTGCCGTGCGAGTCGGTCACGGTGAGCACCGCCTGCGGCGAGTGATAGACGCCCATGTCGGCGTAGGTCGCAATCCCGTTGACGTGCTCGAGCAGGGTGATCGGGTAGCCGCCCAGCGTCAGCGAAGGACCGTATTCGTCCGCCGGCGCGAGCGGCGTGTAGCTGCCGTCCGGGTTGACGTAGCGGGGGTCGACGTTCAGGTTGCGCATCCACGACAGCACGGCCGGCACGCCGATCGAGAGCTCGACTTTCACGGCCGCGATGTTCAGCTATTTGCCCATCGCCTTCTTCAGGGGCAGCACGCCGTGCGACTTACCGTCGTAGTTGTAGAACTTGGTGGTGCTGTAAGCGTCCTTGTAGATGAGCGGGGACGGACCGTCGAATACCGGCGTGTCCACCGTCGCAGCGCGGGCGTTGATGACCGCTCCGTATGTGTACGGCTTCATCGACGAGCCCATGTTGCGCGGGATCGTCGTGTAGTTGATCTGGCCGGCGTCCGCGTTGTAGTTCGGCGACCCGACCATGACCATGATGTCGCCTGTGGTGGGTTGAATCGCGACGAGACCTGACGAGAGCTGGCCATTGCGATCGCGATATAGATTGCGGTCGAGGTTGCTGTTCACCACCTGCTGGCCCATCTGCTGCCTCTCCCAGTCCAGGGTGGTTTTCACGTTGAGCTGCTGGATGCCAGGCTGAAAGCCAAGCTGGCGCAGCTCGGCGAGCACGTAGTCGACAAAGTGGGGCGCCTTGTAAGAGTTGGTCGGGGCGTGGTAGACGAGCTTTTCCGCCGCCGCCTTGTCCAGCTCGTCTTGCGAGATGAAGTTCGCGCGGACCATCGCCTGCAGGACCTCGGTCTGGCGCAGCTTGGCTGCGTCAGGATGCAGCACGGGATTCCATTCGGTCGGCGCCTGGGGCAGGCCGGCGAGCATCGCGGCCTGGGCCAGGTCGAGCTTCGACGCGGGAACCTGGAAGTAGCTTTCCGCCGCCGCCTCGATGCCGTATGACTGCGAGCCGTAGAAGCTCTTGTTGAGGTAGAGCTCCATGATCTGGTCCTTGGAGTACGTCTGGCTCAGCTCGTAGGCGAGGGCGACCTCCTTGATCTTGCGGCTGACCGTCTGGTCTGGCGTCAGGAACTGCTGCTTGGCGAGCTGCTGCGTGATCGTGCTGCCTCCACCGACGATGTGGCCGGAGCGAATGTTGTCGAAGGCCGCTCGGATGATGCCGCTCAGGTCAAAGCCCGGGTTGGTGTAAAAACCGCGGTCCTCGATGGCCACGGTGGCCTGGATCGCCACCGGCGAGATGTCCTTGAGCTTGACCGCAAGCCGGTGGTCGCCCTGGTTCCCGACATCGGCCAGCACGACCTTGCCCGTGTTGTCGGTGATCAGGGTGTCGCCGGCGAACGCGGCCGAATCCAGGCCCTGGATCGAAGGCAGGCTGTCGAAGAAGGACTGGGCGTAAGCGTCGGCGGCGAGCCCGATCACGAGCATCACGGCCACCACGGCCGCCAGGCCGCGCAGCATCGTCGTCCGGCGCATCTTCTGGCCGATCGGCGACCACGCGGCGTGGATCCGCGCTCGAGGGCTGTGTCCCCCCTTCGTCTTTATCCGCTCAGGAACGTTTCGAGCCATAGATCGGGATGGGCTGCCGGATTCTACCCCTTCCGGTCTTCTCCAACGACGATCACCCTCGGAGGGTTACGTTGGAGCCTTGAGAGGAGGCTTTCCTCCGCCATCTCGTACTCCTCGCGCTCGACGGCACGAAGCACGATAACCGCCACCAGGTAGACGACGAAGCCCGCCGGAACGCTGATGTAGATCGAGAGGGACCGAAGCGGGAGCAGGACAGCGCCCATGATCACGCCGGCGAGTGCGATCCGCCATGTCAGCTGCACGACCGGGAGACGCAGTTCGGGTCGTTTCAGCTGGACGAACCACCAGCCGAAGGTGCATAGCGCGGCCTCGGTCACGACGGTGACTGTGCTGGCGCCGAGATAGCCGAACAACGGAATCAGGGCCAGGTTCAGGGCGATGTTGATTCCTGCAGCGAGCGCCGTCGCCCAGGCGTTGAGTCCCTGGCGATTGATCGCGTTGAGCATCGCGTAGAAGGCCGAGTTCGCGAAGAGAAACACGATCCCCAGCGCGAGGATGCGCAGCGCAGGTTCGGACTGGGCGAAAGCTCCTGAGCGGTTGAATATCTGGTTGATCGGATGCACCAGCACAAAGGTGCCGACGGTCAGAGGCCAGCCGAGCAGCACCAGCACCTTGAAAAATCGCCGATAGGCCACGATCAGCTTCGACGGGTCGCTGAGAAAGTAAACCCCGAGCATCGGATAGACGACCGTCTGAATGGCAAGCGGCACGAATTGAAGCGCTTCGAAGGGCTTGTAAGCCAGGGTGAACCAACCGACCTCGGCAAACGTGCGGAACTGCTGGAGGAGAACAAAACCGGCCCGAAAATAGAGGTTGGTGAGAAAAAAGGTGAAGGCGAAGGGCAGAGCCAGTGGCAGCCAGCGCCATATGAGCTGGCGGTCGAGGCCCAGTCGGATCCGGCCCAGGTGGAAGACGTTGATGACGACCAGCGAATAGACGATCGTGAACGTGTACGACGCGGCGTAAGCCCAGACGTAATAGCCGACGCCCGAGTGCCGGCGCGCGCCGAAAACGATAAGGCCCGCCTGGATCAGCGTCTCGGCGACGATCGCGATCGCGTCGAACTCAGCGCGACCGACCGAGTAGAACGTGTTGCGAAGGAGGCTCGCGTATGCGGTCGCGATCAGAAGTGCACAGCCCGGGAGGATGAGCGACGAGAGGCCCGTGCCGAGTCCGAGGGCAATCGCAAAAACGACCGCCGCCAGGGCGGCCAGCGCCGCGCGAACGACGATCAGAGTGCCGAGGTAGTGGCCGAGCTCAGTGCGGTTGCGGGCGGCCTCCCGCGTGTACAGAGACTGGAACCCGAGGTCGCCGACGACTGCGACCAGGCCCGAGTAGACGATCAGTGTCGTGTACTGCCCGTAGCGAGTGTCGCCGAGCGCGTTGGCGAGCACGATGACCACGACCAGGGAGATGGCTCGCGAGACCGTGCGCGCAGCCAGGATGAAGACCGAGTTGCTGACCGCGCGGTTGCCAAGCTGAGCAGCAGCGCTTTCAGCCGTGTCGGTCACGGCGGAAGTCTAAATCGTGCCCACCCTCACCCTGGGCTTGGCTTCCGGCGCGATCAGCAGGAGCACCTGGCCCTGGCTGAGGGCAGGGTGGTGCTGGTCGAGGTCGTCGATGGCGTGCGTCAGCTGCGCATACGAGATGTGGTAGCCACGCCCCCACGAGATGCCCGGGTCGTTGAGCCAGACCCCAGAGCTGTCGTAGCCGATGATCGTGACGAAGTGCGGCACCGACCAACCGTCTTGCTCGTAATGGTTCGTGTACCCCGGGTAGTGCGAGTTGCCGAGTCCGTGCGTGCGGACCTCCGCGAGCAGAGGGCGTCCCGCCGCAAGCTGCTCGGCGATGACCTTCGGGTCATTGGGCAGGATGCGGTACGTGTAGCCGAAGTGCTGCTGCGCCAGCTGGCCGAGCATCGTGTCGTTGAGGTCAGGCTGCGGCTTCCAGGCGTCGATCTGCCGGATCATGTTGTCGGCGGTGGTCGAGTTGATCACGACGTCGGAGTCGTTGGTCCAGTACTCGTAGAGCATCGTGAGGTTGGCCGCCTCGCAGCTCTCCTGGTGCTGGGACCAGTTGTTGAGTGGCGCCTGGGTCGTGAAAGGCACCTGGATCAAGATGTGGTCCGGAAGTGCGGCGGGGGTCACGTCGGTGCCGGGGCCGACCGTCGGCACCGGTTGGGCCTGCACCCTGGTCGCGCCGGGCAGCGGACGCGCCACGCTTGCATTGAGGTAGTGACGCCCGACGGCTCCAGAGACACCGCCCAGGAGGACAGCAGCGATGATCGCGATCGCGATGCCACCCCAATGCACGCGCACCGGTGGGATGCCGCTCCGGCGGCTAAGCTGGACTTCCACTACCGGATCCCTCCTCCACGCCTCGACCCCATGGTTGTCGGCCGCTGATAGAACGCCGGCGCGGAGTCACGTACTCGGCGGGGGTTTAGGGATGTAAAGGTGGCCCTATACTCTGCCGCGCGTACCTTTTGAAGGCGGTTTAAGTTCTAGCTAACGATGCTCGGCGCTCTGAAGTGGCTCCTCGGACTTGGTCTCGTCGCCGCCGTCGGAATCGGGGCGGGCGTCTATTTCGCGTTCTTCGGCGCCGGGCCGCAGGTGTCCTACAGCACTCCAGACCTGGTCCCCATCGACTTGAACACCGCGGCTCCGAGCGACCAGCCGCCGGTCAACCTCCCCACGGCGGTGATCCTGCCCGTCCCCTTCACGCCGCAAGCCCCGCTGGGCAACTGGGCGGCGAAGCAGCACACGTGTGAGGAGGCGAGCATGGTCATGGTCGACCGCTACCTCCACGGCGACCACTCAGGCGGGCTGATCGACCCCCAGACGGCGGATGCGGCGATCAACCAGATCACCGCCTGGAAACCCGCGCAGGATCTCACCTCGCTGCAGATCGGCCAGGTGGCCCAGAAGTACATGGGGTGGGCGTACAAGATCCTGCCCTCCGACCGGCTCAACATGAAGCAGCAGCTGGCGCTGGGCCGGCCGCTCATCTTCGGGGTGCGCACCCACGGCTTGGGCAACCCGAACTACCCCGGTTACCGCGATCACTACGAACAATCCGGCTACTCGGTGTCGCATTACCTGGTGGTCGTCGGCTACGACCAGTCAGACACCTTCATCCTCAACGACCCCGGCCTGACCCGGGGCCACGGATACCACATCACCTACGACCAGCTGATGCACGCGGTCGACGACCTGGACCAGGCCTACCCCGACCTCAACATGGGCCGCATATTCCTGGTCCTGGCGCCCTTCGGCAACTCAGGCTCATAACCCGCATCGCCTTGGCGGCCGGGTTTAACCCGGCCGCAACTATGCCTTCGACGTCTGCCCGACGTAGTCTCCAGTGACTATTTAGACAATCCCAACCGTATACCGGAAAGAGAGCAGGCCCGTCGCGCAGCGACCGGCCGATGAGAGGGAACCATCTGGGTTCCCTCTCATACCTCAGGCGAAAACTATTGCTTCTTCGAAGTCTGAGTAGCCGGCTTCGAAAGCGCCTTTGCTGATCCAGTACTGACCGCGGATCGGGTCGTTGACCAACACCTGCGTCGCGCTGACGCCGACCACCGTGTAGACATGTGACGCGTAGACGGGCCCGATCCACGGGATCCACTGCCCGTCGAAGCTCATGTAGTCGCGGCGTGGGTGCCATCTCCAGTCCCAGGTCGAGAACGCAACCACCGGGTGACCCGCGATCACCCGCGCGTAGATGGTCTCGGCCGACATCGAGCCGTAGGCGAGGATGCTCGCGCCGTGCGCCTTCGCGATCCTGACCAGGGGCGGGTAGTAGGTGCCAAAGCCGGTGTAGTTGCTCTCGCTGCCGTTCACGTTGCCGACGAACGTCTCGTAGGGGTTTCCCCA
This sequence comes from Chloroflexota bacterium, assembly GCA_005887685.1. Lineage (GTDB taxonomy): Bacteria > Chloroflexota > Dormibacteria > Dormibacterales > Dormibacteraceae > 40CM-4-65-16. Next base: position 2,154 of record VBHJ01000154.1, on the reverse strand, counting down.
ACGCACGCGTCCCTGCCCGTCGACGTACATGGGTCGCAGGTCCGCGCCGAGCTCGTTGAGAATCTGGTCCTGGCTCAACGAGATGCCCTGGTGGGTCAGTGCCATCGAGGTCGCGGCCTCCTCGCAGCTCAGTGGATGATCCTGGTAGATCATCGCGACGCCCGAGATGACGTGGGTCTGGCTCAACACCACGTTGATGGCGCTGTCGGCGGCGCCGGCGACCTGCTGGAGGTCCGCGGTGATGGAGTTGAACTCGGCCACCGTCAGCGCATTCGCGTAACGGATCCGGTCGTTGGCAATGCGGCTTTGATAGCCAGACAGGTCCAGGCCGTAGAGCGCCGCAATCGAGATCTCATCCAGGGCGTGCTGCATGTTCTGCTGGGTGACCGCGGCCGCGTCCAGCCTGCCCTGCAGATTCTTTTGCACCGCGAGCAGGTCGCGGGTCAGGAACTCCGCCCGCGACATCCGCTGCTGCGCCGGTAGCTGCGAGTACGTGTCAGCACGCGAGATGATCCCCGCCGCAGGGTCGCTGCGAACCCCGAGCTGCTCGGCCTTGTGAACCTCCTGGACGACGCCGCCCGCAAAGCCGGCGATCCGCCTATCGATCGGGACCAGCCTCGCCTCCATGTTCCATTCGTCGCGAAGGGTGCTGAAGTCCAGCGGCGTCGTGGCCTGTCCAAACACGTCGAGCCTCGACTTGCGCTGCACGAACGACTCGGGCGCAAGGACCGCGTGCAGGTTCTGCTCGGCCAGGATCGCCTGGGAGCGGAATGCGCTGAGGTCGCGGCTCCAGATCGCGTCCGACTCGGTCTGCCACCGGCTGATCGTGTCCGCGCCGCCAGGCAGCCAGAAGATGCCCCCGGCGCCGATGACGACGTAAGACTGGGCGACGGCCCACTCGCGAGTCAGCTCGTCCAGGTGCGAATCCGGGATTCCGTTCTGCCGCATGTAGTCCCAACGGTCGTGCAGGGCCTGGGCCTTCGACTGCAGAACGAACGCGCTCCCGAGATCGATCAGGCCCCCGCCGCCGAGCGAGCTGACCATGGCAACGACGAGCACCACCGCGGAAAGCCTCGCCGTCCAGAGTCTCCTCCGGCGCCGCACGAACGCCGGGATCGGAGAATCGCTAGGGCGTGTTTTGGAAGGTGCAGCCGGCAGCTCCCGCTCGACTGCAATCACAGCAGAGGGCGATCGTTTCGCATTTCGTATTGCTCAACGACCTCACCCCGTTGCCCGCTCGCCGGGGCGAGCATACACCTCGTCGGCCGGAACCAGGCGCTCCTGCTTGGTGCCCCGGAAATGAACTCGGACGCCCGGCCTGCCGGGGCTACCCAGCTCCCAGCCCGCCGCGTACAGCTGCGCGGCAGTCGCCAGGTCCTGGGCCTGCGCGGTTTTGACTCCGTCGGTGAAGGTCAGGCTTTGTGTCCGCGCTCCCGGGAAGCCCAGCCGCACCTCGCCGCCGGTCTTGAGGTTGAAGGCGTAGTCGTCCAGCGAGCCGTCGTCGGTGCCCGCAACAAGCTCGGCGACGGTCGGAAAAGTCCCCTCCCGCATCTGCGCCTTCAGATCCGCCCGGCTGGTGCGCTCGACCAGGCGGCCGCGCCGCCGGAGCTCGGTAAGCAATAAATCTCGCTCGCTGCGCATGGTGGCCAGCTCGGCATCGAGCGGCCGCATGCGGTCGCGAATTGCGGCTACCAGGCTCTCGAGCTCCGCCGCGTCCAGCCGGGTTAGATCCTCGTCGGGCATCGTCGCAACACTAAGACTCGTGCTCCGCTCGCCGGTTGCGGAACGCGGCGAAGAGCCCGAGGTCGTAGACGATCTTCAATCCTCCCCCTGCGAAGAAGGGCAACCCGAACGCCGCCGCGCCGATGGCGATCCCGGCCAGGGCAGGCCCGAACGACATCGCCACGCCGCGCACCGCCCCGGTCATGGCGACCGCGCCGGCCCGCTCGCCCGGCGGCACGATCGAGACGATGTAGGCCTGGCGCGCCGGCACATCCATCTGAGACAGGGCGAATCTGGCCAGCAGCAGCGCGATAGCCCAGGCGAGGGTCGGGCTGAACGGGATGAGCAGAAGCAAAACGTTGCTCGGAAGGTGCGTGAACACCATCGTGTTGATCAAGCCCACGCGGTCGGCCAGCCGTCCGGACACCTCGT
>VBHJ01000153.1 GCA_005887685.1 Chloroflexota bacterium | reverse complement strand
CCGATCGCCGCATAGAGAAGGAAGAAGGCGCGGGTGCCGGTGAAGAGGGCGGTCGACAGACCGCCCGCCGCGTTGAACAGGCCGCCGGTCAACGAGTAGCGCCCAAACGCTCGGTTGCGGGCCTTGGCCTGCACCGTCTCCGTGAGCACGGCCTGCTCCACCGAGGCAAAGGGGCCGTAGTCGACGCTGGCTGCGCCCAGCATGCCGGTCAAACCCGAGACCACGAGCAGTCCCGGCTCCCTGGCGAGGGCGAGGTCGATGCCCGTCAGCGCCATCAGCAGGCCGATCCCGGCGAGGGTCATGCGCCGCCCGACCCTCCCGGCGACGGCGGCTGCCGCCAGACCGGTCAAAGATGCGGCCGCGAGGCCGATGGCAAGCGTCAGGCCGATCAGCGCGGGCGAGAGGCCGGACAGTTCGAGGTGCAGGGCGACCAGCACCGCCGAGAACCCGAATCCGAAAGCCCTCAGCCCGCGGGCTGAAAGGAGGAGGG
>VBHJ01000159.1:597-5223 GCA_005887685.1 Chloroflexota bacterium | reverse complement strand
TGGGGTCGTCGTGCTGGCTGCAGCAGTTCTCCCGCTGGGATTGCGCGCCGTCAGGTCGCCGACACAATCTGCCGACGGGACGGGCTGACCCCTCATCGAGATCCGTTCACGAATCCGAATCGCGGGTTTGTCGGCGCTTACTCAACTTAGCCCAAGCAATCGCAAGACGGCGGCGGCGCGGAGAGAGCTGGCGGAGAGGGAGAGGTCTGTCTCCGTCCAACGTCACGCGCTACCTGCTGATCCCTTGAGCTACTTGTTCGCGTCGCTCAGACCGGCCCACCGTGGGGTCGGAACTCAAGGAGCCATCGAGCATGCGGTAAGTAATCGCGCAGGATCCACGCCTCGAAGTCGCTCGCGACAGGTGTCGCAAACTCCCCGTTCAGCATCCACACCTGTCCTCGCGCAACTCCCGTCACAACCAGCACATAGTCCATGCCGTCTCCATCCGTGCCGAGGGGAATCGTCCCGGACTCATGAGCCTGTCGATGTCGTTCGATGTTCTTCGGGTCTTGCAGGTCCTCGGTGCCGTCCCATAGCCAGAACTCGGTCAAGGGAAACGCATGCGCCACTGAGTCCGGTCTGACGATGTGGTAGCTGTTTCGACCGGCTGGCTCACCAAGGGCGACTAAACCGTAATGAGGGGGCCCGACTGCTCCGTTGGCACTGCCTACCACGAAGGCTCGGTACTGAGGCGGAAGCGCGATCCCATTGGCGGCTTCAAAAGCGGCGACAGCGGCTTCGCCGGCCGGGTCTCCGGTGCGCCAGCCCGGACCAAATTCAGTCGCAAGCGCCGCTTCCAGGGCGCTTATTTCGGCCATGGATAAATTGTGTAGTCCCGGCAGCGTCCACATGAAACGTTGAGCGGGGCGTTGTTGACGCTTTTCGAACCTGCCTGACACGGAACTCCCGCAGCTAAGTTCGGCGCATCTCTCCCAAATCGGATAACCCCGGACTAAGATTGGCGACCAACATCAAACCAGGCGACCCCAGCACGGCGACCCCGCAACTGGCATCTCCCTCGAGCGGTCGGGCATTCGCTCTGGGTTTCGCTCTACGCGTGATGCTATTCATGGCCGCATTGGTGGCCATGCTGCCCTTCGCCGCTCTCGCGCGCGGCATCTACCTCGCGGTCCGCGACGGCGACGGCGCGAATCACTCAGCCGGTGTCTTCCTGTCGCTGCTGGCACTGCTGCTAGGCTCGTTGTTCTTCCTCTATTCGGTCCGCTACTACCTGGCGACCCTGCTCATGCTCACGTCTTCGCTCGTGCTGTCGACCTCTGACGGCAACGGCACTGGCCACGCCTCGGGCGGCGGCCGTGCCCATGGGCTGATGAGGTTCGTGCGGCGTAGAAACGGCAATGGCAACGGGCACGGCAACGGCAACGGCAATGGGCACTTCGACCTCGGCCGCGAACCGTTCGTTTCGATCCACATCGCGACCTACAACGAAAAGCGCGTGATCGGCCGGCTGCTCGAGGCATGCGCCGCACTGGAGTACGGGAATTTCGAGGTCGTGGTCGTTGATGACTCGATCGACGAGACGAAATCGATCATCGACGCCTGGCGCAGTCGAACCAGGTTCAAGGTGATCCATCGCCCCAAGCGCGATGGTTTCAAGGGTGGAGCGCTGGGGATGGCGCTCCTGCACACCGACCCGTCAGCCGAGTTCGTGATTGTTTGGGACGCGGACGTCCTTCCGTTTCCGGACTCGATCCAGACTTTCCTTCCACATTTCTATCGGACGGAGGGCTCCGGTCAGAACGCCGGGGTGCACGTGCCGCGGCTGGAAGTAGCGGCGGTTCAGAGCTATCAGTGGCATGTATTGAATCGGAGCGAGAGTTGGCTGACCGAGGCGGTGCGAGCCGAGTACGCCGGAAGCTACATGATCGAGCGCCCTTTCCAGGAGTTCATTGGCTCGCTGAAAATGATCGCGGGCACTACCTACATGATCCGGGCGGGGCTTCTGCGCGAGGTCGGCTGGAGCCGAAGCCTGACCGAGGACTGGGAGCTGACGCTGCGGCTCCACGCATTGGGCTACAAAGTCGTTTACACGCCGTACGCGGAGTCGCCGTCTGAATGCGTCGGCACCTTTGGTCGCCTGGCGCGTCAGCGCATGCGCTGGGCCGAAGGCCACTCGTACAACGTTCGCCGGTGGTTCGGCGGCATCCTCAGCTCGCCGCACGTGACCCGGACCGAGAAGGTCGAATTTCTGTACTACTCGAGCTACTACCTGCAGGCGGCGTTCTTCGTCGTCGGGAGCGCCGCGTGGCTGGTATCCGAGCTCGTGCTTCGTGCGCACGTCCCGGAATGGTTTTCGGTGTTCGGGTGGTCCCTGCTTATTACGAACATGCTGTCGCTGCCGGTCATGAACCTAGCAGGCCTCCTACTCGAAGGAGCCCCGCCCAAGGATCTCGTCGGTGTCCTCGGTGCCCTCGTCACGTCGTTTCTGCTCGTGCCGTTCCAGACCTACGCCGCTTTGAAGGGTCTGGTCGAGAGGCAGGAGGGACCCTGGTACCGCACCCCGAAGACGGGTCGGGTCACAGCCCCGGTGCAGCACCTGCGCCGGTTGAAGTGGCTGCGGCGCTGGCTCGCACGGCCACGGCCGTCTGTGCGCGAACACATTCCTGTCAAAGCCTCTGTGGCCCCACGCCGGCGCGCCAACGGCCACGGTTGGATCCTTGTCGGGAGCCTGGCGGTTGCCCTTCTGGCGCTCGTGATCGGGGCGTTCAACGCGCCGACGGCGCGTGCGGCCGGCTCAACCCTGTTTCTGCATGGGACCGCAACTTTCACGCTGGACGCCACCGCGCCGGCCGGGTTGGTTCCGGCAACGTTTCTCTTGGCACCGGTAGGCGCCACGAGGACCTGGGCCACCACCACCTCGACCTCCGCCTCGCAAACGATCGCTTCGACGACGACGTTCACTTTTCAGTACTGGACGACGGGAGTCGCGGGCGGCACGACGGGTGCAACCATCGCGCTCAGCTTCAGCGCCGCGTCCAACTGTTCTTCGGCCACGACCATCGCGCAATCGAGCGTGACACTCGCCGTCGGCTCCGGGTTGAGCAGCCCACCGTTTTCGCCGGCCACCGATGTGACCGTGCCCGCCGGGTCGTTCTTGTGCTTCACACTCACGGTGACGGCGCTCGGAGTCGTGAACCTGACCCTCAACTCCGATGCCGCGTCCACGTCGACCAACCTCACGAGTACCCAGACGATCTTCATCCCGGAGTTCCTGCTCCCGTTTGTCGGGCTCGCGGTGATCGCGCCCGTGGTCGCGCGGCGAGGGCGACGCCTGTGGGGCATGCGGCCATGACGCATCGCGAACCACTGCCTCAAACGATGGTGCTCGCCGCGTGCTGCCTGATCCTTCTTGCCCTTCCATTTGTCACGACGTACAACGACCTGCTCACCGTGGGAGCGATGCACACTGGATTCGCCGCCGCACTGCAGTCCGTGAGCCCATTCGAAGCACGGATGGTCGTGGCGTTGCTGCGGGCGATCGGCGTGCAAGCCACGGCGGCGGGCAGCCAGCTTGTGGTCATTGGCCCCGGCGGACCGACCAACCTCTTCATCTCGTGGAACTGCATCGGTTGGCAGAGCCTGGTCCTGCTCGGAATGAGCCTGTATGTCGGGTTACGCGGCGAGACCACGCACGAGGCCCGCGCACAGGTCGTCCTGGCGGGGATCCTCGGCACCCTGCTCGTCAACCTGTTGCGGGTCACGCTTGTGTGCTTGCTTGCCGCGACAGCCGGGCATTGGCCGGCCGTGATCTTTCACGATTACGCGGGAACGCTGATGACGATCACATGGCTGTTCGCTTTTTGGGCCGGAGCGCAGCGGTGGCTCCTGTAAGTCCGTCTGCCTGGCCGTCGTGCTCCAGTTTGCCTGCAGGTTGCTACGAACCCGCTCGCGTCGGGTGGAAACAAGCCGCCGATTCCGCATCTCGTACGGTGCTTGGCGGTCAGAGCGGAGAGGGAGAGATTTGAACTCTCGATGGGCCAGTGACCCATAACGGTTTTCGAGACCGTCGCCTTCAACCGGACTCGGCCACCTCTCCGTAGAGCCGATCTGCTCCGGGGTGTATGGCGGTCCCGACCGGATTCGAACCGGCGCTCTCGGCCTTGACAGGGCCGCGTGTTTGGCCAGGCTACACCACGGGACCGGCAGCGGCTAAGTCTACCAACGGGCTGGTATTCGGCTTGTTTCCCCCTCTCCCCGACCCTCTCCCCTGTAGGGGAGAGGGAGTAGCTAGACCCCAAACCTATAATTCCCTCCGGCGTGAGCGACAACGACCGCGCAACATCAGGCTCGCCGGACGAGCTGCGACGGCGCTTCCAGATCCTGGAGCGGGTCGCCATCTTCTTCACGCTCCCGGACAACATCCTCCACGCCCTCTCGCGTCGCCTGGCGCCGGCTTCGGCCGCCAAGGGGTCGGTGATCGTCCACCAGGGCGACCCCGGCGACACCATGTTCATCGTCGAGACCGGCCGCTGCGAGGTCTACGTCGAGGAGTCGCCCGGCCACACGATCACGATCGCCCTGATGGGCCCCGACGACTTCTTCGGTGAGATGGCGCTGATTTCTGAAGAGACGCGCACCGCCAGCGTGCGCGCGTTGGAGGATTGC
>VBHJ01000159.1:0-576 GCA_005887685.1 Chloroflexota bacterium | reverse complement strand
ACGCCCTGATCGAGCTCACCAAGCTGGTCGAGCAGCGCAAGGACACCCTGCCGAACCTGATCGCCCGGGCTCGCCTCGTCGCGCCCGAGCAGGCCGCCTCGACCGTGGCCATCTACTCGCCGAAGGGTGGCTCGGGCCGGACCACGATCGCGGTGAACCTGGCGGCCGCACTGGCGAAGCGATTCCCCGGCGAGGTGCTCCTGGTCGACCTGGCCCTGCCGTACAACCATGCCGCGCTGATCTCTTACCTGACGCCGACAGGGTGTCTGGCCGCGGCCAGCCAGGTGCCTCCGCAGAACTTCGAGGAGGCGGTCCTTGGCGCGATCCTCCACCACCCTGGCGGCATGATGCTGCTGCCCGGAGTGCTACGGGCAGAGCAGGCCGACCTGATCACAGTCGACCTCGTCAACCGCGCGATGGGCATCCTGGTCAACGCGTTCCGCTACATCGTCTTCGACCTTGGCGTCGCGTTCACGGACATCGTGATCAGCGTGCTCGACCACTCGCAGCGCGTCCTGGTCCTCGTCACGCCCGAGCTCTCGTCACTCAAGGACGTCGGCGAGCTGCTCAACATCT
>VBHJ01000158.1 GCA_005887685.1 Chloroflexota bacterium | reverse complement strand
TGGCTCGGCCGGCTCCTCAACCCCCTCGTCCGCGCGCTCACGCTCCGCACCCCGACGCTCGAGCGTGCCGAGGAGGTTGTCCGGCTTGACCAACTCGACGACCGCCTCGAACCGCTCGTCCGCGACTTCCTTTCCGGGCACGGTGTGAGCCTTGAGCGCAACCTCCGCTACCTCCGGTGGCGCTTCCTTGACAAGCCGACGGGCGACTACACAGTCTGGGCGCTCGCGCGAGGCGGGCGGCTTTGCGCCTACGTCGTGACCCGTCAGGCGAGGCTGTTCGACACCTGCTGCACCATGCTCATGGACTTCGGCTGCCTGGCGGGCGAAGACGCAGCGCTCCGCCGGCTCGTCCGCACCCGGCTGGAGGCCGATCAGCGCGAGGGGGCTGCGTTGGGCGTGACGATGGGCCTTCATCCACAACTCGGTGAGCTGAGCAAGGTCGGATTCGTGCGCGTACCCGAGCTCCTCAACCCCCGGCCATTAAACCTGATCGCCCGGGAGTTCACGCAGAGCAGGCCGGAGCTCTTCGACCCATCGGCGTGGCACATCACGCTCGCCGACTGGGACGTGTTCTGACCCTTGGCTTTGACCGCGAGCGCGGGCACCCGAATTCCCCGCCAAGCCGCTATGCATAGCGTGTTACCTCTCTGTACTGTTGCGCGCATGCATCACCTGAGGGCTCGATCCCTCGCGGGGGAGGCAAGGCCCCCCAAGGGTTAGCGGCACCGCAGTTGCTCACGTATTGCGTCAATGGAAGACGACGATGTGGTTTGACGCGGCCTCTCACGAAGCGCTGCGCTATCGGAGCGTTCGATGACCTCCCTCTGCCTGGGAGTGCTCGGTGCCGCAGTCGCGTTCGCGCTGTACACGTATCTCGGCTATCCGCTGTTGTTGATGCTCCTGACGGTCTTGCGGCGGAAGCGGCCTCCTGTGGCTCCGCTCGCCGAGTGGCCGATGATTACCATCGTTTTGCCGGTCTTCAACGAGGAAGCCGTCATCCGGAACACGTTGGAGAACCTGCTGCAGCTCGACTATCCCGCGGACCGGCGGCAGATCCTTGTGCTATCCGACGCCTCGACCGATCGCACCGATGCCATCGTAAGCGAGTACGCGACGCGCGGCGTTCAGCTCCTGCGTCTGCCACGCCGCCGAGGCAAGACGGCGGCGGAAAACGCGGCGCTGGCCCTGCTTCGGGGAGAGCTCATCGTGAATACCGACGCCTCCGTGTACGTGGAGCGCGGGGCGCTGAAACCGTTGATCGCTAGCTTAGCCGATCCCACCGTGGGCGTCGCGTCGGGCCACGGCGTGAGCGTCGCGCCCAGTCAGGAACATGCCAACCGCGCCGATTCGTGGTACATCGGTTACGAAATGTGGGTGCGCGATCTGGAGACCCGAGTCTCGGGGATCGTCGGGGCGGCCGGGTGTTTCCACGCCGTGCGGGCGCCTATCCAGAGGCACGCCTTGCCGGAGGCACTGAGCCGCGACTTCGCCGCCGCGCTGCTGGCGCGGGAGCGCGGCTTGCGCGCGGTCTCAGTCCGTGAGGCCCTTTGCTTCATCCCCCGCGTCCCGTCGCTGCGGCGGGAGTACCGCCGCAAGGTCCGCACCATCACTCGCGGCTGGCACACGCTCTACTTCAAGCGCCCGCTGTTGAACCCGTTCCGCTACGGGGCGTTCTCGTGGATCCTGGCTGTTGCGCTCGCCACGCTGGTGTGTCTCGCCCGGAGCGCTCCGTGGGCCCTGTGGGGCTTGGGTCTCGCGGCGTTCGCGGGAGTGTGCGCAGCGCTCGCGTGGTGGTGGCCGGAGGGCCGCCGGTTCCCAAGGGTCCTCGCCGTGCCCGCGTACATCGTGATCGGCAACCTCGCGGCCCTCCACGCCTTCGTCCGAGCCGTGAGGGGCGAGCGCGTCCCACTGTGGGAGCCCACGCGCCGGGAAGCCGTGCGGCCAGCGGAGGGGTAGGTGAGGGCAGCGACGGCCCGGTGCGCCGCAGCTTGGGTGACGGCCATTGCGCCAACGCGGTGCAGGCGCTGAATGGCGTGCGCCCACCCAACGCTGCGGTCTCGGGGACTGGCGACTGGAAGGCGCATTGCACGCCGTTCGACTAGGTACCCACTGAGAGAGGTGAACCCGTGGAGTCCGCGGAAGCAGGATTGAAGGAAAGTGCAATCAAGCACTTCGCAGCCAAAGCCAGTCTGTACGCCGAAAGGTATGTCGTTCAGGCCAGCGGTGACGTACTCCAGCCTCGCCACCGTGCAATTCTGCAGATGGTCCATGAAGTGATGCTGCCGAAGGGTTCGAGGATCCTCGACTTAGGCTGTGGTCCGGGCGCTCTGAGTTTCGACCTGGCGAAGCAAGGCTACCGGGGCGTAGGCCTCGATGCAGCTCCGGCGATGGTGCAGCGCAGCAAGCTCCAGGCGGCTGCCGAGGGCCTCTCCGCGCTGTGGCGCTACCAACTAGGCGACGTGGAGGCGCTTCCTTTTCGAAACGAGTGCTTCGATGCAGCGGTTTGTGCTGGGGTAATCGAGTACTTGCCAACCGACGAAAATGTGCTGCGCGAAGCAGCACGCGTTCTGAAACAGGGAGGACGTTTTATTCTCTGTGTGACCAACAAATACGGCTATACGGCCAGCTTATCGGCAATCTTGTACAGGATCCAGAAGATCCCCGGAGCGAGGAGGCTAATGTCGATTCTCCGGAGGATTGTAGTTGGCGGGAGGTACGGAGCGATGGGGTTTGGTTTTCGACCGCGCAAGCATCGCCCTTGGGCGGTTCGCGAACTCATGATCAAACACGGATTTCGAATCGACAAAGACCAATATATACAGTTTACACTACTCCCGGCCCCCTTCTGCGCATTGACTTCGAAGCTAAAGCTAGCGATAGACGAGAGGCTCGACGTCCTGGACCGCACCCCACTTCGGATTATTGGTTCCTGCTATCTGATGTGCGCTCGAAAGGAGATGTCCTGAGTTGGAGATAGGGCCGCGACCGACGGGAGCTACGATTCCGCGACCGCTAGCCGGTCGCTGGTGCGCCGGCCACGCTGGTCGCGCAGCAGACCTAAGACCGCCCGCACACGGTCGCCGTACGCCGCGCAGAGGACCGCAGCATACGCCGTGGCGCCCGTGACCGCGAGGGCTGCGAGGCGCAGCTCCGGGGACCACGTGGCCGGGAGCACTGCCCGGAGTCCGAGCACCGCGACGGTCATCACCCCCGTGGTGCTGACCCCAGGCCACAGGGCGGTCCCGTATGCACGCCACGACATCCTGATGATCCCGAGCGCGGACCGCACGAAGCAGGCGCAGTAGAGCAGGGGATACGCAGTGATCCAGCCCAGCGCCACCCCTGTAGTTCCCCAGTGGCTCCCAAGGTAGAACACCCCCGGAAGCACGGCTACCGCGAGCACGCTGAACTGCATGTTGCGTTTCGCGTGCCCCGTGAATACCAGAATTTGGGGGGTGAGGGTCACAATGGACCGGAACCCTGCGTACAGCGCGAGCAACCGGAGCGGCATCACGGCCTCCAGCCACCGGTCGCCGAGCGCGCTCAGCACGAATTCGCGGGCCACGAGGGCGAGCCCGACGCACGCCGGGAGAGTGAGGAGCCCTAGGCCTTCAGTGAGGCCGCTGAGGTATCGCCGGAGGGCGGCGGGATCGTCATGTACCGCCGCGAAGAATGGAGGCGTGACGTTTCCCACCAGCGCGCTCACGCGCTCGACGGGAACGCTTGCGATGTCCCATCCGAATGCGTAGGCCCCGAGGGCCGCCTTCCCGAGCACGCGTCCCACGACGGCGAAATCGGCGTTGCTGTACAAATACCAAGCAATTCGAGATCCGGCGACGTGCCAGCCGAAGGTCACCGCTTGCTCGAGGGAGGCGAAGTCCCCGGGCGGCGCGAGCCGGTGCGGCCGCCAACGCAGGCACAGGAGGCTCGTGGCCAAGTTACCCAGGAGGGTGCCCAGCACAAGCGCCCACACGCGCAAGCCCAGCACGGCCAGTACCAGCGTCATGAGAGCGATCGTCACGGCCTCGAACCCATCAATCCAGGCGAGCTTGCGGAACTCGAGGTCGCGGGCCAGCAGCGAGCGAGGCAAGACCTGCAGGCCGCGGGTGAGAAACGTGGCGCTCAGCGCCCTGACGATCCAGCGCACCGACGGCTCGCCGAAGAACCACGCGATGGGGGCCGACAGGGCGAGCGAAATCGCCGCGAAGCCGATGCCGAGGACAAGCGCTACACCGCCGAGCCGAGCCACCTGGTCTTCTGTGAGGCCACGCTGCTGAATGAGCGCCGCAGAGAGGCCTGCTTCGCTGATCATCTGCGCGAAGCTTACGTACAGCGTGGCCATTCCGACTAGACCGTAGGTTGCCGGGCCCAACAGGCGGGCGACGACGAGTGTGACGACCCAGGAGACGAGCTGGGTCGACCACCGCATGCCCCCCGTCCACGCGATTCCCTGCACGAGGGAACTGTCGAGACTGTGACTGTTGTTGCTCACGCGCCTCACTAACCAGCAAGACCAACGCCAGCGCTTGTTTCGCCGCAGCAACGGTCCGGCTGTGGCGCCGACGCCACGGGTATGGAGAAGGACCGCGTCGCGCGCCGGCAACACCGCATCGGCCGAAGCTAGCCAAGCAGCGATCGGCACGAAACTTGTGCTCCGGGGAGTGACTCCCGCCGTTCGGTCCCCTTTCGAGAGTTGGGAAAAGGCAGGCACACGGTGACTGCGTCTGAGGCGGCAAGCTCGAACCGCGAGGTGTTGCTGGTTGTCTCCGTGGATACCGAGGAGGACAACTGGGTTCCTACTCGGACCGCGATCACGCTGGAGAACATCCAGGAGTTGCGACGGCTTGCCAGTGCTTTCGACCGCTGGGGCGTCCGGGCCACGTATTTCACCACGTATCAGGTCGCAGTCCAGCCGAGGGCGGTCGCCGTGCTGCGGGACATCGCCGAGGGCAGCGCCGCTGAAATTGGGGCACACCTGCATCCGTGGAACACGCCCCCGCTTGGGGAGGCGCTGCTGCCGCGCAACTCGATGATGAAGAACCTCCCGCGGGAGCTTCAGCTAGCGAAGCTGCAGCGGCTCACCGCTGCGCTCCGGGACGCATTCGGGGCCGCTCCCACTGCGTTTCGCGCCGGCCGTTTCGGTTTGGGGAGCGACGCGGTATCGGCGCTCCTCTCCTGCGGCTATCTCGTCGATAGCAGTGTGACGCCGTTCGTGACCTGGGAGGCGTTCGATGACGGCCCCAGCTTCGTCGGTGCTCCGCTGAGCGCCTATCGGATTGGAGCAGGACAGGACGTGACAGTGCCCGAACCCCAGGGGGCGTTGGTGGAGATCCCAGTCACCTGCGGCTACACGCGATTCTCATCCCTTCGCTGGCCCATCGTTCATCGGGTGCTGCGCGCCCGCGCCGCCCGAGCGGTCCGTCTGCCCGGTCTCCTCGCCCGCCTAGGCGTCGTCAAGCGCACCATTCTGACTCCGGAGTCCGAGTCGGTACGGGACCTGCTCGCCTTGTCGCAAGGAGCGCTGGAAGGTGGCGTCCGCCATCTCCACTTGTTCTTCCACAGCGTGGCGCTGCGTCCAGGACTCGGTCCGTGGACGTCCACCGCCCAGAGCGTGGAGCGCGTCTATGCGACGATTGAACGCTATCTCGAAGGCCTCTCCAGGATGGTCTCGGTGCGGTTCGCGACCGTCAGCGAGGCCGCGAGCGCTCTAGGATTTGGCGGTGCCGAGCCCCGTCGACCCACCCGACAGAGTGACCCGGTCGGGTTAGAAGGGTGCAGTCCTGACTGGGGCTCCTCCGGTCGGGACCGACCCGGTGGCTAAACCCGCCGGCTGCGGCGGTGCGCGCAGCCCTCGCAGGAGACGGAAAAACGCAGCCATGCGCTCGCGATACATGGCAACGCACACCACGGCGTAGACGATCGCTCCGGCGACAACTTGGACGCTGAAGCTCAGGGCCCGCGACATGTGCTCGCCAGCGGTCAATTGCACCACGAGGACAGCTGCCGCCATCACCAGAGAGGCGCTGGCCGCGGGCCACAGCGTCCGCAGGTACTCTCGGCTCGAAAGCTCGATCGTCTGCAAGACGCGCCGATACGCCGGGAGTACGAGTACTGGGAACACAACCACCCAGACGAGCGCGAGTCCTACGGTACCCCAGCGTTGCCCGAGAAGGTAGAACCCGCCGGGGAGGACGACGGCGCACAACACACCGTATTGCATCGTGAGCCGGGATTCTCCGACCACGTTCAACACTTGGGACAAGAGGGGGGTGACGGCGCGAAAGCCGGTGCTCAGAGCCAGCAGTTGGAGCGGAGCGATGGCGCCGTCCCACTTGGCGCCTAGAGCCAGGTGCACGAAATCCGGCGCGACCAGGGCCATTCCCAAGCTCGCGGGGAAGGTGATCAAGGCGAGGCCTTCCGTGATTCTCAGCAGGTAGCGCCTGAGCGCTGCATGGTCCTGCTGGACGGCGGCGAAGACGGCAGGAGTGACCTGACCCACCAAGCTGGTGATCTTCTCAATCGGGATGTTCGCCAAGTTCCATCCGAACTCATACAGGCCAAGGGCGGCCTGACCCAGGATCCGGCCGGCGATGAGAAAGTCGGCGTTGGAATACCAGTACCATGAGAGCCGGCCGACAAGAATATCCCCGCTGAAGGTCATGGCGTGCGTCAGGGATTGCCGACGGGGCCACGCGAAGCGATGGCGCCGAAGCGCCAGGACCGCTGCGGTGGACAGACCGGAGCTGAGCAGCCCCCCGATCGCTAGCGTCCAGTATCGAAGCCCGAGGAGTGCGAAACCGATCATGGCGACGGCGAGGACGATCACCCGGCCAGTTTCGACAATCGCAAGGGCTCGAAACCGCAGCTCCCGTTGCAGCAGCGAAAACGGCACCGTCTTGAAGGCCGTGACCACGAAAGCGCTGCTCATGAGGACCACCACGGCCGGCAGCTGCGGAGCATGGAAGAAGCGCCCGAGCGGAACTGCCGCCGCGCACGATGCCGCAAAGCTCGCCACGCCGAATAGCACGGACAGGCCATTGAGTTGTGCCACCTGGTCGTCGCTCAAGTCGCGCAGCGTGATCACGGTGGATCCCAACCCGAACTCGCTGACCAACGTAATCAGGCCGAGGT
>VBHJ01000152.1 GCA_005887685.1 Chloroflexota bacterium | reverse complement strand
GCGCCTGGTTCTGCAGCCCGGTCCCGATGTCGCCCACCACGCCCGCGATCCAGCCCATCAACCACGCGACCAGCGCGATCACGCCGGCCGTGATGCCGGAAAGCCTGGTCGAAAGCAGGAGACCGAGCGACAGCAGCACCAGTCCCTCGGCGGCGACGAACAGCGTCAGCTCGATCGGATGCGGAGGCAGGTAGCCGGTCGCCCAGTCAACTGCGACCAGCTCGAAGAACGCCGCGCCGGCTGCGTAGGCGGCGACGAGAACCCCGAGACCGAGCCACTTGCCGATCACGACCTCGCTGCGCCGCACGGGCCGGGCGAGCATCGACAGAAGCAGGCCGCTCTCGACCTCGCTGGAGATCAGAGGTCCGGCGACGACCGCTGCGCTGAGGGCAAGGACCCCGCTGAACATGAACGTGACCACGATCAGGAGCTGCGATGTGATGAGGGCGACCTGCTGCGCGGGCAAGGTCTGGCCGGCGCCGTTGGTGACTGTCGTGATCTTGTTGAAGCCCCACGCGGAGAAGCCGACGACGATCAGGGTGAGGATCACCAGGGCGAGCAGCAGCCTGCGGCGCGAGGCCTCCTGGATCGTCAGCCGCGCGATCACGAGCACCGGCGGCATCAGCTCTTCTCTTCGTCAGCGAGGAGCTGCAGAAAACGATCTTCGAGAGTCTCATGCCGGGGGGCGACTTCGTAAACCTGTCCGCCAAGGCCGACGATCGCGGCGACCAGCTCGGGCACGCGGTCGGGCTGGAGATTGCTGAACGTGAGCTGATCGCCCTCATCGTCGATTCGGCCGAAACCGGCGAGCTTGTTCTTGTCCGCCTGCTCCAGGCCGGTCACGCGCACGCGAACTGCGGTCCCGCCGAGCAGCTCATCCATCGTCCCCGATGCGATCACGCGCCCGTGGTCGACGACTGCGACGCGGTCACACACCTGCTCCACCTCGCTCAGGAGGTGCGAGTTGAGAAACACCGCCGTCCCCCGCGCCGCCAGGCCGCGGATGATCTCCCGTACGTCGTGCCGGCCGACAGGATCGAGGGCCGACGTGGGTTCGTCCAGGAAGACGAGCTCCGGCTCTCCCAGGAGCGCCGCGCCAAGGCCCAGGCGCTGCTGCATTCCCTTGGAGAAGGTGCCAACCCGATCGCTGGCGCGCTCGGTCAGACCAACCGTCTCGAGCGCGGTCCGGACCTCGTCCTTCCAGCTCGACCGAGGCAGGGGCGCCAGCTCACAGTGCAAGGTAAGTACCTCGGCCGCCGTGAGCCAGCCCTGGTAGCGGAACAGCTCGGGCAGGTAACCGATGCGGCGCCGGGTCTGCAGGTCTCCCACCGGCCTGCCGAGAAGCCAGCCCTCGCCAGAGGTCGGCGTCAGGAGGCCGAGCAGTAGCTTCACCGCGGTCGTCTTGCCTGCGCCGTTGGGTCCGAGAAATCCGAACACCTCGCCGCGCGGCACCGTCATGGAAAGCCCGGCCAGGGCGACGGTGTGGCCGAACCGCTTGGTCAGGTCGACCGTCTGGACCGCCGGCGTGCCGGCGGCGGCCTCTCCTTGGGGAAAGACCGCCGCTCTTTTCTCCGCTACCTCTGCCACCGGCTCAGGCTAAACGCCCGCCGGCTATTTCAGGTTATTGGCGATCGCGATGGCCTCGTCCACCTTGATCGACCCGGCGACCGCGTAGACGACGCCGTTCTTGACCCAGATGACACCCGCGCCGACTCCGGTGTTGTCGCCGAGCGCGACGCCTTTCACGCCCTGGACGGTGACGTCCTTCGAGGTGGTGTACGCGACGGGGATCGGGATCAGGAGCGTGGTGCTGGGATCGCCGATCGCCTGGACCGCCGCCTTCAGCTCAGGCGTGATGCCCGGCTGCGCCAGAACGTAGTCCTCGATCTGCCTGACGGTGACCTGGGTCGAGGTCGCGCTGGGCGCGCTGGACTTGACGACTACCAGCTGGGGCAGGGTCAGCTGCGAGATGTCCGATCCGGCCGCCGGCTTCTGCAGGTCGCCGTAGATCTCGCCGATCGCCGGCCCGACCTTGATCGTCAGCGTGGCGCCATCCATGCCGGCGGGCAGGGCGGGAAGGGTCTTGCCCTGCGTGGTCGCCGCGGCGCGAGCCTTCTCAGCGCTGAACGTGAAGACCGCCTCGGCCTGTGTCATCGCGCCGTAGGTGATGTTCTTCGAGACGCTGCTGGGCAGGTTCGAGACGACGGGCGCCGTCATTCCCGCGAGCGCTTCCGCGTCGGACGCGCTGGTCGCGGCTTGCAGCTGCGGCTGCTTGGTCCAGGTGATGTCACCGTAGTTCGACAGCTGCGACAGAGCCTGCATGTCGGCCACCGTCACAGGGACGGGCGTCACGGTGTTCGGCTCGAAGTTCAGTGTGAGGTCGCCCGCGACCACAGCAGCGATCAGGGCCACACCGGCCAGCACCGCGGCGAATGCCAGCACGACCGGGCGCCTGCCCGGGCGGATCAACGGGAGCCGGAAGATCGGCCGGCGCTGTGCTGCCGGCGCCGCAAGCATGCGGTCAAACGCGCCGGCCACGTCGACATGCGCGTCATGAACGGCGAGCAGGGTAGCGACGGCGCGCGCGTCATCCGAGATGCCCTCGAAGCGGCCTCGGCATTCCGAGCAGCCTTCGAGGTGGGCGGCGTCCTCGCCTGCGCGCGCGTCCGGATCATCGACCATCCGCCGGAGTGTTCCTTCAGTTAGATGTGCCACGGGTGACCTCCTTGCGCAGAGCTGCTTCCGCGCGTCTCAACAAAGTTCCAACCTGTCCGATGCCGACGCCCAGCGCCTGGGCGACCTCCGCGTAACTGAGCCCGCTGGCTCGCATCGCGAGTGCGGCCGCGGGTTTGGGGGCCAGCCTGCCGAGTGCCACGCGCACCTGCCGCCGATCCTCATCGACCTCGACCTGCTTTTGCGGGTCGAGGGTTCGCTCTCCTTCTTCGAGGGCCTGGGCCACCTCTCGCTTCTGCCTGCGCCGCGCGCCGCGCAACCGATTGAGCGACGTGTGCGCCGCGGCTCGGTGCAGCCACGCCGGCGCGTACTGAGCCGTCGCCGAATGCAGCCTGTGGAAGTCGATGAAGACTTCCTGCGCGACGTCCTCCGCCTCGTGAGGATCGGCGAGGACGCGGTTGGCTATCCGGACGACGCGTGCGTATTCGGCTGTGAAAAGGTCCTCGAACGCCTCGTCGTCAGACCTGACGGTCGACATGCGGCGCGTTCCGAGGTTCATGCCCACTACTCATAAGCACCGCCGGTTTGCGGTTTGTGGCGCACGAAACGGGCGATTCCAACGAAGAACGGCCAGCCCCATACGCCGGCGGAAAGCAGCCCGCCGAAGATCAGCACCGCATCGATGCTCTGCCGGCCCTGGCGCGCCCAGTAGACGTCGCTCAGGTTGAGCCACAGCGCGAACTCGTCGAGGGTCAGCGCCGCGCCCACTCCGAAAGCGATCGCGGTCAGGCTCGCGATCCAGCTAGAACCGACGCCGACCTCGAGCAGCCACACGTAGCTCACCACGAGAAGAAGAAGGATTCCCCACACGAGGTGATGGACGTGCAGCCCGCCGGCGGTCACGTTGCGCAGCGGCCCGATTTCCAGCCGGATCGTCAGGGTGATCGCGCGCACGATCGCGAAAGTGATGAGGAATGCCACGGATGCAAGGAACAGGCGCTCGCGTCGCTCGTTGCGGAAATGAAACTGATAGAGACGCTTCAACGCGCCCAACTCGAGCTGACTCCTAGCCGGCGAGGGCTTTGCGGCGACGCGAGCTGCGCGCGATCTCGTCCTCGACGATCGCGAAGTCCGCCCTGGGAAGCGCGTGGATATGGCCCTGGAAGGCAAGCGTCCAGTGTTCGGGCGGCCACTTGCGGACGTAGTCGAGCCTGTAGGCGAGCTCTTTCGCCGGTACCCAGTCCGTCTCTTCCAGCACAAAATCCGGCCGGATGTGGACGCGCCACGGATAGTCCTCATCCCGGCGGGCTGAGCGCCAGATCGGCGTGTGGTCCTCGTACATCGGCGACGCCACCGTGACCGTCGCGGCGAAGCCCATGCGGCCGGTGATGTAGTAAAGGACGCGGTCGCCGACACGCATGGTCTCGACCCGCCTGCGGTGACGGCTCTTCAGGCCCTGGATCGAAAAGTTGTGCTCGCGCGTCTTGCGAAAGTTGTCCGGCGAGCTGACGACCATCCAGTACTGGGCCGCCCGGCCGCCCCCGGACTTCCGCTTGCGCCGCGACCGTCCGGACCTGGCCGGCCTAGGTTCCTCAGGCGTGGGGGACTCTTCGGAGTTCTCAGACACTAGAGTGTCCCGCCCCCGCGGGTCCTTGCATCTTCGCGCCCTAGGCGGCCGGGCGCCTGGGGCGCTGAAGGCTGCGTCAGGGGGCCCGGCGCGGCGTCGTCACGCATCTATCGATGCGCTCCTAGCTGCGCCACCCCTTCCTTGCCTCCGGCCGCCGATGGCGCGAATCTGCTGCGGAGCGCGGGGGCGTGACACTCACGAAGATTACTGGCCGTTCACTCTCGCCGGGCGGACCGGGCCTAGATCCTGGGGCTCGGGAAGCAGCGCGCTCAGGTTCCGGATCTGCGCGACGTGGCCCATCTCGTGCTTCGCCACCAGCCGGCAGACCTCCAGCAGGCTCATCTCGCCGCCGCGTGGTTCGATGATCGTTCGCTCCCACTCGGCCTTGCCCCAACCGTGCAGCAGGTCGACTGTGCGGCGCCGGACGCGCGCGAAGTCTTCGAGCGCCTCATGCAAGGGGACGGTCAAATCCTGGTCGTGGCCAGGGTCGATGGCGGCGCGTACGTCGGCCGTCCTCTGGCCGTCGAGGTGGGCGTGCCGGAGCAGCCCGTCGACCTTCGGCGCCGATTCCACGAGGTGGGCGATGAGACTGCCCAGGGTCGGGAACGCGGGCCCGTGCCGGTAGCGAAGCCGCGCCTCATCCAGCCAGTACACGAGATCGCTCGTCCGCTCCGGCACCGAGCTGAGCAGGAGGACCACGTCGCTGGTGGACATCTCCTCTTCGAGTTCCACACCCATCAGGTTAGTGAGGCTGCGCCTGGGGCGCCTCGCGCCAGAATGTCGCGCGAGATGGACGCGATGATCGGGCCCGACGGCCAGCCGCCGGTTTTCGACGGCGCCGCCTGGGTCTCCGCCGATGGGCGGTTCTGGTGGAATGGCGGCGCCTGGCAGCCGATCAAGCGGAAGCGGAGCTTCCAACCGCCCATCGCCCTGTTGGGCATCTTCTTGATCCTGGCGGCGGGTGCCTGGTTCTTCATCACAAAAGTCCTCCCCAGCACGCCGGCCAGCATCGTGGTCATGGGCGTGACCCACGCCAAGATCGATTCGTCGACCCAGGTCGAGCTTGACTACGCCAGGGCGACTGACTGCAAGGACCTCACGTTCGAGTTCGTCTTCTACGACAAGGCCAATCACGACGTGGGCGACTACGTCAGCGACGACCACAGAAACGTTTCCGCCGGGGACAGCCACCACTACGTCTTCTACACGTTCGAGCCGATTCCTTCGAGCGCGGTGCGGTTTGACGCCATCGCCAACTGCCACGACTGAAGTCGTCGCATACTCGATGCCTTGGATCAGGCCCAGGTTGCTTGCGACAAATGCGGGACGGCGCTCGTGCCGAACGCCGCTTACTGCGAGAAGTGCGGTGCGCGCACGCGTCGCGCACGGAGGCTGGTGCGGCTGGCGATCCGGGTCGAGATGCTGTTCTTCCTGCTCGTGGTCGCGATCGTGATCGGGTTCACCTGGATCTACGCGACGCAGAAGTAGCGTTTAGCGGCGGTAGATGGCTCGGCCTTCGACCTCGTCCTTGTTCAGCCGCTTGTTCAGGTGCAGGCCCTCGAGCACGAACTCGATGACCGACGCGCGGACCTCGGGCCGGTCCGGCAGCGACAGTCGCTTCAGCGCAGTGGCGAGCTCCGGCACGTCTCCGATGGTGCGGACATAAGCCCGGGCGGCGATTCCCTCCCCGACCTCGAGCATTCCGCCGTCCTCAAACCGGGAGACGACGCCTTCGAACTGAGAGGCTGAGAAATGGCGGCTGAACACCGAGCTGATCGCTCCGCGCTCCAGTCGCGCCAGCACCTGCTCTTCCTTTCCCTCGTCCAGCGCCTCGATCTCGACTCGGCCGGCCGTCGACGACGCCAGGAACGGGAGGTCGCTGATGCGAGGCACCGCCAGCGACTCACCGAGTCGCGCCGCGCGACGGACGGCATTGCTGGCGAGGTTTTCCACGTTGGCGATGGACATGCGCACCGACACGCCGGACGACTGCGAGATGTGAGGGCTTCGCCGGGCGAGGTGCGTGAGCTCGGCGACGATCTCCTTCATAAAGGAAGGGAAGATCAACTCAAAGTCCTCGGGCACCGCGTGGCGCTCGGACTCCATGATCTGCATCTCTTCGCTGATGCTCAGCGGATAGTGCGTGCGCACCTGCGAGCCGAAACGGTCCTTGAGCGGCGTGATGATTCTGCCGCGCGAGGTGTAATCCTCCGGGTTGGCGCTCGCGATGACGAAAAGGTCGAGAGGCAGCCGCACGCGATAGCCGCGGATCTGCACGTCCTTCTCCTCCATGATGTTGAGGAGTCCGACCTGGATGCGCTCCGCGAGGTCAGGGAGCTCGTTGATGCCGAAGATGCCGCGGTTGGTGCGCGGCAGCAGGCCGTAGTGGATGGTCAGCTCGTCCGCCAGGTAGCGGCCCTCCGCGACCTTGATGGGATCGACCTCACCGATCAGGTCGGCAATCGAGATGTCGGGGGTGGCGAGCTTCTCGCCGTAGCGACGGTCTCGGCCGATCCATGCGACCTCGACCTTGTCGCCGTCCTTCGCGACCATGTCGAGACAGCGGCGGCAGATCGGGTCGAATGGATGGTCGTTGACCTCGCAGCCCGCGATCATCGGAACCTCTTCATCGAGCAGGCTGACGAGCGAGCGCATGATCCGGCTCTTGGCCTGCCCTCGCTCGCCGAGCATGATCACGTCATGGCCGGAGATGATCGCGTTGGCGAGCTGCGGAAGCACGGTCTCTTCGTAGCCGACAATGCCCGGGAGCAATGGCTCGCCGGCGCGAAGACGGGTCAGAAGATTGCGACGCATCTCCTGCTTGACCGTCTCGCGCCGGTGTCCGCCGGCGCGAAGCTCGGCGATGGTTTGCGGCCGGCCCGAGGTCACCATTGCACTATAGACAAGGAGACGGCGGCTCTTGGACTGGTAAGCAATCGCTCAACACAGGTTCCATTCCTCAACGCAGTTATGCTGACCGGGCGTCTTGACTCAATCGATTCGCGCGCGTTACGAGGCTGCGCATGATGAGGGGAGGCCGCTGATAGGCGGCCACCGCGGCAACCCGGCGGAGAATCCGGAGAACACTTTGCGGTCGTTCCGGTCCGCCATCGCCGCCGGCTGCGACCTCATCGAATGCGACGTGCACCTTTCGTCCGACGGTCGCCTCGTCGTCATTCACGACCACACCCTCGACCGCACCACCAACGGCAGCGGGCTGGTCAAAGACTTCACGGCGACCGAGCTGCGCAAGCTCGACGCAGGTGATGGCGAGAAGATCCCTCTCCTGCAGGAGGTGATCGAGCTCGCGCTCGGCAAGGTCGGGCTGGTGATCGAGCTCAAGCAGGTTCCGCCGCTCTACCCAGGGCTCGAAGACAAGCTCCTGAACATGCTCCGCCAGCTCGGTGCGGTGCCCGAATGCGCAGTCGTGTCCTTCAACCACCAGGCGATCCACCAGCTGCGCATTGTGGAGCCCTCGCTCCAGCTCGGCATCCTCGAAGGAGCGCGGCCGATGCACCCCGCGAAGATGCTTCGCGAGGCCGGCGCAGACGTGTACTCGCCGCACTGGGGCGCCACGGATCCCCAACTGGTCCAGGAGGTCCACGGAGCCGGTGGCGCGGTGGGCGTGTGGCCCGTCGACGACGAAAATGCCGTGGCCTGGTGCAAGTACTGCAAACCAGACTCGGTCTTCTCGAACCGCCCCAAAGAGGTGGGCGAGGCGTTGAGGTCCTGGGCCACCGTCTAGCGCTCTAGGGGCGACACCGGGAACAGGCGCCTGATCAAGCGACGTTACACCTGCCACCGTCGCGCGTTGGCTCAAATACCGTGCACGCACCTACCATGAACCGGCCGTGCTCGCCGACCGGCCGCCCTTTGAAGACATGTACCGGGAATACCTGGGGCGGATCTACGCCTACGTCCGGGCGCAGGTCGGGGGTTCCGCCGACGCCGAGGACATCACGGCCCAGGTGTTCATGAACGCGTACCAGGCCTACGCCCGCTTCGAGACGCGCAACACGACGCCGGCCGCATGGCTCTTTCGAATCGCCCGCAACGCCACCCTCGACCACTTTCGCGCTCAGGGGCGCCGGGACCGGCTTCGCCGGACCATTGAGCGGCAGCCGCTTGCAGAGGAGGATCCCGCGCACCAGGCAGAGGAACGGATCCAGTACCGGGCGCTGATGACAAAGGTCGCCCAGCTCCCGGAGCGCCAACGCGAGGCCATCTCGCTGCGCCATTCGGGGCTCAGCTTCGATGAGGTCGGTGGGCTTTTGGGCTGCAGCGAGGACGCGGCCAAGATGCTGTATCACCGGGCGCTGAAGGCACTGCGCGAGGTCGCGCAAAAGGAAGGTGTATGAGCGACCCTGACGAAGAGCTCGAGCTTCAAGCCCTTCAGCGCCAGCTCGATGACGCGTTCGAGACGACGCGTCCGCGGACCGGGTTCGAGGACGAGCTGTGGTTGCGCATGCAGTCGAGCCGAGCTGCGCCGAGCCGCCTGAGAGATGCGTTGTCTGGTTTCTTCCAGGTCATCCGTGAGGTGCCCGCGGTGCCGGCCGCGGCGGTGGCGGCTCTGCTGGTCGTGGTGATCGGGGTCGGCGTCGTGGCGCTGAGCGGCGTTGGGCGCAGCGGCCCGACGGGAGGCGCTTCGACCGCGGGCAGCGCCAACCTGTCGGCACCCGATGCAGGACAGCTGTACGCCGGCAATTTCGGCCGCGTGCCGACACCGGTGTTCAACAACGGCGCGAAAAGCTCATCTTCGACGCAGCCGGCCACCGCACAAGCCGCTGCTGGCTACCCCGGGCCGGTGCAGCTGACGTGGACCGGCAAGTTTGACCTGACCATCTCGACCGCGCTGGTGTTCCGCTACAAGGAGCCGTCGACCAACGACGCCGACCAGTTCGCCTCGGCACTGGGGGCTGTCTTGCGAACGCGGGGTGACGGGTTCCTCGGGTCGTATCAGGCCTCTGACTACACGCTCAAGGTGCGGGGAACCGTCCAGACGCCACCCTCCAGCCCTGCGTACTTCATCTTTTCGTCGCTCTCGATGCCACCGGTGGAGGCGGCGGGCGCCACCCAGCAAGATCTCGCCGACATCTTCCTGGCCCAGCACAGCCTGCAACCGCAGTGGAGCTACACGGTGGCCATCGACAGCAGCAGCGACCCGGTGAAGGTGCGTTACCAGCGTCAGTTCCAGGCGCCGGGTTACGGAGCCGCGTACCTGGTCGACGTCAACGGCGAGCGCTATGGGCTCGAGGTCGATCTCAGCGCCAACCGCCCCGTCCTCGCGTCGGGGCCGCTGCCCGTGAGCATTGATGCAGCCGACTACAAGATCGTCAGCTCGAATGACGCGATCCGTGCGGCACTCGCTTTCTCCAGCCCTGCGCAGTCAGCGCCCGCCACGCCCATTCCGTCAGTGCAGCTCAACCAGGCCGAGCTCGTCTACGTGCTGGTGCCGGCCGGCAACCACAGCTTCTACGAGCCGGCGTTCATGTTCTCGGGCAAGTTTCAGGCCAACAACCAGACGTACGTGCAGCGAATCCTCGTTCCGGCGGTAGACCCGTCCCAACGCGCACCGTAATCCTGACGATCGGGCATTCGACCCGGTCCCTGGATGAGCTCATCGCACTGCTCGAGCACCACGCGGTCGACCTCCTCGTGGACGTCCGCACAGTGCCAGCCTCCCGCCGGATGCC
The DNA here is from genome assembly GCA_005887685.1 of Chloroflexota bacterium. Classification (GTDB taxonomy): domain Bacteria; phylum Chloroflexota; class Dormibacteria; order Dormibacterales; family Dormibacteraceae; genus 40CM-4-65-16. The sequence goes on along the minus strand of VBHJ01000152.1, from coordinate 10,299 downwards.
CCACTTTGCGAAGCGGGTACTGGAGCGCGCGCTGCCGGCGCATGGCATCGCGTATAGCCACATGCCGGAGCTCGGCGGGCTGCGCAAGCCCAAACCCGATTCGATCAACACTGGCTGGCGCAACGTTTCATTTCGCGGTTATGCGGACTACATGCAGCAAGACGAGTTCTGGGTCGCCATCGCCCGCCTCGAGGACCTGGCCGCGACTCGGCGTGTCGCTGTGATGTGCGCGGAGGCGGTGCCGTGGCGGTGCCATCGCTCGCTCATCGCCGACGCACTTACGCTCCAAGGCGTCGAGGTCAGGCATATCACGGGCATGTCCGAGCCGGCGCCTCACAAGCTCACGCCTTTCGCCCGGGTGGCCGGCGGGCGCATCACCTATCCTGCGCCGGATACACTCCCGATCTGAAGGGACGGGTATGGGCAAGAAGCAGGTCCGCCAGCAGATGCGCCAGATCAAGCCGAAGGCGGCCGCCTCGAATACCGCCGGAGCGACTCGAAAGCAGCGCGAGCGGTTCGTCCAGGCGGGTGGAATGCTGCAGGGCTACTCGCCGGACCAGGTCGTACGGTTCGGCTACATCTCCATCGCCATCGCGGTGGTCTGCGTCCTGATCATCGCCGCGTGCCTTCTCTTCCTGCCGCCGAGCTACGGCTGGCCGGACGCCGTGGCCGCTTCGATCGCGTGGATCTTCCCGATCGCGTTGCTGGCGAGCTTCGTCGGTCCCGGCTTCCGGTTGGCGTTGAAAGACCGCAAGGCGGAGCCGCGCATCGTTCAGGGGCAGCTGGTCGGGGCCAGCTCGGTGAGCACTTCGATGGGGCTCGGCATGCTCATGGTCCAGACCCGCGGCGGGACCGAGCAGTTCCTGGTGCCGCCTGCTCGCCTGAAGCAGGTGCCGGGCAACCAGGTCAACGTCATCCTCACGATCACTCCGCATCTTCATCACGTGAAGTCGGTCGGGGTCATGGGCCAGCGAATGGTGGGTCGTGTCGAGCCGCCGGTGCCGACCGTGATGAAGCGTCTGCAGCTGATCCCCGTGATCACTCCGCTCGCCCTCGCCGCTGGCGCCGTGATCGGCGACGATGCGGTGGCCCTCGCCCCGATCCAACCGTCGGCGCTGCATGCGGCTTTGGCGGTGCTGGTCGGCGCGGCCCTCGCGGGCGGTGTCTACGCCGTGTCCTTCTTTCTCCAGCGCCGCTGGATGGAGCAGGTCCAGGCGCTCGTACCCCGAACGTAGGGGCCCGGCGTCAGGACGCTTTTTCGGGCTCCTTTGCACCGTCCGGTGCAGGCTTGACGTGGGGAGCGGCCGGCGGCTTGGTCGCTGAGGCGGTGGACGATCCCAGCGCCGGCTTCCTGGTCTCCATGCCGCTCGGGATCAGCTTTCTGCGCTCGGGATAGGTCGCGATCAGCAGCAGGCTGAAGGCAAGGCCGAAGATGACCGGGCCCAGGTGGAACTGCGCCCTCCAAAGGAAGTAGGAACCGCCCTCGAAGGCGAGCACGACGAACCCATAGAGGATCCCCGCCCGCACCCAGCCGATGTTCGCCGATGGATTCACGGCGGCCGCCATCAGGCCGATGCCCAGCACAGCGCCGGCCGCGGAGGTGTGGGTCCCCACTTCCTGGTCGAGAGGAAGGAGCGAGGTGGGAACCAGGGCTGCAGCGGCGCCCCCGACAAGGCCCATGCCCATCAGCAGCATCCCGACCGTGAGGATGACTCTTTTCATCCCCGCGACTGTATAGGGAAGGCCGAGGTTTCGTACCTGGTTTCAAACTGCCACGTTGATATGGGTATGAGGTCGCCAGTCGTTGCCACGATGGGCATGCTGGTCATGTTTGTGGGCGCGTGCGGCAGCCCGGCGCCTGCGACTGCGTCCGGCGCTCGTACCGCCTCGCCGGGGTCGAGCGGCCTCGCGACCGCGGTTCCCAGCCCGAGCGTCGTCGCATACACCCCAACCTCCACCACCAACACGCTCAACGTGCTGGTCCCGAGCGCCGGACCGCCGGACGCGATGGTGGCGCAGGTGAACACGATCACGTGCACGGGTCCGATCGGACCGTCAGATTCGGTCGCGTTCGTCCAGCTGCACAGCGGCAGTCATGTGATTCGCGATTACTCCGATCCGGCGCACCCGAGATCCGTCTGTCAGTTTCCGCCTGACCTTGCGATCGCTCAGCTCATCGACGCCCACCACGTCCTTGTCGGTGGTCCGAGCTTCGTGTATGCAGTGATTCAGATTCCCGAGAAGACCGCGCGCTGGTTCCAGCTCCCCAACGTCGGCGACCAGTTCCCAAGCCTGATCGCGGTTTCGCCCCAGCTCGATGCGATCGCGTATCTCACGACCGACGCCGGCGGCAACGCCGACAAAGTCCATGTCGTGACAAGCTCAGGTGATTCAGTCGTCGGTTCGCTGCCGAATCCACACGCGGGCCGTTGCGGCAGCGCGGAGGATTCGAAGCAGGGCGACTACGCCCACTCCGGTGGTCACCTCTATGTGCTCGACCAGCCCATTCCGACCCTCAACAGCCTGGTGGTGTTGGAGGGCGGCCAGACGAAGCTGGCGGTGATTCCACAAGGCCACTGGGCGCTCGGCGCGCAGCCGGCCATGGCTGTCTGGTCGCCGACCTCGGACACGCTGTTCTACCGGAAGGGGGGCAACGTGTGGACGTGGACGCCGGCCGGAGGCGCAAGGATCTTCCTCAACGGTGTCGCGTGGTACTACCCCACCATCTCGGCCGACGGCAACCACCTCGCCTATGCGGTGATCCGGTCGGACGGCCTGCATAACGTCTACCTGGTCGACCTGGCTCACGGTGGAAGCCCGCAGCTGATCGGCAAGGGCGCGCGGAACCTGCCGGTGTTCTTGAACTCGACCCAGCTCTGGTACCGGTCTGAGGGGCAGGGCATCTGCGGACCGGGAGGGGACCAGCCCCTGGTCTACGAGCTGGGCGACGGGTCGGAGGCTCCGAGCATCATCGATTTCGTCGGGTCGGTCTGGCCGGCGACCAGCGCGAATTTCTGAGTCTGGTTCGGATTCAGGGGTCGACCCGGCCGTTTAGACTCGGATCGATGGCCAATGACATCCACATCACGCCCGAGGGCCTCGAGGCTGTTCGCAAAGAGCTCGACGACCTGACGACGAGGTGGCGGCCGGAGATCGTCGCGAAGATCAAGGCTGCTCGCGAGCTGGGCGACCTGTCCGAGAACTTCGAATACCACGCCGCCAAGAACGAGCAGGGCATGAAGGAAGCCCGCATCAAGGAGCTCGAGGCGATCATCAAGAACCACGTCCTGATCGAGCCGCAGACCCAGCACGGCGTGGTCGCGATGGGAAACACCGTTCGTTTCGCCGAGGACGGTTCGGACGAGGAGAGGTATCGCATCGTCGGCCCGGCCGAGGCCGACCCGAAGGCCGGCCGCGTGAGCTATGAGTCGGCGGTGGGCAAGGCCTTGATCGGCCACCGCGTCGGAGACGAAGTCGAGATAAGGACGCCCGGCGGCGCTTACAGCGTGCGCATCACCGCCATTGAGTAAGTCGGTCGCCACGACGACTCCGTTGGCCGACATCCGAGAGTGGATGGCGAATCGACATCTCGGCGCGGCGTACATCACCCATCCCGTGTCCATCGCATACGTCACCGGCTTCTATGCGGAGCCGTTCGAGCGCCTCATGGCGCTGGTTGTTCGGCCTGACGGTGGGACGCTGATCGTCCCGGCGATCGAGCGCCAGAAGGCGGCGGCTCAAGTCACCAACGCCGAGGTCGTTGCGTGGCGTGACGGCGAGGACCCTTACGCGCTGGTCAGCACGGCCCTTGGAGGATCCAGCGAAATCGCGGTCGAAAAAGGGCACCTGAGCCTGCGCGCCGCCGAGGTCATCACCTCACGCACGGGAGCGAGCGAGCTGGTCGACGTCGGAGAGGAGATCCGGCGCTTCCGGCTGATCAAGCACGAAGACGAGATCGACAAGCTGCTGCGCGCCGCCGCCATCACGGACGCGGCAGGCGACGAGGTTTTTTCGCGGATGCGAGCCGGCCAGTCCGAGGTCGATGTCGCCCTGATGATCGGCTCGGTGATAGGCAAGCTTGGAGGGACGCTTTCATTTGAGACGTTGGTGCAGTCCGGACCGAACTCGGCGCTTCCCCACGGAAAGCCGTCGAGCCGCAACCTTGAGCCGGGCGACTTCGTGCTGCTGGATTTCGGCGCCGCCTTCCAGGGCTACAAGGCGGACACCACCCGTATGGCCGTGGTCGGCGATCCAAGCGCCAGGCACGTCGAGATCCATGACCTCGTCCTCGCGGCGCATGACGCGGCCATCGCGGCGGTGCGACCCGGCGTCACGACTGGAGACGTCGACGCGGCGGCTCGGCGGGTCATCGAGGCAGGCGGCCACGGCGAGCGCTTCTTTCATCGGGTGGGACACGGCATCGGCCTCGAAGGTCACGAGGATCCGAGCCTCGACCCGGGGTCGCGAATGATCCTCGAGGCCGGAATGGTCTTCACCATCGAGCCGGGCATCTACATCCCGGGCTTTGGCGGTGTTCGGATCGAGGACGACGTGGTCGTCGAGGCCGGAGGTTGTCGCGTGCTGACGAAGGCGGACCGCTCCCTGCGCGTGATCACCGCGCACTGATGCTCGCGCCCGGAATGCGCCGCACGGCGCAGAGGACCATGGTCTACAACGCGATTGTCCGGTTGGGCAGCCACTGCACGGCGGAGGAGATCACCGACGAGCTGCACAGGTCCAAGCCTGGATTCCCGCGCAGCACCGTGTACCGCGCCCTCGAAGCGCTCACGGCCTCTGGCTCTGTCTACGCGGCGCACCTCGGTGACGGGCCCACGCATTACGAGCTGGCAAGCGGCGACCATCACCATGCGGTGTGCCAGGTTTGCGGCGGTGTGATGCACATCCAGGAAGAGCTGGTCAGCGAGCTGGAGATGCATCTGGAGGAGGGACACGGCTTCAAGCCGGTCCGGACGGACGTGCTGGTGGTCGGGGTCTGCGACGATTGCTCGCGCAACCCGACGCCGCCTGCCGCCCGGCGGCGCATCATCGACCCGCACCACCGCTCCAACTAACATTTGCGCCGACCGCAGTCGGCGTCATTGAGGAGAGGTCTGATGGAATCCAAGATCGTCGGCACCGTGATGCCAGTTCTCGAGCTGAACATGCAGCCCAACGAGAAGATCTTCGCCGAGTCGGGCGAGCTCTCCTGGATGTCGATGGCGATCCAGATGCAGACCGGCATGTCGGTCGGCGGCCAGCAGGGCGGGTTCCTCGGGGCCCTCGGCAGGGCGGTGGCGGGCGGAACGCTCTTCATGACCGAGTACACGGCCATGGGTGGTCCGGGGTTGCTGGCGTTTGCGGCCAAGTTGCCCGGGCAGATCCTGCCGTTGGAGATCACACCCGGCCAGGGATACATGGTTCACCGGCACGGTTTCCTATGCGCGACGCTCGGCGTCCAGTTCTCGATTGGATTTCAGCAGCGGCTGGGCGCAGGCGTGTTCGGCGGCACCGGCTTTCGGCTGCAGAAGCTGACCGGCCAGGGGCAGACATGGGTGGCGTTGAACGGCGAGGTTGTGGTCTACGACCTTCAGCCGGGTAACACGCTGCGGGTCCATCCGAGCCAGGTCGGGATGTTCCAGGAGTCTGTGCAGTTCAACGTTGTGACCGTGCCGGGCATCCAGAACATGTTCTTCGGCGGATCCGGGCTGTTTCTCGCGGCGCTCACCGGACCGGGCCGTGTCTGGTTGCAGTCGATGAGCATGCAGCACCTGGCGCACGCTATCCAGGAATACTTGCCGAAGGCATCCGGCTAGTTCAAGGAGGAGATCAAGTGGCGAGATTCTTGTTCCAGGGGACCTACTCCACGGACGGGATCAAGGGTGTGTTGAAGGAGGGAGGCACCGGCCGCCGCACCGCGGTCGAGGCCGCTTTGAAGTCCCTTGGCGGCAAGCTCGAAGCGTTCTACTACGGCTTTGGCGAGACGGATGTGTATGTGATCGTCGACGGCATCGACAACGCGACCGCGGCAGCGTTCTCGATGGGAGTCGGTTCCAGCGGATCGCTGAGCAGCATCAAGACCACAGTCTTGATGACGCCGGAAGAGGTCGACCAGGCGGCGAAGAAGTCGATGGCGTACCGCGCGCCAGGCCGGTAACAAACTTCCTTGGCCGATCGATGGCTGACGTTCGACTGCTTTGGCACCCTGATCGATTGGCGCCATGGCATTCGAACGACGGGCGAGCTGCTTTTTCCCGGACGCGGGCAGAACTTTCTCGACACGTACATCGCCCTCGAGGCTGAGGTCGAGAGCGAAGGCTCATTCAAGCGCTACCGCGCGGTGCTCACCGAGACGACGCGCCGCGCGGCCAAGCGCTTGAGCGTGGAGTTGAAGCCGGACGATGCGACCGCGCTGGTCTCGACCATCCCCTACTGGCCTCCCTTTGCGGACGTCGGTCCCGCCCTCGGCGACCTGCGCAAGCAAGGGTGGAGGTTCGCGCTGCTGACCAACTGCGACCGCGACATCATTGCCCTGACCCAGCGCCGCCTTCCCGCTTCGTTCGATGCCGTGGTCACGGCCGAAGACGTCTCCGCCTACAAGCCGAGCCCTGCGCACTTCCGCCTCTTCCAGTCGACGTTCGCGTCGTCGGCGAGCGCGTGGATCCACGTCGCGCAGAGCTACTTCCACGACATCATTCCCACGCACGAGCTCGGCATCACTCGGATCTGGGTCAACCGGCAGGGTGAGAAAGACGACCCGTCGCTGGCCGACTCCGTGATCGGCGGCCTCGCCGAGCTACCGGATGCCGTCTTGGGGCTGAGCAAAGTCGGCTAGGTCGATCGTCGCGCGGTAGACGCGCCTGGCGGGGCCGGACTGGAAGAGGTTGCCGTTCACCTCGCGCTTCACGGCTAGAGAGCCGCCCGGCATCTCCACTCCGATGATGTCGTCGACCAGGCCCCGCCGCATGCACGCCGCCGCCACTGCACTAGCGCTCGTGCCAGAGGCGAGCGTGTAGCCGGCGCCCCGCTCCCAGATCTCCGCGCGCACGTGCGCGCGATCCACCACCTCGCAGAGCTGGACGTTCGTCCGCTCGGGGAAAGCGGGGTGGCGCTCGAGGTGGGGCCCGATCTCCAGACACCGCTCCTTCGTCACAGGCTCGCCGAAGACCACGCAGTGAGGGTTCCCGACCGACACCAGGACCGCCTCGACAACCCCGGCCGGGACCTCAAGTGACACATGGTCGGGCTCTCCCTCGAAGTTGGCGGGCAGGTCCGCCGCCCGGAACGAAGGCCGGCCGATGTCGAGCTCGGTGACAACCTGTGAGCGGCTGCCACCCAGAACCCGGACCGCGTTCGAGCGGTCGAGGGTGCGCAGCTCGAACTGCTTCGGAGCGCCGTGTTCAAGCACCGCGTGGGCCGCCGCGATCCTCAGCCCGTTGCCGCTCTTCTGGGCCTCCGAACGATCTGGGTTGAAGATGCGAACGCTCATCGCCCGCGGGTCGAAGGCGAGCAGGCCGTCCGAGCCGAGACCGAAGTGTCGATCGCAGAGAAGCGGCAGCACGGCAACGAGCTCGTCCAGCGGCCCCGGCAGGTCCAGGACCAGGTAGTCGTTGCCGAGCGCCTGGTACTTGAACAGCTCTACTTGCGACACTGTCGCAAATTGTCGGGAATTCGCCACGCGTTCCGTGGGTTGCCTAGAATTGAACACCTATGGCGGACCTGATCTGGCCTGCCCAGCGTCTGACCCACATCCCGGCCTGCTTCTGTAGCTAGCACCGGCCGTCTGCTCGCGCCGTAAAGGCGCGCCCACTCGACCGCTTCGTTTCTTTCAACCGTTCGTTTCGTATTTGCATTTTCTGGAGGAGTTGGAATTGAGCTCACAGACACAAACCAAGGCACTGGTCAGCACTGACTGGATTGCCGAGCACGCCAAAGACTCAGGCCTGCGCGTGGTCGAGGTCGACGTCGACCCGTCCGTCTACGAGAAGGGACACCTCGCGGGCGCCGTCGGCTGGAACTGGAAGCGAGACCTTCAGGACCAGGTCGCACGCGACATCGCGCCCAGGGACGCGCTGGCCGAATTGCTCGGCCGCAGCGGCATCACGCCCGACACGACGATCGTCCTCTACGGCGACAACAACAACTGGTTCGCCGCCTACGCCTACTGGGCGCTCAAGTACTACGGGCACGAGAAGGTCCAGCTCGTCGACGGCGGCCGCGTCAAGTGGGAGAAGGAGGGCCGGCCGTACAGCACGGACGCGCCGAGCAATCCCGCGACGACGTATCACTTCAAGAGCTCGCCGAACGAGCACATTCGCGCCTACCGCGACCAGGTGCTCGACAAGCTGGGCAAGGCAGCGCTGGTCGACGTGCGCTCACCGAAGGAGTTCTCGGGCGAGCTGCTTGCCCCGGAGAACCTCCCGCAGGAAGGCGCGCAGCGCGGCGGTCACATCCCGACCGCGGCAAGCATTCCGTGGGCCACAGCTGTCAACGCCGAAGATGGAACCTTCAAGAGCATCGACGACCTGAAGGAGATCTACGGCGGCAAGGGCGTGGTTTCGAACAAAGAGGTGATCGCCTACTGCCGGATCGGTGAGCGGTCGGCCCACACGTGGTTCGTGCTGCACGAGCTGCTCGGCTACCCCGACGTGAAGAACTACGACGGCTCGTGGACCGAGTGGGGCAGCTCCATCCGCGTCCCGATCGAGAAATGAGCACGGCCACACAGGTCGTCGACCACTCCGCGCTCAAGGTCAACCAGACCGGGATCATCGCGACCGTTCTCGTCGCGTTCGCGGCCAGCGCCATCTTCAAGCCGGCGCTGGTGCTGATTCCATTGCTCGCGATAGTGCTGCTGCTCGGCACGTTCGCGCCGCAGCTGGCGCTGTTCAAGCAGTTTTACTTCAAGGTCCTCAAGCCGAGCGGCATCGTGAAGCCGCGTCCGGTCCAGGACCGACCCGAGCCGCACAACTTCGCGCAGGGGCTTGGCGGCGTGTTCCTGGCTGTGGCGTCGGTGTTCCTGATCCCGGTCACGTTCATCGGGCTCGCCCTCGCGCTGCTCGTCGCAGTGCTTGCATTCGTCAACCTGGCGTTCGGCTACTGCCTGGGCTGCCAGATCTTCTTCCAGCTCGAGCGCAGGGGTCTTCTTAGAGCGTGAGTGCGCAACTCTGGGCGCTGGCGGTGGCGGGCGCTGTGGTGCTCGTCGCCGCCTGCCTGGAGACGTTGAGGTCGCGCCGGGCCCGCAGGCTTGCACTTGGATCGGCCCCTCCGTCGGCTGCGCCGACACCTCCCCATGAATGGGGAGGACAAGGCCTCATGAATGGGGAGGACCCCTACATCCTCTATTTCACCGGGGACAGCTGCACCGTTTGCCGGACCCACCAGGAGCCGGCGCTGGCTCGGCTGGGAGACGTCCGGGTCGACAAGGTTGATGCGGTCGCGGAGCGCACGCTCGCCGATCGCTTCCATGTCTACACGCTTCCAACGACTGTCGTGATGGCGGCCGACGGCCGCGCGTTGCACGTGAACTACGGTTACGCGCCGGCGCCGAAGCTCGAGCGCCAATTGGCCGACGCTCGAGTCACAGCTCTTAGGTCTGCCGCCACCGCGTAACCTGAGCCGGTGACTCGGCGCCTCGCGATCGTCGTCTTCGCACTTGTACTCGCAGTCGCTTGTGGGCAGGCGCAGCCAGGTCAGAGCCGCCAGGTCGTGCTCGGCGCGATCTATCCGCTGAGCGGGCCCCAGGCCGCCGGGGGAAAGCAAGAGCTGGCCGGCGTGGAGGCCGCCCTGCGGGTCGCGCACTCAAACGTGAAGCTGCACGTGATCGACGCCACGACTCCGCAGGCCGCATCAGCGGCGGTCGACACGCTGGTGCGCGAGTACCACGTGCCGGCCATCCTCGGCACCTACGGGAGCACGCTGTCCGCCGCGGCTTCCTCTCGCGCCGAAGAGCTGAAGACCGTGTATTGGGAGACAGGAGCGGTCGCCGACCCGATCACAGCGCACCGCCATTACGTGTTTCGCACGGTCGCCACGGGCAGCTCGTTGGGCCGGATGGCCGTGACCTTCACGCACGATGTGCTTCTCCCGCAGTACGGGTTGGCGGCCCCGCGCGCGGTGGTGGTGCGGGTGAACGACATTTACGGACGCTCCGTTGGCGGGGGCGAGCAGGACCTGGCCCAGACGATGGGCATCAACGTGGTGGATGTGATCGAGTACGACCCCAACGCGTACGACACGAGCGTCATCGCCGCGCGTCTCGCCGAAGACCGTGCCGATTTTCTCTGGGACGTGAGCTACCTC
>VBHJ01000151.1 GCA_005887685.1 Chloroflexota bacterium | reverse complement strand
CCTGGTCCTGATCCTCTTCTATCACCGCCAGTCGGTCTCGGTGTTCACCGACACCAGCTATCTCGGGACGAGCAACCAGCTCGGCACGTTCCTCGGCGCGATGTTCATGTCGCTCTTCGTGATCTACGGCTTCGACACCGCGAGCACGCTGGCCGAGGAGACCAAGAACCCACGTCGTGAGGCGCCACGCGCGGTCATCGCGGCAGTGATCGGCGCGGCGATCATCGGAGCGATCTTCCTGTTCGCGGTCGTGATCGCGATCCCCGGCGACATGAGCAAGTTCGTCACCGACACCGGCGCCGGCAAATACCCGTTCCCGCTCGTAACGATCATCGAGGCCAACTTCCCGAGCTGGGCGGCCAACCTCTACCTGTTCGTCGTGTTTGCGGCGATCTACGTCTGCTGCCTCGCCATCCAGACCTCGACCATCCGCCTGGCCTTCGGCATGGCGCGTGACGGCAGGCTGCCGTTCGGGCGACAGTTCAACAAGGTTCACCCAGCGCTGCACACGCCGATTGGGACATGCATCGTGATCGGCGTCCTCGCAGGTCTGCCGATGCTCTACTACGCCGGCGCCGCCACCATCGCGATTGGCGCCACCGGCATGATCTATCTCTCGTACATCCTCGGCAACGTGGCCATACTTCTGGCCCGCCTGAAGGGCTGGCCGAAGGAGGCAGCCCCGTTCAAGCTCGGCCAGTGGGGATTGATCGTGAACATCCTCGGGCTGGTTTGGGGCGTCGCCATGGAGATCAACTTCCTGTGGCCGCGCAATGCCGCCGCGGGAGGACAGAACCCGCCGCTCAGCGCGCTCCCGAACGTGACGGTTCCGGGATTCCTGAGCAATGTTCCGATCTTCGAATTCACGCTCGGCGTGATCCTGCTCGTAGGTGTCGTGTACTGGGCCTTTGCCCAGCGCAAGGCGCCAGACACCGCCACCATGGCGCCCGCAGAAGCACGCGCATAAAGATCGTCACTCTCCCCTCTCCCCATCGGAGGGAGAGGGGCAGGGTGAGGGGCGCGTGAGAAAGCACGCGCGGGCCGTTGTCATCGGCGGAGGTGTCGGCGGCGCGGCGATCCTCTACTGGCTTGCACGCCTCGGCTGGAACGACGTCGTCCTGGTCGAACGTGCACGCGTGACGAGCGGCTCGACCTTTCACTCCGCCGGCCTCGTCGGTCAGCTCCGCGGCTCGCTCAGCCTGACCCAGATGATGATGAACTCGGTCGACCTCTATCGAAACCTGAAGGACGAGGTCGGCCTGGAGACCGGATGGCACGAGGTGGGTTCGCTCCGACTCGCCTCGAGCCAGGAGCGGATGGAGGAGCTGACCCGCCAGGCCGCGTGGGCGAAGACCTTCGGGCTGCCGCTGGAGCTGATCTCACCCGAGGAGGCCCAGGGCATGTTCCCGCCCATGACGACCGAGGGCGTGGTCGGCGCAGCCTATCTGTCGACCGACGGATACATCGATCCGAGCCAGCTGACATTCGCGCTGGTGGAAGGCGCGCGACGGCGCGGCGCGGAGATCAGCGAAGACACGCGAGTCACCGGCATCGAGGTGAGCGAAGGGCAGGTGCACCGGGTGGTAACCGATCGGGGCGAGATCACCACCGAGCTGGTCATCAACGCCGGCGGAATGTTCGCCCCGGAGATCGGCCGCCTGGCCGGAGTCAACGTCCCGCTCATCCCTTTTGCGCACGAATACCTGATCACGCGGCCGTCCGGCCTCCCCCTCGACATGCCGACCATGCGCGACCCGTCGCTGCTCGTGTACTACCGCCCGGAATCGGGCGGCCTGATCATGGGCGGCTACGAGCGCGATCCCGCGCCCTGGGGTCTCGACGGGATCCCGGCGGACTTCAACGGACGTCTTCTCGAGCCCGACTGGGACCGCTTCGAGCCGCTCATGACGAACGCGGTGGTCCGCACGCCCTCATTAAAGGACGCGGAGGTGGTGCGGCTCGTCAACGGGCCGGAAGCCTTCACGCCGGATGGCGAGTTCATCCTCGGCCCGAGCGAGGTTCGCGGCTTCTGGGTCGCGGCGGGCTTTTGCGCCCACGGCCTCGCCGGCGCGGGCGGAATGGGACGGCTCGTGGCGGAGTGGATCGTGGAGGGGACGCCGAGCCTCGACACGTGGGAGATGGACTCTCGCCGGTTCGGCCGCCACTACACCAGCCAGGACTACACGCTCGCCCGGACGCGGGAGGTCTATTCGACCTACTACGACGTGAAGTACCCGGGCCACGAGCGCAGCGCCGGCCGGCCGCTGCGCCTTTCGCCGATCTATCCGCGGTTGACGGAGCTCGGCGCTGCGTTCGGCGAGAAATCTGGGTGGGAGCGTGTGAACTGGTTCGAGCCGAACGGCACCCTGGGCGACCTGACCGTGCGCCCGCACGGGTGGGCCGGCCGCCTCTGGTCACCCGCGATCGGCGTCGAGCACGCGGCGTGCCGGGAAGTGGCCGCGATCTTTGATTTCACCTCATTCGCCAAGATCGAGGTACGGGGTCGACGCGCGGCTGAGTTTCTCGAAGGTCTCGCCGACAACCGCGTCGCGCGCGCCGTCGGCGCACTGACCTACACGCAGATGCTCAACGAACGCGGGGGCATCGAATGTGACTTCACCATCACCCGGCTCGGCGAGCGGCGGTTCAGGGTCATCACCGGCACTGCCTTCGGCATGCACGACCTTTCCTGGATCCGCGACCACGCACCGCACGATGGGTCGGTCGAGGTCGAAGACGTGACGTCCGCCTATGCCTGCGTCGGCCTGTGGGGCCCGGCCGCGCGCTCCATCCTCCAACGGCTCACCCACTCCGACATCGGCAACCAGGCATTTCCGTTCATGACCGCGCGGGAGCTGGCCATCGGACCTGTGCCTTGCCTGGCGCTGCGCGTCACGTACGTCGGCGAGCTCGGTTGGGAGCTCTACTGCCCGGCCGAGTTCGGATTGCGATTGTGGGACACCATCCGCGAAGCCGGCCATGAGAAGGGATTGACGCCGGGGGGATACAAGGCCGTCGAATCGCTCCGGCTCGAGAAGGGGTACCGCGTGTGGGGCTCGGACATCACGCCGGACGTGGATCCGTACCAGGCGGGTCTCGGTTTCTGCGTCAAGCTCGACAAGGGTGAGTTCATCGGACGATCGGCCCTGCTCGCCAAACGCGATTCACCGCCGGCAACGCGCCTCGCTTGCATGGTCCTGGACGATCCACGTTCGGTCGTCCTCGGTTCGGAGCCGGTCCGAATCGAAGGCAACATCGTCGGCCGCGTGACGAGCGGGGGCTACGGATATACGGTCGGCCAGTCGATCGCCTACGCGTACATCCCGGCGGGCTGCCCGGTCGATACGTCAGTCGAGGTGGACATCTTCGGCAGGTGGGTGGGCGGCCACATCGCAAAAGAGCCTCTGTACGATCCGGCCGGTGCGCGCGTGCGCTCCTGACAACGGCGGCTGTTCAGGGCACCTCTGGCGTCAGCTGGGCGAAATAGCTGTCGAACTCCGCCGAGGATGCCGTTGCCTCGAGGCGATTGAAGTGCTTGGCCGCATACTCGAGGAAACCGAAGTCGAGCTCCGAGATGCCGCTCTGCAGCACGCCCCACATCGCCTCGCGAAAGTCCGACATGAAGCGCATCAGTCGCAGCGCCGCCAGGTCGCCCTCACGCGCTTCGCCGAAATAAGCCTTCAGCAGGCGGCGGTCGTCGTCGACGCCGAACTCATGGTTCACGGAGAAGTTGGCGAGGTCGAAGAACCGATCCCCCATTCCGGCGTACTCCCAGTCCACGATCCGAATGTCGCCGTCGTCGATGAAGTTGGCGTTGAGGAGGTCGTTGTGACAGGGAACGGATGACTGTGGTCCACGCGCGGCGCGAATGCGATCGGAGATCTCGTGCGCGTCGTCGAATTCGGCCGGGATCGAAACCCCGTGGGCGACCGCCTTGGCGTGGTAGTCCTCGACCACGGCATGAGCGTCGAAGTGCCCGGGGATGCCGGGCGAGTCGTGAAACCGGTGCAGCGCGGCGGCGATTCGCGCCAGCATCTCGGGCTCCCTCATCTGTTCCGGGGAGATGGCCCGCCCCTCGATGAACCGGGCGACCAACCACCCTTCGGAGCGAACGAATTCGACCACCTCCGGACCGACGCCGACCTCGTTGGCCCGGGTCCCCGCCGCGAACTCGACCGCCCGGTCGATGCCGAGCAGCTCCGTCCTCGCCCCGCCCATGCGGAGCACGAAAACGCCGCCCTCCACCTCGACCTTGAAGTTCTTGTTGGTGATGCCGCCGCCCAGCTCGGTGATCCTCGCCGGGCGATCCGGCCAGAGGCGGTCGACCGCCGATCGAGGCCCTTCCACCAGTTCCGGATGGTATCTGCTTTTTGCCCCACGAATTCGCAGGCTTTGCCTTGAATTCGTGGGGGCCCCTAAGATGGCCGCGTGACCGTCCGCCACGTAAGTGAGTCCGAGCTGGCCGAGCTCCGGGCGAAATATGTGCCGCGCGGCATCACCAGCGCTCACCCCATCACTGTCGATCGCGCGCGGGGGTCCGAGCTGTGGGACATAAGCGGCAAGCGCTACATCGACTTCGCGGGCGGAATCGGGGTGATGAACGTCGGCCATGCTCACCCTCGGGTCACGCAGGCGGTGCAGGAGCAGCTGGAACGCGCCACCCACACCTCGTTCCAGGTCGTCCACTACGAGTCGTACCTTCGGCTTGCCGAGCGTCTTTGCCAGGTCGCCCCGATCGCCGGCGCCGCGAAGGCGATCTTCTTCTCGACTGGCGCGGAGGCGATCGAGAACGCCGTCAAGATCGCGCGCGCGGCGACCGGACGCCCCGCGGTGATCAGCTTCCGCGGCGGCTTTCACGGCCGCACGCTGCTGGCGCTCAGCCTCACCGGCAGCGTCCAGCCGTACAAGCAGGACTTCGGCCCCTATGCCGCCGAAATCTACCAGTCGCCCTTTCCTTATGAGTACCGCGGCTGGAACGCCGAGGCTGCGCTTGCCGACCTGAACAACCTCCTCGAGTCAGAGGTGGGCCCCAAACGGGTGGCCGCGATCGTCATCGAGCCGGTGCTTGGCGAAGGCGGTTTCGTGCCAGCTCCGATTGACTTCATGCATGGTCTGCGCGAGCTGACCGCGCGCCACGGCATCCTTCTCATCGCCGATGAGATCCAGACCGGTTTCGGCCGGACCGGCAAGTTCTTCGCCATCGAGCATTCAGGCGTGCAGCCTGACCTCATCACAGTCGCCAAGAGCCTGGCCGCGGGTTTCCCGCTGTCCGCGGTGGTCGGCAGGGCGGAGATCATGGACGCGCCGGACCCGGGTGGTCTGGGCGGCACCTACGGCGGCAATCCGGTGGCGTGTGCGGCGGGCGTGGCCGTCATGGACATCATGCGCGACGAGAAGCTGCCCGAGCGAGCCGCCCGCATCGGCTCGGTCGTTGAAGAGCGGATGCAGAGCTGGGCGAAAGAGCACGAGGTGATAGGCGACGTCAGGGCTGTCGGAGCGATGGCGGGTCTCGAGCTGGTGCGCAACCGGAAGACGAAGGAGCCGGCGGACAAAGAGACGGCGCAGATCCTCGGCGCCGCGCGTGAGAAGGGGCTGATCATCCTGCGCTGTGGCGTGCACCACAACGTCGTGCGCACGCTCATGCCGCTGACGATCCCCGACGATCAGCTGGAGGAGGGGTTGGACATACTCGGCGCCTCGCTTGGCGCCTGAAGGAGGCCGAATGAGCACGACGCTGCGCAAACACGAGATGTTCATCGGTGGCGAATGGACGCCCGGTGCGGGCGACGCCGTGCAGGAGATCGTGAATCCCGCGACGGGCAAGGTCATCGCGCATGTGCCGAACGGAACCGAAGAGGACGTCAACCGCGCGGTGGCCGCCGCGCGCAAGGCTTTTGAGGAGGGCTGGTCCGACACCACGCCCCGCGACCGCAGCGAACGGTTGCTCAAGCTTGCCCAGGCCATCGAAGCCGACGGCGACGAGCTGGCGCGGATCGAGTCCGAGAACGTCGGCAAACCGCTGGCTCCGACCAGGTCAGAGGAAATCCCTCCGATCGTGGACTGCTTCCGTTTCTTCGCCGGCGCCGCGCGGCTGCTCGAAGGCCGGGCCACAGGCGAGTACATGACCGGCTTCACGAGCATGCTGCGGCGTGAGCCCATCGGAGTGGTTGGTTCGATTGCGCCGTGGAACTACCCGTTGATGATGGCCACCTGGAAGATCGCACCCGCGCTCGCCGCGGGCAACACCGTGGTGCTCAAGCCGTCGGAGTGGACGCCCCTCACCGCATTCAAGCTGGCCGAGCTGGCGGCGGACATCTTTCCGCCAGGCGTCTTGAACGTGATCACGGGCGACGGTGAACCCGTAGGCGCCGGCATCGTGCGGCATCCCGGCGTTTCGATGGTGTCGTTGACGGGCGACGTGGCGACCGGGAAAGAGGTCGCTCGCGCCGCCGCATCAACACTGAAGCGCGTCCACCTCGAGCTGGGGGGCAAAGCGCCGGTGATCGTCTTCGACGACGCCGACCTCGAGAAGGTCGTGGAGTGGATCAAGATCGGCGGCTATTTCAACGCCGGCCAGGACTGCACCGCCGCCACACGTGTCATCGCGGGACCGCGGATTCACGAGAAGCTGCTCGGCGACCTCGTGCCCGCTGTCAGCAGCCTCAAGGTCGGCGATCCGCTCTCCGACGACACCGAGATGGGTCCGCTCGTTTCCGAAGAGCAGCTCACACGCGTATCCGGGTTTGTCGACCGGGCGAGGAAGGCTGGCGCGGAGGTCCTCACCGGCGGCGAGCGAATCAAGAAGGCCGGGTCCTGGTACGCGCCGACGGTGGTCGTGCCCTCCGGGCCGGATGCGGAGATCGTGACCAAGGAGGTCTTCGGCCCGGTGGTCACCGTGCAGCAGTTCAGCGACGAGGAGCAGGCACTGAAGTGGGCCAACGGCGTCGATTACGGCCTCGCGGCATCGGTGTGGACGCGCGACGTGGGCCGGGCGCTGCGCATGGCGCGCAAGCTGCAGTTCGGCACCGTGTGGATCAACACGCACATCCCGCTCGTCAACGAGATGCCCCACGGCGGCTACAAGCAGAGCGGCTACGGCAAGGACATGTCGATCTACTCGCTCGAGGAATACACCCAGATCAAGCACGTGATGGCCTCCCTTGACTGAGAGGCACAGCCGAGGACCTTCGCCGAGAGATTCGGTGATCCAGGTGGTCCAGATTCGGGCGAAGCGACGAGCAGCGGAGCGAGCGCATTCGAAATGCGTGAGCGAGCAGCGCAGGAGCTGAGCCCGAAGATGGGCCGCCTGGGCGCCGAAGATCCGGCGAAGGGGCCTCGGTCTGTGCCTCCAACCTCGGGTGACCCAGCACCGAAGGCCGCTCTAAAGCTGCAGGGCGTTCGCAAGAACTACGGCCAGGTCGTCGCGGTGGCCGGAGTGGACCTGGTCGTCGACGAGGGAGAGTTCTTCACCCTGCTCGGTCCATCCGGGTCGGGCAAAACCACACTGCTACGCCTGATCGCGGGTTTCGAGCGCCCGGATGCCGGCCGGATCGAGCTCGGCGGCCGCGACGTCACCTCGGTTCCACCGTACCTGCGCGACACCAACACCGTGTTCCAGGACTACGCACTCTTTCCTCACATGTCGGTCGCGGAGAACATTGCTTATGGCCTGCGCGTGAAGCACATTCCGCGTCAAGCACGTGAAAAACGAGTGCAGAGGGCGCTCGACATGGTGCGCCTCACCGGCCTTGGCCACCGACGGCCGAACCAGCTCTCGGGCGGCCAGCGCCAACGGGTGGCCCTGGCCCGGGCGGTGGTCAACGAGCCCGAGGTTCTGCTGCTCGACGAACCGCTCGGCGCGCTCGACCTGAAGCTTCGCCAGGAGATGCAGATCGAGCTCAAGCAGATCCAGAAGGAGGTCGGCATCACGTTCGTGTACGTGACCCACGACCAGGAAGAGGCGTTGACCATGAGCGACCGCGTCGCGATCATGTCGAGCGGCCAGATCGAGCAGATCGGCTCGCCGGTCGAGGTCTACGAACGACCCGCGACCGAGTTCGTCGCCGGGTTCATCGGCATCTCGAACGTGCTGGTCCGAGATGGCGTGCGCTTCGTCGTCCGCCCGGAGAAGATCCGGATGCTCGCGGAGGGCGAGGCGGCCCCGTCCGGCATGACCGTCGAGCCGGGCGAGGTCGAGGAGGTGATCTACGTGGGCATGAGCACCCGGTACGTGGTGCGCCTCGAGCGCGGCGAGCACCTTGTCGCGGTACGTCAGAATATGGACGCCCTGGGAGACGCCGAACGGTTCGAAGGCCGGCCGGTGCGACTCGCCTGGACGGCAAACCACACATTCGTCCTCGACAAGGGGAGGTAGGAAGTCAATGAAGTTCGGAGCAATCGCGGCGCTGGCCGCCGTGGCCGTCACCGCATGCGGATCCAGCAACAACAATGGGGGCAGCACGCTGCAGCAGCCGCCGACCGCGAACATCAAGCCGCTGGCGCAGATCGGCGCGGGCGAGGGGGCCCTGACCCTGATCGACTGGGGCGGCTACGTCCAATCCCTGTGGCAGAAGCCATTCGAGCAGCAGACCGGCTGCAAGATCACCTACAAAGACGCCGGCTCATCTGACGAGATGGTTACCCTCATGGCGAACGGCGGAGGCGGTCAGTGGGACATGGTCTCCGCGTCCGGTGACGCCGACCTGCGGCTGATCTATAGCGGCGACGTCAAGCCGATGAACATGGACCTGATTCCCGACTGGCAGAACTTCCAGACCGCCTTCAAGAGTCCCGCCTTCAACACGATCAGCGGGATCCACTATGGCGTCTCCTTGCAGTGGGGGCCGAACACACTGCTGTACAACACGAAGAAGTTCGTCAACCCGCCGACCAGCTGGGGCGTGCTGTACGACTCCCAGTACAGCGGCCTCATCACGATCCCCGACAACGCGATCCAGATCGCCGATGCCGCGCTCTACCTGAGCAAGACCAAACCGAGCTTGAAGATCACCGATCCCTATGAGCTGACGCAGTCGCAGTTCGACGCCACGGTCGCCCTGCTCAAGCAGCAGAGGCCCCTGGTCAAGACCTACTGGGCGGCCGTCGGTGACGAGGAGACGGCGTTCAAAAGCGGCGACGTCGTGGTCGGTGCGGCCTGGCCGATCATGACGACCGACCTCAAGACCGCCGGCGCACCCGTCAACGACACCATCCCCACCGAGGGAGCCACCGGATGGGCCGACACCTGGATGCTGGCCACGAATGCGCCGCATCCAAACTGCGCCTACATGTGGGCGAAGTGGGTGAGCACGCCGACGGTGCAGGCCGAGCAGGCCATCAACTACGGCGAGACACCTGTGAACACCAAGGCATGCGCGGTCATGGAGTCCTTGAGCGCTGGGTCCTGCGCCGCCTACCACGGCAACGCCCCGGGTTCGTACTTCGACACCATCAAGTTCTGGAAGACGCCGATCGCCACCTGTGACGACGGCACCAAGAACTGCATCGCCTACGCGCAGTGGCAGTCAGCCTGGACGACCATCAAGGGCTGATCTCAGGTGACGGTTGAGGTAGCTGGACGGCCTCGTCGCAAGGGCGGCGGGGCCGTCGCCATTCGTTCGCTGTTCTGGCGGCTGCCGTGGCTCCGCACGACAGTCCTCCTCACGCCTCCACTGGCCTGGTTCGTCGTCATTTACATCGCATCCCTGGTGCTGCTCCTCATCACCGCTTTCTGGGCGATCGACCCGTTCACGACCAGGATGATCCAGGCCTGGAACCTGGACAACTTCCGGCAGATCCTCAATGAGCCGACTTACCTCCGCATCATCGTCCGGACCGTCTCCATGGCCGCCCTGGTGACGGTGACCGACGCTGCGATTGCATTTCCATTTGCCTACTACATGGCACGTATCGCGTCGAGGCGAGTCCAGACGATCTTGTTTGCCGCGGTGCTGCTGCCCCTGTGGGCGTCATACCTCGCCCGGCTCTACGCGTGGATCCTGATCCTCAACCACAGCGGCGTTTTGAACTGGAGCTTGCAGGCGTTCGGCGTACCACCGGCAAACGTCGCTTACACCGACGTCGCGGTCTGGATCGTCTTCTCCTACATCTGGCTCCCGTTCATGATCATCCCCACGTACGCGGCGCTCGAGCGCGTCCCGGAGTCGCTGGTCGAGGCGGCGTCGGACCTCGGCGCGAGGCGCTGGCGCACGCTGAGAGACATCGTCCTGCCGCTCGCGCTGCCTGGCGTCGTCGCCGGATCGATCTTCACCTTCTCCCTGACCCTCGGCGACTACATCACGCCGGTCTTGATCGGAGGCGGCACGAGCTTCATCGGCAACGTCGTCTACAGCAACATCGGCATCGCCAACAACGTGCCGTTCGCGGCCGCCCTGGCGATGGTGCCGATCGGGATCATGGCCCTGTACCTGATCGGCGCCAAGCGTCTTGGCGCGTTCGAGGCGCTCTGATCAGGTGAGCGAAACCTTGACCCGAATCGCTCTGCGCGCCTGGGTGGTGCTCGTCTTGCTTTTCCTCTTTATCCCAATGGTGGTCATCTTCCTTTACGCGTTCAACTCCTCCAAGATCGAAGCCTGGCCGATCGAAGGCTTTTCTCTCAGGTGGATCAACGTGACGCTGAACGACGCGGAAGTCCTCTCCGCGATCAAGCTCTCAGTCGAGGTCGCGCTAATTACGACGGTGCTGGCGCTGATCCTCGGTTCGTGCGCCGCGTTCGCGATCCACCGGACCACCTTCTTCGGCCGCGACGCGATCAACTTCCTGCTGGTGCTTCCGCTGGCGCTGCCCGGGATCATCACCGGGGTCGCCCTTCACGCATTCTTCGACTACGGCGGAATCCTTCTCTCGGTCGCCACCATCGTGGTCGGACATACGACCTTCTGCATTGTGGTCGTCTACAACAACGTGCTGGCTCGACTTCGGCGCACCCAGGGGTCGCTGGTCGAGGCGGCGATGGACCTTGGCGCAAACGGGTTCCAGACATTCAGGGACATCACGCTGCCGCTGCTCTCGACGGCGGTCATCGCCGGCGCGATGCTGGCGTTCGCCCTTTCCTTCGACGAGATCATCGTCACGACGTTCACCGCCGGGGCGCAGAACACGCTGCCGATCTGGATCTTCGCGCAGATCCGTAACGGCCAGCGGCTTCCTGAGGTGAACGTGGTCGTGTCGTTCGTGATCCTCATCACGATCATTCCGGTCCTGATCGCGGCTCGCCTTACCGGAGGTGGCGGAACCTCGCGCGTACCCGCCGCGCGTTGAGAGGGCGGACCCTCGCCCGGCTGCTGGCGGGCGCCCTTCTGGCGTTCACCGCCTGCGAACCGGGAGCGACCAACAGCGTTACTACCGCGCCTTCACCACCGACGAGGGGCGTCAAGACGCCTTCGGCGGTGGGCGTGGGCGAAGGGGAGCTGGACCTGATCACCTGGGAGGGCTACGCGGACGACTCGTGGACCAAGCCGTTCACTCAGCAGTCCGGCTGCCAGGTCCACGCCCACTACGTCGGCTCGACGGCCGAGATGTCGAGCCTCATGGCGGGTGGCGGTGGCGGGCAGTGGGACATGGTCTCAGCGCCAGGTGACATCAGCCTTCAGCTGATCTACGGCGGCGAGGTGAACCCGATGAACGTCGCGCTCATGCCGTCGTGGCCCGACTTCGGCATTCCGTTCCAGAGCCCGGCGTACAACACCGTCGGCGGCGTTCACTACGGCGTCTCGCTGCAGTGGAGCGCCAACATCCTGCTCTACAACACAAAGAAGGTCGCGCCGCCGCCGACGAGCTGGAGCACCGTCTACGACCCGGCCTACAAGGACCACGTCACGGTGCCCGACAACCCGATGCAGATCGCGGACGCGGCGCTGTACCTCAGCAGGTCGCAGCCGAGCCTTGGCATCACGAATCCATTCGAGCTCAACCGCAAGCAGTTCAACGCCGCCGTCGGCCTGTTGACCCAGCAGCGTCCGTTGATCCATCGCTACTGGGCGATCGCATCGGACGAGGTCGGTATGTACCAGGACGGGGAGGCGGTCGTCGGGTCAGCCGGCCTCTACCAGGCCCTCCAGCTGCAGTCGGTCGGCATCCCGGTCGCGGAGGCGGCGCCCCGAGAAGGCATGACCGCGTGGGGCGACAGCTGGATGCTGGCGGCGCGCGCTCCGCATCCGAACTGCGCGTACCTGTGGGCCGAGTACACGACGACGCCCCAGGTGCAGGCCCAGCAGGCTCATCTGTTTGGCGAGACCCCCGTCAACTCAAAGGCGTGTGGCTCGCTGAACGCGCTGGAGGCAGGGTCCTGCGCGAAATACCACGCCGACGCGACGGCGTCGTACCTATCGGGGGTCAGCTTCTGGCAGACCCCGATCGCCTACTGCGCCGGCGGCGGGTGCGTTCCCTATGACGACTGGGTATCGGCCTGGGATGTGATCAAAGCCTGAAGGCGGCGGCCCGGCTAATGGATGATCGTCGGCACCACGATCGAGGCCATCCAGAGTGCCAGCCCAACGGCGATCAAACCGACCTTCTTGTACTTCCATCCGATGGCGGCGAGCACGAAGGCGATGAAGGCGAGGATCAGAAGGATCGTGCCGAGGTTCAACGTCAACGAGTGCCCGATCAGCTCCGACAGCGACCACAGGGCAAGTCCGATCGCGATCAAGTCCGTCTTCTTCCACGTCCACCCGATCGCGGCTACCACGAAGACCACCAACGCAATGATCTGCAGAAGCGTGCTCAAGCTCATGGGCCGTATTGTCGGCTAGTCGTCGTCGATTTGGGCCGACGGATGATCGCCGAGCGTGCCCGCCGGCATGAGCCATGTGCAGATGTCGACCACCAGACGGCCGGCCTGGACGGACGGGTCGCCCTCCATCAGCGTTCGGGTCTCCTCGACCGATGTCCGAAAGACGCTGATTCCGCGCAGGGACTCGTCGGGCTGGCCCGTCACCGGTCCACTGATGAGGGCATGCCCCGCTTCGCGCATCCTGACATTGAAAGCCAGGTGCTCCCGCTGCAGGGCGGCGAGCTCATCGTCGCTGAGCTGCGGCGCGCCCGCCGGCCGGCGCAGAAAGACAACCGTGTAGGCGTCGAGCCTCATTAGATCGGATAGTCTCCTCCCCATTCATGGGGAGGTGGCCCGAAGGGCCGGAGGGGCTGACTCGAATCCCTACCTGCGAATCAAGTCGCCAAGCAGATGAACTCCCCAACCCTTCGGCATCAGGCGCTCGGACATCACCGACGCGCGGAACATGAAGCTGTTCACCGCCAGGTAGGTCGGGTCAGGCACGACCCGCATGTCGTAGACCTCCAGGCCGGAGGCGTTGGCATGGGCGCGGATCGCGGCGACCGTGTTGGCCCGGTACTGGACCGCAAACGTATCTGCCTCGACACGTCCGTAGAACCTCGGCACGAGCCGGCGCTGCAGCTGCGGCAGAGCCTTGCCGATGCGGTTCGCGAGCATCAACGGATTGCGCGTGTTCGGCGTGACGAATACAAAGTGGCCACGCGGTTTGAGCACGCGCCGAACCTCGCGCATCGTCGCGGCCGGATCCTTCAGATGCTCGAGCACCCACAGGCAGACGATGAGGTCGAACGACTCATCGACAAACGGCAGGTGCTCGCCGGTTCCGCGGATGACCGGCATCCCCGGGGCGCGATGCTCGCTCAGCGAAGGCGAATCAGGATCCAGGCCGGCGGCCATCCTGACGTCGCGCCAGAACAGCTCGACCACCCCGCCCCGGCCACAACCGAGGTCGAGCACCGAGCTGCTCCCTGTGACGTGACTCCGCACGATCGTCTCCAGCTGATCGCCGCTCGATCGCCAGCCCGGCCGGATGGCGCGGTAGCGCTCGCGGAACGCGTTCTGAACTGCTAGCGGGAGGAGCGCTCCCCGCCCGACGTGCTCCTCTGCCTGGGCCATGCAGCGGGCATTTTGACCCTAGGGGTTCTTCGCCGCAACCTTGAGGTCGGCAATAAACGACGACATTGCGGCTTCACGCGACTCCTCATCGGTGGCGCGCAAGATCGATGAGGGGTGGACAGTCGCTACGATCGGGATGCCGAATGGCGACGAAAGCACCTCGCCGCGCTGCCTGCTGACGCGAAATGCCGGCCCCATGACGGACTGTGCCGCCGTGGCTCCAAGCAGCACGATGAGACCCGGCTTGACCACCTCGATCTCAGCCTCGAGCCAGGGCCGGCACGCGCGCACCTGCCCCGCGTTCGGCTTCTCATGCAGCCTGCGCTTGCCGCGTCGGGTCCAGCGGAAATGCTTGACGGCGTTGGTCAGGTAAACGCGACCGCGGTCGATGCCAGCCTCGTTCAGAGCCCGCTCCAGGAGCTTTCCGGCGGGGCCGACGAACGGTTTTCCCTGCAGGTCTTCCTGGTCACCGGGCTGCTCGCCGACGAGCATCAGGCGGGCATGCCCGTCACCGTCGCCGAAGACGGTCTGGGTCGCAGCCTCCCACAGGTCGCACGCCTGGCAGGAGGCCGCCGCAGCCTTCAGCTGCCCGATGTTCCTGGGCTTGGGCGGAGGTTGCGCCACACTCCGATAACGCATGAATTCAGCTCGAATTGGGAATAACAAAGTCGTGGCAAAAGGAGATTTCGTCGAGGTCCTGGTGGACGCCGGCAGCGGTTCCGCCCGCGAATACGTGATCGAAGCGACCCGGGCCGGGCGCAGCGTCGAGGTGCGAAGCTCGCGCACGACCGTCGAGGTTCGCGAGCTGACGCGCACGGGCGGCGTGGTCCGGACGGCAAGATTCGTGGCACCCAGGGTCCTGGCGGTCGTCGAGCACCCGAAAGCGGCTTAGTAATCCTCCCCATTTATGGGGAGGTGGCGCGCAGCGCCGGAGGGGCTGGGAGTCCCCCTAAACTCGATCCGATGGAGAATCTCCTGGCCGCCTGGGACGGCGAGTCGGTTTCGATCCACCGCGACCGAGAGACGGACACGTTGATGTTCGTCTGCGTCCATTCCACCAGGCTCGGTTCGGCCGCGGGCGGGACCCGGATGAAGCATTACCCCCGACCCGCCGACGCATTGGCAGACGGAATGCGCCTGTCTGAGGCGATGAGCCTAAAGTTCGCGTGCGTCGATTTTCCGCACGGCGGCGGCAAGGCCGTGATCGCGCTGCCGACGCCCGAGATCCCACAGGGTGAAGCCAGGCGCCGCCTCCTTCACGAGTACGGCTCCTTCATCAACTCCCTGGGCGGCCTTTACAGCTGCGCCCCGGACATGAACACCTCCGCCGCCGACATGGACGTGATCGCGGAAGTCTCCCCGTACGTCTTCTGCAGGACGGAGGCCGCCGGCGGTTCCGGCGACACCGCTCCCGACACGGCGGTCGGCGTCCTGCACGGCATCCGGGCCAGTTGCCGCTACGCGTTCGGCACTGACGATCTGACTGGACGCACCGTGCTTGTGCAGGGCGCGGGCGGTGTTGGCGGCCGGCTGATCGAGCTCCTGGCAAGTGCCGGAGCCACCGTCATCGCGACGGACATCGATCCTCGTCGCCTGGCGATGCTGCGTGACAATGGCATTCGCACCGAGGCTCCGGAGGCGGCGCTCACGACTGAGTGCGACGTGCTGGCGCCCTGCGCGACTGGCGGAATGATCAACGCTCGATCGATTCCCGGCCTTCGCTGCCGGGTGATAGCCGGCGGAGCCAACAACCAGCTCGAGATTCCCACAGACGCGGACCTCCTGCGCGGGCGAGGTATCGCCTACGCGCCGGATTTCGTGATCAATGCCGGCGGTGTCCTGCACGGCGGCGGGATAGAGGAGCAGCACTGGACGCGCGACGTTCTCGACGCCAAGCTCGCCGGGATCGGTGACGCTGTCGCCGAGATCTTCCACCGCGCTGACCGCGACGGTGTCAGCACCGATGCCGCCGCGCGGCGCATCGCACTGGACCGCATCCAGTCAGCCGCGCCCGCCGTCAGTCAGGGCTTCCGGGCGCGGATGTAAGCGCTGCCGACCTTGCCCACGCCAGGCAGGGACTGCGTCGCGTGAACGTCGAATTCGGGCTCGCTGAATCCGGCATCTACGAGCGCAGCGCGATATTCGTTGATCGGGACCGTGCCGGAGATGCATCCCGCCCATGAATCCAGGCGCTGCTTGAGCTCCGCACTCAGCGGTTCGAGCTCGACCATGTCGGCCACCGCGAAGCGACCTCCAGGTCGCAGCACGCGGAAGGCTTCCTTGATCACCGCCGCCTTGTCCTCGGCGAGGTTGATCACGCAGTTGGAGATGACGACATCCACGGACGCGTCGGGGAGCGGGATGGACTCGATGGAGCCTCTCAGAAACGTTGCGTTGTTGACACCCGCCCGGTCTCTGTTGCGATTGGCAAGCGCGAGCATCTCGTCGGTCATGTCGACGCCGTAGGCGTGACCGCCCGGCGCAACACGACGAGCCGACAGCAGGACGTCAAGCCCTGCGCCTGATCCGAGGTCGAGCACGATCTCGCCAGGCTCCAGGCTTGCGAGCATCGTCGGGTTGCCGCAGCCGAGGCTGATGCCGTCGCTCAGACCGATCTCGTTCAGCTCGCCGGACGAGTAGGAGCCGGCGCATCCGCAGTCCGGGCCGTCAACCTGGCAGCAACCCACCGTCGAATCGAGCGGCAGCAGCTCGATCTTCTTCGCCGCCCCTGCGTAACGTGACCTGACGGCTTCGCTGATCTCGCTCATTTCATGACTCCCTAAACCCATCGATGATTGTCGATGGATAGTGTAGCATTCATGTCATGGCCGTCAAGGAGCTTCCGGTGCTACGTGAGCGAGGGATGTGCTGCGCTCTTCCCGTCGTTCGGGAGAGCTGGGCTGAGGAGAGGGCCGAGCTCATGAAGGCCCTGGCGGATCCTACGCGCCTGACGATGGTCGCCTCGTTGTGGAAGGCGAACGCTCCGATCTGCATCTGCGATTTCACCGCCGGCCTCGAGCTCACGCAGCCCACGATCTCCCACCATATGGCGAAGCTGAAAGAGGCGGGCCTGGTCGAGTCCGAGAAGCGCGGCATCTGGATTTATTACCGGCTCCGCGACAAATTGCCGACACCAACACGAAAGTTGCTAAGTGAGCTGATCGGCTAGGGTTTCGCCCGCTACTGTTACGCGGTGCGCGCGAGCGGGGCTGCCCTGGTTTCGATTTTCGTTCTCGCCGCATGCGGCGGCTCGGGCGCAACCGGTGCGCATACACCCGCCGCGACATCGTCAGCCACGGCAACAGCGACCCCGTCGACCGGCACATCACCGACCGCGAGCTCATCCCCGGGCCCCGCTTCCCTTGTGCGCTGCGCGAGTCCCGTGCCCGCCGGTGACAACCTCGTGATCGGAACCGTGGTCGGAGACCCGACGGTGGTCGTGCGTGACATCCAGGACCCGGCCAACGCAAAGAATCTGTGTACGTTCGACGCGAACGTCATCTCACCGCAGTTCATGAGCGCGTCGGCCGTGGCTTATGTGACACCGGAAAGCCAGATCGTCGAGGCGCAGCTCGCCGGCGGCCCGACAACGCTCGTCGCCGGCTTTGGCGGCGGTGTCGTGAGCTCGGGTCAGTTCGCGGTCAGCCCTGACGGCCGCTCGGTCACTTACCTCGACGTGAACGCGTGGCACCTCGTCGGACCATCCGGCAACCGCGTGCTGACCACGCTCCCGGCCGTGCCCGGTCGAGGCATCAACCCCGACGAGGACGACAGCTTTCTGAGCTACTCGCCCGACGGCCAATACATCGCGCTCTTCCAGACCTTTCACACGGGGGGCACAGGCGAGACGGCGCCGGACCAGATCCGGCGCGCGAGCGACGGTTCGCTGGTGTACTCGACTTCGGGCATGACCATGGCTGTATGGGCCTCGGTGCCGAGCCGTCTGTTCTTCCGCGACTCGAGCGGAAACGTGCACCGCTGGGATCCGACAACGGGACTTTCGTCGATGATCTCGCTGCGCTGGGTCCGGCCGCATTCCTCACCCGACGGGCGCTGGATCGCGTACACGTTCCGCACGACTTCGGGGCTCGGGGGCGTCGGTTTCTACAGCGTGCAGGCGAACAGCGTGCAAAACACCTCACCGCCAGGACGGTCCGGGGTCAGGTTCCTGACCAACGACCTGGTCTGGTACGCCGGCGAGAAGGCATGCACGACAACCTGCATACAACCGCCGCCGACCGGCGTCACCTACATCTACAGCATCGCGGGCTCGTCCGAGATCACCTCGCGACTGGCGAGTGTGTACGACGCGTGGCCGCACGTGTCAGCGCCAGGTCTCTAGCCCGGCGCATCACACGCCCCTCTCCCCTGATCCCTCTCCCCTGAGGGGAGAGGGTGCCATGGGCTATATATCGCTTGCTAAGCCATCTCCCGGCGGCGCTGCTCGCGGCGGGCCTGGTCTTCGGTTCCGACCATCCGCACCATCGCCGAGCGGTAGCGCAGGAGCGCCTGGCGCATACCTTCGGTCTTGTCCTTGGACGTGTAGCCAAGCTTGTGAGCCTGCTGCACCTCGCTGGGCAGGTCGCGCTCGGTCAGCGGATGCCCGCGCTCGCGCAGCACCGCCATCACCAGCGCCTCTGCCTCACGTACCGCCTGCTCCGGCGCATCGACAAACTTCATCTCGATCTCGTCCCACTCGCTGATGTATCGATCGCGTGATTCGGGGGGCAGGGCACGCAGCTGCGGCCGGCGGCGACCGATGCCGGCAGCCCGGATAAGGAAGAGCAGCACTACGACGACCAGGGCGACGACCAGGATCGTGACCAGTGTTCCCGTGTCCATTTATGTCGGCACCTCCAAATTAGGAACGCCAGTGGAAGCGCTTAGACCCGGTGGCCACGCTGAAAAAAGTACGTAACGCAATCGAGCAGGCGAAGCCATCTCGCGAACTCGGCGCGTTGTCCTTGAGTGGAGATCCGGCAGGCCCTGCTGTGGAGTGGCCTGCTGCTGGGGAGTCAGGCGACCGACACGCTGACCACAGCGGTCGATCGCGCGCGGGGCGCCATGGAGCTGATGCCGGTGAGCGCCCGCCTGCTCGAGACCGGCGGAGTCGCGCTCTTCTGGGGCTTCAAGGTTCTGATCGTCGCGTCAGCCGCCGCCGCCCTGCTCGCGGCGGCGCACAAGGTCCGTGAGGAGCACCGCCTCTCGCGCATCACCTTTCGCGCCTCGCTGGTGGCGGTCCAGGCCGTGACGATCTGCCTTGCGGTGACCTCACTCAGCAACCTGGCGCTGCTGAGCTCAATCCAGGGCTAGCCCCTTAACGCTGCCCAGTCGAGGCGTCAGTACAGTCCGAGACGCATCCTTCGCGGTTCGAGCACGGCCTTCCGGGCCGGCCGCTGATGGCGGTCCCAGGCCTGCACGCAACTTGCGCACGTGCAGCCGGGACCGTCCGAAAGCGACGACAATCGCCGCCCTCTGCGAGTCAATTTCAACAGCGTTGCAACGATTGTTCTGCGACGTAGTGCTGCCATGTTTCCTCCGGGGTTGCTAGGACGTTAAGTGGGATAACGGTGGATCGCCAAAATTCCTGCAACTAAACCGCCGGGAGAGTTTGGTTAGGTCCCCGGGCACCGGCGTTAGAGCTTTCCACGAGGGGTCGGGTCGCAGTCATTTCGGACTCAGGAGGGATTCATGTTCAGGTTGCGATTCGCGATCCTGGGGGCAGCCGCGGCCCTCGCGCTCGGTACGGCCAGTGCCCTGGCCATGCAAGAGGCGACCGGTCCGGGGGACCCGGACGCGCACGGCGACGCAGTAGCGTCAGCGGCGCGGACGTGTCCACATGGCGCGAACGGCGTCCATGGCGCGTGTGTGAGCGCCATCGCGTCGAGCGAAGCCCAGGACAACAACGAGGCGGCCAACCAATCTCCGGCCCAGGCCTGCAAGGCGGCCGACGCCGCCGAGAATGCCTCGGAAACCGCCCCCGCCAAGGGCGACAAAGCCGCGAAAGCGGCGGCTCACAGTGAGGACAAGGCGGAGCACAAGGCCTTTGCGGCATGTGTATCCGGCCGGTCGGCTGCCGGGGGCAGCTGAAGTCCAGATGACCTGGTAGGTCAGCGTCCAGCGACGTAGGGGTGCGTAAGGGGCGGAGCGCAAGCTCCGCTCCTTTGCTTTCCTAGGCCGGTTGCGCGGGCATCGGGGCCGGGCCGGCGAGCCGGCGCTCGTACCACGTGATGACGCCGGCGATGATCGCCTGCGAGTAGGGGATCGTGAAGAGCAGACCCACGCAGCAGAGGATGAATCCCAAGCCGCTGATGAGGCCGGCCACGATGGCTAGCAACGCCGCGATCACGGTCGTCCCGGGGTCCCTTGTGGCCGTCGCCCAGACGCCCGCCACGTCGAAACCGCCCGCGAAGCCGGACCTGTAGGTGCTCAGGATGATCGCGGGCAAAAGGAAAGCGAGGAAAAGCCCGAGCACCGCATCGATCAGGTAGCCCAGGGCGAGCAGGCCCGAGCTGTGATTGCCCGCACCGATCCCGGTCAGGATTCCGCCCGGAATCTCGATGACGATCACGTAGACGAGGTAGACGACAAAGAGAATGATCCCGCGAGCGAGGTGGAAGCCCGCGGGCGGCAGCTCCCGGCGACCGGCGCGGTAGTTGTCGATGGTCATGAGGAGCCAGCCGTACATCGCGATCCAGCCGACGATCGGGATGATGTAGATGAGTCCCTGGACGACCATCTTGCCGAACCACCCAGGGTCCTGAAACGGCCAGGCGAAGCTGTCGCCGGGGCTGTTCACGGGCGGGAGTGTAGCGCTGAATC
>VBHJ01000054.1 GCA_005887685.1 Chloroflexota bacterium | reverse complement strand
CTCCGGACGGGACTCCGGCCTCGGTCGAGGTGCCGGTGAGCATCGGGTAAAGCCACGCGTGCGCGGCGGCCCCGCCCAATGAACCCCTTGCCTCCGCGGCCCACAGCAACGCGAGGTCGGTGGGGGACGTGGTGTTGGCGGTGAAGAACACCGATTCGGTGGCGCCTTCCGATGCGGCCCAGGCGTTGAGCGCATCCGCGCCTCCCAGGTCGCGCACGAGCATGTGGCCGGCGGTGTTGTCGGAGAACAGGCCTGCTCGCTGCGCCAGCTCAGTCCGTGTGAAGCACATGCCGTCGGCGTAGTCGTCGAACCAGCCAGCCTCGTAATCGTCGTCCACGTAGCAGACCAGGCCGTCGGGGTTTGACTTGCCGGCCGCGATGTTCTGTGCCTCCATCATCAGCGCGGCGAGCTTGTACGTGCTCGCGGCCGTGAAGATCTCGCCGCCGTTGTAAGACCAGACGAGCGGTGTCGTCCCAC
>VBHJ01000053.1 GCA_005887685.1 Chloroflexota bacterium | reverse complement strand
GCGTGGCCGCCGGCGGAATGCCCAGGGTCACGGCAGGCGTCGATGCGCGGACGTCGTTGCCGGCGGGAGCGAAAGCGATGAAGATCGCTCCCGCGACGACCACGATGCGCGAAGCCGCATGCACGAGAAAACACGCTGTGCGTCACAGCTAAGAATTTCCTGTGTCCCACGTAAGGTTTTTGCAAGTACCCGCTGCGAGGGCTGTCGTTACTGCACCTGGGCGGGTAGCTTCTCCACGTTGATCCGGCGTCCGAGGAGGGCGGAGATGACGTGCTGGGACCGAGCGGGGTCGCCGCTGGTCCAGAACCGCTCTCTTGCATCGCCGCCGGCGGCCCTCAGTCCGCGTTCGTCGAGGACACGCGTCAGCTGGCGGGCAACCGCGGCTCCGGTCTCGATCAGCGAAACGTGCTCACCCGCGATCTCGGTGATGAGGGGCTTGAGAAACACGTAGTGGGTCGAGCCAAGGACGATGGCGTCCGCGCCCGCGTCGAGCATCGGCCGGATATAGCTCTCGACCATGCGCCGAAGCTCGGTCCCGTCGAGGTCCGCGTCTTCGATGTGCTCGACCAATCCCGGCACTGGTTGGATGATCACCCTCACGTCGCCGCCGAAGCGGTCGAGCAGCGACGCCAGGCGGTCCGATTCGCTCACCGCCGCTGGAACGATGGCGCCGACGACGCCGGTCTTCGTCGCGCGCACGGCCGGCTTGATCCCCGGCTCGATGCCGATCACAGGTATGGACAGCGTGCTCCGGAGTGCTTCGGCCGAGCCCGCCGTCCCGGTGTTGGAGCCGATGACGATCGCCTTCACGCCCTGTGTCAAAAGGAAGCGCGCGATCGCAAGACCACGCTCACGGACGAAGCCAGGGGGCTTGTCGCCCCATGGTGCATTGGCGGAATCTGCGACGTAGTCGATCGACTCGGCGGGCAGGGCCGCGCGAATCTCGCGCAGCACGGACAGCCCCCCGACGCCCGAGTCGAAGATGCCGACCGGCGCCTCATTCACGGTGCGAGAAGGCTAGCGCGTGCTCCGATTCCGCCTCCCACCTTCCGGCACGAGCTTCAGCTTGCGTTCAGATAGGTCAGGTGTCAGGCGTGCGGTAACCGACATGCGCGTTTCTTATCTATGCCGAAACCTTGGCTGTGGGGCCTTGCCCTTGGACTCCTGATCGGAGCCGGCGTCGTGCTGGTGAGCTCGATGAGGTTTGGGTTCAGCGCACCGCTCCTGATGCTGGGCCTGGTGCTGGCGATCGTCTTCGGCGGGCTCGCCTGGATCGGCGCTTTCGTGAACAGACGCACCCACGTAGACTGACCCTGGTGGGCGAGGGGGATCGCGTCGGCATCACGCCGAAGAGCTGGACCGCCGAGACCGGCCTGGCCGCGCACCACGGCGTCCTCCATCTGGGCAAGCGCTGGTACGTGGTCAGCGCGGAGCTCGATGAGAATGGCCACGCCGAAGGAGTGAGGCTGGACGGGCCCTACCCGGACCACGACTCAGCCGAGGCGCAGGCGCGGCGCATGAAGGACAAGCCGGCCTAGCTCCGTGCGGGTCGCGGCGATCTCCGACATCCACGGCAACCTCCCGGCGCTCGAGGCCGTGCTCGCGCAGCTCGATCGTGAGAAGCCTGACCTGATCGTGGTGTGCGGCGACGTCGCGTCGGGACCGATGCCCGCCGAGACCATCGACCTGCTGATGGCCCTCGACCACACCCGCTTCGTCCGCGGTAACGCAGACCGCGGCCTGATCGAGGAGTTCGACGGGATAGCGCCATCCGAGATGCCAGGCCCGTTCGCCGATTGGTGCGCGCGGCAGATCACTCGCGAGCAGCGCGATTTCCTTGCCTCGTTCGAGAGCAAGGTCCTGATCGATGGCGTCGACGGCCTCGGTCGGGTGCTGTTCTGCCACGCCACGCCGCACAACGACACAGACGTGATGACGGTCGAGACGCCGCTCGAGCGCGTACGCGTGCTGATCGCCGGTGCGGATGCGGACGTCATCGTCTGCGGGCACACGCACATGCAGTTCGATCGCGGGGTGGATCGGGTCCGCGTCGTCAACGCGGGCAGCGTCGGCATGCCGTACGGGGAGCCGGGCGCCTACTGGGCCTGGCTTGGTCCCGACATGAGGTTGCGCAATACCGATTACGACCGAGAGGCCGCGGCGGCGCGGATTCGGGCCAAGGACTGGGACAACGCCGAGCAGTTTGCGGCCAAGAACGTGCTCTCGGTTCCCTCGGTCGAAGAGGCGATGGAGTTCATGCGCAAGATGGAGGCGAAGCAGGCCTCCTCGGCCTAGCGACCCCTCCGCGCTCGCAGCTCCTCGATGCTTTCTTGAGCTGTTTTGTCGGCAAGCGGTTTCTCTTTCGGCACCGCCGACTTTGCCGCGCGCGCTGACCGCACGCCTGCCACGCGTTCCTTGAGCCGCGCCACGGTCGCCTCTGCCGCGACGGCGCGCGCGGGTCTTCGCGTGAACGCCTGCTTCCATGCCGGCACGTCCTCGACGCGCAAGATCAAACGCCGCAACGCCACGTCGATGGGGAAGAGGACGATGGCCAGCACCAGCAGCAGCTCGTCCAGCGGCTGCACACCCTGCGCGGCGGGAACCGGAAGCCGGTAGACCTGCGCGACGTCGGTTATCAAAGTACCGCCGCCCGCCCTCGCGATGGCCCGAAGGCTGTTCAGGTCGGTGCCGAGATCCCGGTACTCCGGCGAGTAGGGAACGACGAGGCCGAAAGTGTTGGTGTGCTTGACGGCGCCACCCACGGACTGCGTCACGTGAACCAGGTAGCTGCCCACCTGGTCGGTGGGCAGGTCACCCTCAAACCTGCCCGGACCGGTCGCACCAAGCGTCAGCTGGCTCGCCGACAGGTCGGGCGCGACCGCGCTCACCGTGACCCCCGCGCCCGAGAAGTTGGGTGCGGTCACCAGCAGGTGTGTGTGGTCACCCTGCACCTGGGACTCCATCTGCAGGGCGGGATCGCCTGCCTGCGGGAGCGTGTAACGGACCACGTCGCCAAAGAACCGATTTGCGCTCGGCCAACGCAGAAGGTCCGCACTCCAGCGGCCCTGCCCGTCGCTCGTCCATGCCATCACGCGGCCCAACCCGTACTCCCACGTCGCCAGCAGCGGGTCGTTCTGCGGGCTCTGCAGGATCACATCCGCCGCCGCGCGCGGGGTGGTGGCGACATATCCGGTCAGCGCCGGCATCGTGTTGAGGGGAACGCCGGGCAGCGCTTCAAGCAGCGATGCGAGATGCGGAGCGATCGTGCCCTCGACGATCCACGGCTTGAGCGCTTCGTTGGTCTCCTTCAGAAAGATCTGCGGCACGTCGCGAACGCTGGTGCTGTTGTAAAAGCGGCCGTGTCCCCACGCTGCGATCTGCTGCATGAGGCCCGGGTTGGTGCCGAACGAGCCGGCTGACACCGTCGAAACCGTGATGCCCTGGTCGTGAATCGCCGTGACGATCGGTCCGTAGTTATCCCCGGTGGCGTCGCCGTCGCCGAGCAGGATGATGTGCTTCAGCCCTGCCTTGCTCTTGACGAGCTGCTGGGACGCGGCATTCAGGTCCGGGCCGTAGCTGCCCGGGTCCCCCAGCGACATCGACGCGATCGTCGCCTTCACCTTCGCCTTGTCGGTCAGCTGGGTCAGTGGCACCACGACGTTGCCGCCCATTCCGTTCGTCACGCCGACGAAGTCCCGCGGCGTGAGCTGGTCGATCACCGCGTCGGCGGCGCCGCGCAGGACCTGGTCGCCTTCTGTCGACTCGGTGCTCTCGAGCACCAGCATCACGGCGACCGGTGGCTTCTGCATGTTCTGCGGCAGCTCGATCTGAACCGGAAGCGTCGCCTCGAGCGCCGTGCCGGCGTAGCCGCCTGGGCCATAGGCATCCGAGCCGCCGATCACCACGAGCCCGGTGCCGAGGTCGCGGGTCGCTGTTTGCAGCAGCGCCATCCCGTCCACGCCCAGGCTTGCCGCCGGGATGTTCACGAGGACGACCGATTGGTACGCGGCAAGGTCCGCGGCTGAGCGTGGAAGCTGCGCGGGCGTGATCGTGGTCGACAGGATGCCGGTCGAAGCCAGCGCGGCTTCGAGCGCCGGCGCGTCGCCGGCGTTCTGCTCGACGAGCAGGACCCGTGGCGGACCGACCACCTGCACCAACGCCTCTCCCACGTTGTTCTCTGCATAGGTGTCGAGCACGGGATCGATCGTGACCTGCACGTTGTGAAACCCCGCACCCGTCGGCTTGACCGCCTGGGTGAGCGTTGTCTCCCCATTCGCCAGGTCGACCTGACTTGTCGTCAGGAGGGTCCGATCCAGGTACCAGCGCACGGTCGCGCTGGTGGCCGCGTTGCTGACGATCACCGCTTGCGCGCTTGCCTGCTGGCCTTCGTTCATCGTCCCCGGCATGCCGAGGCGGTCCACGTACGCTTCGGCGCCCACCGGCACGGAAAGCGCAACCGCGTCGACGCGCACGCCTTCGGCGTGCAGCAGGCGTGCCTCCGCGATGGCATCGCCGAGATTGGCGCGCCCGTCGCTGACGATCACGACGTGACGCCGGCTGTCGGCGGGGAGGATCGAACCCGCGAGCTGCATCGCCGACGCGAGGTCGGTGTAGTTCGGATTCGGACGGCTCTGGAACTCCCCGAACTGGGGATTGGTGCTCACGCTGACCTCGACCTGCGGGTCCCGTCCGAAGCTGATGACTCCGGCCCGGTCGGCGCCCTGACGCTCGGCGAGGATGCGCTGCACGGTAGTGCCCTCCTTGTCGACGGCGCTCTGCGTGCTCGCCGAAAGGTCGGCCAGGACCATCAAGGACTGCTC